>PBJZ01000001.1 GCA_002721275.1 Flavobacteriaceae bacterium
TTTCCTCAGAGGATATGGATATCAGGGGGGTGGAAGCAGAGGAGCATGGAAAAATTACTCCAAAGAGTCTGCATATGGTGTAAATTTCAAAAACTCAATCCTTGAGCCCGGAAAGTGGGGAATTTCTTTAGGAGGTTTTGGTGAAATTTTGCCCTATCATGACAATAAAATGACACTTGATTACAAAAAAACCGATAAGTGGGGATTACCTACCTTAACTTTTGATGCAACAATAAGAGAAAATGAGATAAATATGAGAAAAGATATGCGTCAACAAGCAATCGAAATGTTGGATAAAGCAGGTTTTAAAAATATTAACAGCTATAATATAGATTATATTATGGGCCATGGGATTCATGAGATGGGTACCGCGAGAATGGGACATGACCCTAAAACCTCAGTACTAAATAAAAACAACCAACTCCATGAGGTTCCAAATGTGTACGTTACTGATGGGGCTGCGATGACATCCTCCGGGTGCACAAACCCATCCATAACATATATGGCACTGACTGCAAGAGCAGCAAATCACGCAGTTGAAGAACTCAAAAAAATGAATATTTAACTTTATGAATAGAAGAAAAGCCATAAAAAATATTGGACTATCATTTGGTACAATAACTGCGACTCCGGCTTTAATTAGTCTGTTGCAAAGATGTCAAACTGAATTAGATTGGAAACCTAAACTTTTATCAATTAAACACATTGAGTTTGTTTCAAAATATCTTGATCTAATTATACCAAAAACAGATGATATTCCAAGTGCAACTGGACTAGGTTTGCACAAATGGATGGATGCTTATGCCTATGAGACACTTGACGAGTTTAAATCAAATCAATATCTAATTCATTTAAACTCACTCATGTTAAATACTTTAGATAATTCTGTAAAAAGTAGTATTGATGAATTAATAAATGATGATTACGATAAACAACTAAAGAAGTTTTTGTTAGCAAGTGAAAGTAAAATAAGTAAATGGGAGGAATTGGTTAATAAATTTTGGAAGAATTACTCAACAAGCTCAGAATTATCAATGCCCGAAGAGGCAATGGCATATTATTCTTTAATCACCATCAGGGATTGGGCCGTTATGGGATATAGATGGGGAAATGAGTATATAGCTAAAAATATTCTTGATTATAGGCCAATACCTGGACAACAAAAGGGATGCGTTAATCTTAAAGATGCAACAGGAGGTTTAGTTTGGGCTCTGCAAAATTAAATTTGAACTAAGTTTTTTTAATTTTTGAACTTGCAAAATACACTCCTGAAAACACTAAAAGTATTGCAATTATTTTTACAATATCAAGGGAATCATTTCCAGTTAAAACTGCATAAACAATAGCTATTATTGGCTGTAAATAAATAAAAGCCCCTACAGTTGAAGGTGGTATGTGCTTAAGAGCAAACATATTTAATAAATAGGTTAAGAAAGTAGTGCATATCACAACATAAGACATTCTCCAAATAACATCATATGGAAGTATATGCCACTGAACATTCTTAAATTCTGCTAGCGTAACTGGTAATGACAAAATAAAACCAATTAAAAACATCCATTTCATCAATATAATTGTATTATATTTCTCTGACAAGGGTTTTGAAAGAACTAAATATGCAGCAAATGCAGTTGCATTTATAAAAAACATAATATTTCCTAAAAAAGTATTTGGAGCATTTAACCCTATTTTTTTTCCATAAATAATTAATGTAATTGCACCAGAAAATCCAAGAATAATACCTATTATCTTTAAAGAATTAATTTTCTCATTAAGAAAAATATATGACAAAATCAAAATCATTATTGGCGTGAGCGTTATCATAACACTGCTATTGATTGGAGTTGAAAGTTCTAAACCTTTAAAAAACATTAACATATTTATACACATTCCTAAAAGAGCTGCGAAAAACAGTCTTATATAATCTGCAGTATCAATTTTCTGTTTTTTCACAAATAGACTCAAAACAAAAAAAATCAAACCTGCGCCAACCAATCTTAATTGTACAAATCCAAAAGCACCAATATGGTCGGGCATAACAACCTTTGCAATAGTGTGGTTTAGACCATAGATAGTTGTTGCTGATAATGTTGCTAAGATCCCTAGAACTTTATATTTGTTCATTTAAAAAATTTTGTAAATCAAGAATATTTTTTTTTTCACTACCAATGAAAATTTTTTTTTCATAAACAAGAATTGGTCTCTTTAAAAAAGTATAATGTTCAATAATTAGATTTTTAAAGTCTAATTCATTAAGATTTTTACTTTTTAAATTTCTTTTTTTGTAAAGTTGGGATCTTTTGTTGAATAAAGATTCATAGCTTCCAGAAATATTTTTAAGTTTATCTACTTCATTTTCGGATATTTTTGTTGATTTAATATCGATTTGATGTATGGATTTCAAGTCTATAGTGGACATAATTTTTATGCAAGTAGAGCATGATTTTAAATAATAAAAAGCTTTCATTAATTTAATATTTCAATACAAAGAAAATGTATTTTGAAATATCAATCTACAATTAATTTAAAATCAAATACATTTGTTATTATTTTTAGGGAATATGACAAAAAAAAAATTACATTTTAATTCTAGGGTCATTCATGGAGGTCAAAAAATTGATAAATCATTTGGTGCTGTAATGCCCCCAATATATCAAACTTCAACATATGCACAATCCACTCCTGGTGGTCATAAAGGATATGAATATAGCAGAACTCATAATCCAACAAGAACAGCACTTGAGAACTCATTAGCGAGTATTGAAGGAGGAAAATATGGATTGGCTTTTGCATCAGGATTAGCAGCAATGGATACTGTCTTTAAATTACTTAAACCAGGCGATGAAGTAATAGTTACTCATGATTTATATGGCGGTTCATATCGGTTATTCACAAAAATATTTCAAGTTTTCAAATTAAAATTTCATTTCATTGACCTTCAAGATATTAAAGAGGTAAAGTCAAAAATTAATAACAAAACGAAATTAATTTGGGTTGAAACGCCAACCAATCCCATGATGAATGTCGTAGATATTGATTCAATAAGTCATATTGCTAAATCAAATAAACTTCTATTAGCTGTAGATAACACTTTTGCATCACCTTACTTGCAAAACCCACTTATTTTTGGAGCAGACATTGTTATGCATTCAGCAACTAAATACATTGCTGGTCACAGTGATGTTATTTTAGGAGCTTTAATTGTAAATTCCGACGATTTACATGACAGATTGAGTTTTATTCAAAATGCAAGTGGAGCTGTTCCTGGTCCGATGGATTGTTTTTTAACTCTTAGAGGTATTAAAACTTTGGCAGTGAGAATGGAGAGACATTGTTTTAATGGAAAAAAAATAGCTGAGTTTTTATCAAATAGCGATTCTATTGAGAAGGTTTATTGGCCTGGATTAAAAAATCATCCAAATCATAAAATAGCAAAAAAACAGATGAATGATTATGGCGGTATGATTTCTTTTACACCAAAAGGATCGAACTTCAAGAATGCAATAAAAATTATTGAAAACTTAAAAATCTTCACTTTAGCGGAGTCCTTAGGTGGTGTCGAAAGTTTAGCTGGTCACCCTGCTAGTATGACTCACGCTTCGATTCCAAAAAAAATTAGAGAAAAAAGTGGTGTTTCAGATTCATTAATTAGATTAAGCGTGGGAATTGAAGACTATCAAGATCTGATTGATGATATTATTCAAGCAATTAATAGTTAACCTTTTCTATCTTTATAATTAATGCATACACTTGTAATTAAAAAAAATAAAAAAGTCTATTTTTCTTCAGATCAACATTTTGGTGCCCCAAACGAAGAATCAAGTAAAAAAAGAGAAAAACTTTTTTTAAAATGGCTTAATCGTGTTGAAAAAGATGCTGGTGCATTATTTCTTTTGGGCGACTTATTTGATTTTTGGTTTGAATATAAAAAAGTTGTTCCTAAAGGATTTGTTAGAATTTTGGGAAAACTCGCAAATATTTCAGATAGCGGCATACCTATTTATTTTTTTGTAGGCAACCATGATTTATGGATGGACAACTACTTTAGTAATGAACTTAATATCAAAGTTTTTTACAAACCACAGGAATTCACAATAAATAATAAATCTTTTTTAATTGGACATGGAGACGGGTTAGGTCCCGGAGATTTTGGTTACAAGAGAATGAAAAAAGTTTTTACAAACCCAATTATGAAGACTATTTTTAGATGGATTCACCCAGATTTAGGAGTCAAATTAGCACAATATTTGTCAATAAATAATAAATTAATTTCTGGAAATGATGATAGAAAATTTTACGGCCCTGAGAAGGAAATTATTTTTCAATACGTCATTAAAAAAAATAAGGAAAAAGTAAGAGATTTTTATATTTTTGGACACCGTCACTTGGCACTAGAAATCCCTCTAAATAAATCTCTATATATAAATTTAGGTGATTGGATTACACATTTTACTTACGGTGAATTTTTTGAAAATCAATTTTCAATAAAAAGATGGAGAACAGCCGATGATTGAAAAAAAATCGTTAGAAATTGAAAAAACTGTATTAGTCGGTTTGATAAATACTAAGCAAAACGAAATTATTTCCAATGATTATTTAAATGAATTAGAGTTTTTATGTTACACTGCTGGAGGTAATGTAATTAAAAGGTTCACTCAAAGAATAAATTTACCAAATCCTAAAACTTTAATTGGAACAGGAAAATTAAAAGAATTGCATTTATTTGTGGATAATGCAAACATAAGCTCAGTTATATTTGATGATGAGTTATCCCCCACTCAACAAAATAATTTAGAAAAAATTTTAAAATGTAAAATTCTTGATAGAACAGGACTAATACTAGATATTTTTGCTCGAAGAGCCAAAACTAGTTATGCTAGAACACAGGTTGAACTCGCTCAATATCAATACTTATTACCCAGGCTCAAGGGGTTATGGACACATTTGGAGAGACAAAAGGGGGGTATAGGAATGAGAGGGCCAGGAGAAACAGAAATTGAGACAGATAGAAGAATAGTGAGAAATAAAATATCTCTACTGAAGAAAAAGCTTGTAAATATTGATAAACAGATGTCAACTCAAAGGGGAAATAGAGGACAATTAGTAAGGGTAGCAGTTGTTGGATATACAAATGTTGGTAAATCTACATTGATGAATTTAATTTCAAAAAGTAATGTTTTTGCAGAAAATAAGCTTTTTGCAACTTTAGATACCACAGTCAGGAAAGTAGTTATTGGAAATCTTCCTTTTTTGATGAGTGACACGGTTGGATTTATTAGAAAACTTCCGACTCAATTAATAGAATCTTTTAAAAGTACTCTGGATGAAGTTAAAGAATCTGACTTACTGCTGCACGTGATTGATATTTCTCACTCAAACTTTGAGTATCACATCGAATCTGTTAACAAAACTTTATCGGAAATTAATAGTTTGGATAAACCTACATTACTTGTTTTTAATAAGATTGATTTATATTCAGCTAAACCCTGGGATCCAACTGATTTAACATTAAAAAGAGATAAAAGTAATTATTCTATAAAAGAGCTGGAGTCTTCATGGATTAAAAAAAATAATAAAACAAGTATATTTATTTCTGCCGCAAAAAAACATAACATAGAGAGGTTTAAAAATCAACTTTATAAATCTGTTAGAGAAATACATGTCTCCAGATTTCCGCACAACAATTTCCTCTATCCAGAGGAATTTAATGAATGATTAGTTTGATTTATTTAATATATAAGCTCCTGCCTGGTCAGTTGGTAAAATTGTACAGTCTGCTATATTAACATGCTTAGGGGTATTAATCATGTAGTATATACAATCAGCCACATCTTCAGGAGATAATGGTTTATAGCCCTCGTATACTCTATCAGCTATTTCTTCATTTCCCTTAAATCTTACTTTAGAAAAGTTTGTTTTAACCAAACCGGGATGAATCGAACTAACTTTTATTCCGAAAGGATTTAAATCCAAACGAAGGCCCTCGGTAAACTTTATTACAGCTGCTTTACTAGCGCAATAAACATTTCCTTTGGGGTATGATTCTATTCCGGCGATTGAGCCAACATTAATTATGTGTCCTGACTTTCTTTTAACCATATCACCTATTATCTGTTTTGTCACATACAAAACTCCTTTAACATTACTATCAATCATTTCTTCCCAATCTAAAATATTTGATTCATGAGCATAATCCAGGCCGTGAGCATTTCCGGCATTGTTAATTAGGACATCAATTTTTTTGTACTCTTTTGGTAAGGAAGAAATCGCTTTCGAGACATCATCATTATTTTTTACATCAAAAATTAAAATATGATGTTTACAATCTAATTCTTTCGAAAGTTGATCAAGTTTTTTTTTATTTCTGCCACATATTATCAAAACATAGCCTTTTTTAGATAATAATTTTGAGGTAGACCAACCAATACCACTGCTTGCTCCGGTTATCAAAATTTTTTTGTTTTCCATTTTATGCAACTCTTTTACCTAAACTAGCTTCCAATAATAAAAACCAGTCTTCAATATCAAGATCAATATTAATAGCTTTTACTGAATTCAAAATTCTCTCTTTTTTGGTTGTACCAATTACTGGGTTGATTTTTGCTGGGTGTTTAATTACCCATGATAATAGAATTTGATCGACTGAACATGAATATTTATCAGATAATCTTTCTATAACTGGCTTAATCCTGATCGTAGCTTCATTATTTTCTTTAAAATAATGTCCAAGAGGTGACCAAGCCATTACACTGATGTTTTTCGTTTGACAAAAATCAATTATTCCATCAGTAAAACATTGATTGTTTGATAAAGAATATTGTATTTGATTAAATTCAATATCAATATTTTTTTTTAAGAGTTTGATTTGTGAATTATTAAAATTTGACACGCCAAACTTTTTTATCTTACCTTCATTTTTTAGATTTAAGATTACATCACCAATTTCATTTGTATTCATAAGCGGACTTGGTCTATGAAGTAAAAAAATATCTAGATAATCAGTCTGAAGGTTTCTTAGCGAATTTTCAACTGAGAACCTGATATGTTTTGCAGAATAATCATAATGTTTAACTTCAAAACTTTTCAATTCACAGGGATACTGAATTCCACATTTACTTATTAATTTAATCTCATCTCTCTCAACACCTGACAATTTGAGTGCTTTTCCAAATTCATTTTCAGTTGTGTATCCCCCGTAAATGTCAGCATGATCAAATGAGTTTATCCCAATCTCAAGGTTTAATTCTATTAATTTTGCCATTTCAGTATTAGATAAATTTTTACCCCACTTACCCCAGCTCATTACACCTGAAATGATCCTTGATAATTTACTTTGATTCATTTGACTCAACAGTTCTTTACCAAAAATATAAATACTTTACATGCATTAAAACTCTAACTATTCTATTTTTTAACCAATTATTAACAACGATTGGTAAAATTAATTTTCATTTTTGTTCCACAAAATTTCAAAAATTACGGATAATGGAAAATTCAAACATAGACATTAACTCAATTAACGAAATAATTGAAAAAGAAAGTGCTTTTTTAGATATTTTAAATCGTGAAATAAATAAAGTTATTATTGGCCAAAAAACTATGGTTGAAAGACTCCTAATTGGACTCCTAGGTCAGGGTCATATTTTGTTAGAGGGTGTTCCTGGACTCGCTAAAACCCTTGCTATAAATACATTGAGTCAAGCAGTCAAAGCCAGCTTTAGTAGGATACAATTTACACCAGATTTACTTCCTGCTGATGTTGTTGGGACTATGATTTTCAATATGAAAGAAAACGACTTTTCAATCAAAAAGGGCCCAATTTTCGCAAACTTTGTTTTAGCTGACGAAATCAACAGAGCTCCTGCTAAAGTTCAATCGGCTTTACTTGAAGCGATGCAAGAAAAACAAGTTACAATAGGAGATACAAGTTTTAAATTACAAGAACCTTTTCTGGTAATGGCGACACAGAATCCTGTTGAACAGGAGGGAACATATCCTTTACCAGAAGCTCAGGTTGATAGGTTTATGTTAAAAACCATAATAGATTACCCTAAAATTGAGGAAGAAAATATAATAGTTACCAAAAATCTAAAAGGTGCCCACGAAAAAATAAATCCGGTCGTAACTACTAAACAAATATTAACCGCGCAGGAATCTGTTCGTTTAGTCTACATGGATGAAAAAATTGAAAAATATATTCTTGACTTGATATTCTGTACTCGCTATCCTGAGAGATATAATCTTAATAAATTAAAACCATTAATTAGCTTTGGTTCATCACCAAGGGGAAGTATAAACTTGGCAAAGGCTGCTAAATGTCATGCTTTTCTTAAGCACAGAGGCTATGTAATACCAGAAGATATAAGATCTGTGATCTATGATGTTTTGAGACACAGAATAGGTTTAACATATGAGGCAGAGGCTGAAAGTATTTCCTCAGAAGAAATAATTAGTCAAATTGTTAATGAGGTTGAGGTGCCATAAAAAATCTAAAGTTAGATGGATACAAAAGAGCTACTAAAAAAAGTTCGTAAAATAGAAATCAAAACACGTAGATTAAGTAATCATGTTTTTGGAGGTGAGTATCATAGTACTTTCAAAGGTAGAGGTATGACGTTCAGTGAAGTTAGACAATACCAATTTGGTGATGATATTCGAGCTATTGACTGGAATGTAACGGCAAGATATAATAGTCCTTATGTCAAAGTTTTTGAAGAAGAAAGAGAGTTGACACTAATGCTAATGGTAGATATTAGCGGTTCAGAATTCTTTGGAACAGGCACAATTACCAAAAGAGAGATGATTACTGAAATAGCTGCAACATTGGCTTTTTCGGCACTACAAAATAATGATAAGGTTGGAATGGTATTATACTCAGGAATAGTTGAATTATATATACCTCCAAAAAAGGGACGTTCACATGTATTAAGGATAATTAGGGAATTGCTTGAATTCAAGCCAATAAACTTAAAGACTAACACAAGTGAAGCTTTTGCATTTTTATCAGGAGTATTGAAGAAAAGTGCAATTGTATTTGTACTATCCGATTTCATTGATCAAGATTACGAGAAAACACTCAAAATAGTTTCAAAAAAGCACGATTTAACCGGAATTAAAATCTATGATAGACTTGAAACTTATCTACCAAAAATGGGTCTTATTCCAATGATTGATTCTGAAAAAACAGGTATTTCTTGGATTGATACAGACTCAAAATTTATTCGTGAATCCTACTCCCTAGAACACACTAGAAGTAGTGAAACTTTTCATACTCTTTTCAAAAAAAATGGTGCAGGATCAATTAGTTGTGAATTGAGAGAAAGCTATGTCAAGAAACTACTAGGATTTTTTAAAAATAGATCTAAATGAAAAAATATCTCAATTTTTTCATATTAATATTTGTCTCGTATCTAAATGGGCAGTTACCTCCTGAAGTAAGTGCAGATGTGACATCTTCGACTTTTAACATAGGTGAACAAATTGATTATATTTTGAATGTTGAGTTAGATTCAATCCAAGAAGTTGAATTTCCTGATAAGCTATCAATCAATCCATTAGAAATCCTTGGATCTTTGCCAATTGACACCCAGAAGGTTGGCAAAAACTATTTGTTAGTAAAAAGATATAATTTGATTCAATTTGATTCAGGATATTATTCAATCCCTTCACAAAGAATATTAGTTAATGGATTTTCTAAGCTAACAAATCCAGTTAAAATAAAAGTAAATGGAATTTTAGTTGATACATTAAAACAAAAAATGTTTAATATAAAACCCTTGCAGGTTGTAAACAAAAGTTATCGATATCTGTATTTAAAAACAGCTGTTTTTCTTTTAATATTATTAGTAGCCATTTTAATATTATATGTGATAAAACAATATCAAAAAAAACTGTTGAATAGAAAAAAAATTATCCCTCCGTTCGAAAAAGCCATTAATGCTCTAAAGGAATTAGAAAAAAGAAAACCAGAAGACCAAATTGAATATAAATCTTATTATTCTGATCTAATAGATGTTTTGAGATTATATTTTGATGAAGAAACTGATATTGATGCACTTGAAAGTACATCAAATCAATTAATACTCAAATTAGAGGAGTTAAAAAGGGATGGAAAGTTAGATCTAGAAGATAAAACTATAAAAAATTTAAAAACAGTTTTAAGCACTGCTGACCTTGTTAAATTTGCCAGAGCTATTCCTGATATAAATAAAAAAAATACAGACATAAAATTGGTCGAAGAGGTAGTTGTTAAAACTAAAGAACTTCTCCCTGAACCAACACAGGAGGAAATAAGAGCTAAAGAAAAATATGAGGAATTATTACGAAAACAAAAATTAAATAAAATAGTCAGGTTATCGTTCTACTTTGTAGGTATTTCAACTTTATTTACTTTATCAATTTTATTTCTAATATATGGTTATTATCCAGTTAGGGATACAATATTAAGATATCCAACTAAAAGGTTAATTGATTGCGATTGGGTTACTTCCGAGTATGGAGTTCCACCAATTAAAATTTCAAGCCCAAAGGTATTTAGAAGAGGATCTATAGATCAAAAAAATTCAATCTTTTTTCAAATAGATAGTATTGAATCAGATTTTTATGCTGAGATTTTGTTTGAAATAAAACTTGACTCTCCTTCAAATAAAAAGCCCTCAGATAATATAGCCATCAGTAATGCTGAGGACACACAAAAAATTATTGACAAAACTTTAAATAGACTTCAAAAAATCGGAGGAGTTAATATCCTTTTTGATACAGAAAATTTTAAAACTCCAAATGGGCTGCCCACGCTAAGGCTCTCTGGTACTTTAGACTATTTCAAGGAAGCTAATAAAGAAAGGGTAAGATCTAATTTTACATCATTGGTTATTAATTACGATGAAGGAAGTGTGACTATGACTTTTTTTTATGAGAAAAATGATCGATATGGAGAAAAAATTTTAAATAAAATGATTCAAAGTATCGAATTAATAAGAGAACTGTAATATATCATGATAGAGCAAATTTCATTTTTGGATCCTCATTATTTTTGGTTGTTTACATTATTGCCACTTACTATATTTTGGGAAATATATTTCCATAATAAAAAGCAGGCAAAATTAAAATTACCCAGTTTAAAAAAAATAAACCAAAAAACTCTCAGAGTATATTTTCGACCTATATTATTTATTTTACGATTCGCTGCTCTATCATTTTTAATACTTGCATTAGCACGACCTCAAATATCTGAGGTTTCAACAAGGACCAAAACAAATAAAGGAATTGATATTGTAATGGCAATTGATGTTTCATCAAGCATGTTGGCGCAAGATTTGAAACCTAATCGATTGTCAGCTTTAAAAAGGGTTGCAGCTGAGTTTATAGATGACAGAATTTCTGATAGAATTGGTCTTGTAGTTTATGCTGGTGAGAGTTATACAATGACACCTGTCACAAGTGATAAAAATATCATCAAAAACAGTTTATCTGAAATAAGTTTTAAGGGATTAATTGAAGATGGAACTGCAATTGGAATGGGATTAGCAACTGCAGTAAATAGGTTGAAAGATAGTAAAGCAAAGAGTAAGGTCATAATTTTATTAACAGATGGAGTAAATAATTCTGGATTTATTGATCCGCGAATAGCATCCGAATTAGCTTTGGAATATAACATTAAAACATATTCCATTGGCCTTGGTAGTAATGGAATGGCAAGAGCCCCAATTGGAATATTACCAAATGGAAGCTTTCAATATGGAATGACCAAGGTAGAGATTGATGAGAAGCTACTTAAATCAATATCCAGTGTCACTGGTGGGCAATATTTTAGGGCAACTGATAATGAAAAACTTGCTCAAATATATTCATCTATAAACAAATTAGAAAAGACCGAGATAGAGGAAATAAAATACACAAATTTTGAAGAAAAATATAGACCACTTGCTCTGATGGTCTTAATTTTAATTGTTTTTGAGTTTATTTTGAGACATACAATATTTAGAAGTTTTATATAAGCCATGTATATTTTAGACGACATATCATACTCATATTTATTTATTTTACTCCCTATTTTAATCTTTATATTTATTCTATCTATAAGGTGGAAATATAGAATGCAAAATAGAATTATTAGTAAAAAAATGATAAATGCATTAATACCACACAGATCAAATTTCAAGATAATTCTAAAATTTTCAATTCTTTTTTTGTCAATTATCCTTCTTGTCATTGGATTAATAAATCCTAAAATTGGAACTGAACTCGAAACCGTTAAAAGAGAGGGTGTTGATATAGTTTTTGCTCTTGATGTTTCAAAAAGTATGCTTGCAGAGGATATAGCCCCAAATCGAATTGAAAAAGCGAAAAGATTGGTATCAGCAATAATTAATAATTTAGTGGGTGATCGAATAGGTATAATTGTTTATGCAAGTAGAGCAATCCCTCAATTACCGATAACAACTGATTACAACTCGGGAAAAATGTTCTTGCAAAGTATAAATACCGACATGATGTCCTCTCAAGGAACAGCTCTTAATTCAGCTTTAGACTTATCAGGAACCTTCTTTAGTGAAGATGATCAAACAAATCGTGTTGTTTTTTTGATTTCAGATGGTGAGGACCACTCTGATGAAGCTCAAACTGCCGCCAGGAGAGCCTCATCTAATGGAATTAAAATTTTCACATTTGGTATAGGAACAGATTCCGGAGCACCCATACCTATTAAAAATAATGGTATTCTTGAAACTTATAAAAAAGATGAAAAGGGAGATGTGGTGATTACAAAAAAAAATTCTGATATTTTGAAACAAATATCTGATTTATCAGGGGGGAAGTATATTGATGGAAATAATACGGAGAATGTATTAAAATTTGTATCTGAAGAATTGAAAAATATGGAAAAGAAAGAGTTTGAAGCAAAAAAATTTGTAAGCTACAAAGATAGATTTCAAATATTTCTATTAATATCTTTTTTACTACTTATAATTGAATTATTTATTTTTGAAACTGAAACTATTTGGTTAAGAAACCTAAACCTTTTTAATGAAAAAAATCAGAGTGAATAAATTACTTTATATTTTATTGTTTATTTTTCAAACAACTTACTCTCAGGAATCGACTGATAATAACCTAATATATGAGGGTAATAAAAAAGTTAAAAAAGAAGATTTTAATGGTGCAGAAATAGATTATCGAAACGCACTTTTTAATGACCCAAAATCTCCAAAAGCCTTCCACAATCTAGGCAATGCGCAGTATAATTCATCAGCATATGAAGAGGCTATTCAGCAATTTTTTCGTACCCAGAAGTTCTCCAAAGATAAATTGGAAAAACATTCTGCATTCCATAATATGGGAAATACCTTTATGAAAAAAAAACAATATGAAAAAGCTGTTGAATCATATAAAAGTGCATTGAGAAATAATCCATCAGATGATGAAACAAGGTATAATTATGCTCTAGCCAAATCATTGTTAGATAAACAAAAAAATAACGATAATAAGGGTGATAAAAAAAATGATGATCAAAAACAAAATAAATCACCCGAAAATAATGATAAAAAAAGTGAAAAAGGGGATAATAAAAAAGATTCAGAAAATGATGAACAGAGAAATGATGATAGAGCTAAAGATGATAATAAAAAAAATAAAAACACAAAAAGCGATAAAAACGAATCGGATAATAAAAAAAATAATAAACCATCTCAAGGAAAATTATCTCCTGAACAAGTTAAGAGTCTTCTTGAGGCAATGAATAATCAGGAAAAAAAGGTTCAAGACAAAATAAATGCAAAAAAAGTAAAGGGAGCCCCAGTAAAATCAAAAAAAGATTGGTAAAAGTATGCGCTATCTTATAAAAATACTATTAATTTTTGTTAGCATTTGTCTTAATGCTCAAGTTGATTTTGAGATTAGGGTTAGTAAAAAAAAACTGGCAAGTAATGAAAGACTGAGGATTGATTTTGTAATGAATGAAAACGGAGATAATTTCACACCCCCATCTTTTTCAAAATTTAATCTAATTGCAGGACCTAACCAATCAATAAGTAATTCTTGGATCAATGGTAAAAGAACTTTTTCCAAAACCTACACTTATTTTTTATCACCTAAAGGAAAAGGCATTTACAAAATTGGATCAGCAGAAATCACCATTAATGGCAATATATACAAAACCAAACCAATATCCATTAATGTTTCTGATGCAGTAAACAAACCATCAAAAACTACCAGTACAGAGTATCTTGCAGATGAAAATATTCATTTAGTCGCAGATATATCAAATGTTAATCCTTTTTTAAATGAAGCTATAAGTATTACCTATAGATTATATTTCAGGGATCCTATTAAAATTTCTGACGCCCGCGAAATAAAAAGCCCAAAGTTTCAGGACTTTTGGACAAATTCTATTGATATACCACAATTAAAGGTTGTATCAGGAAATTATAATGGAGAATCCTATAATGAAGTTTTGTGGAAAAAAACTGTATTATATCCTCAAAAAAATGGTAAGCTAACTATTGAACCTCTCGCACTCAATCTTGTTGTTGAAATCCCAACAAAACAAAGAGATTTTTTTGGAAATATAATTTATAAGCAAGTTACTAGGTCTGTTACTGCAGGAAAAAAAGTCTTAAGTGTAAAGGATTTACCAAAAAGAAATAAACCAGATAGTTTCTTGGGTGCAGTAGGTGAATTTAGTTTAGATTTCTTAATAGAAAAAAAATCATTAAAGGTTTCCGAATCATTGGAGGCAGTAGTGAAGGTATCTGGAACTGGAAACTTAAAATTATTTGATTTGCCGGATATAAAAGTACCAAATAGTTTTGAACTTTTTGAACCTGAATACAATGAAAAAATTACTACTAAGATTCAAGGGATGAGCGGAAATGTAAAAAACACATATACTATTGTGCCTAATTATCCCGGGAAATATCCGATTCCAAAGATCGAATTTACTTATTTCGATCCAAAAAAAGAGTCTTACCAAACTTTAATATCTTCTGAACATTTAATCGATGTTTATGGTGATGAATCAACATCAAGTTTAATAACCAAAAAAAATAATGTACCTAACAAACAAAATTTCAACTTCGATAGTAAACAAAATTTCAATTTTTTAAAGTTTAAAACNGATTTTCAACCCATTGATAAAATTCAATTTTGGCAAAAAANGTACTTTTGGGTTTTATACTTCATACCAATTATTATGTTACCAATTATNTCCTTAACAAGGAAAAAATTGGTGAACAGACATATTGATAAAAATTCAATTATTTATAGAAAAAGGAATAAAAAAGCATTAAAATATTTATCAAATGCAAAAAAACAAATTGGAAATAAAATTACATTTTATGATTCTTTAGAGAAAGCACTANACAANTACCTAAAGTCAAAATTACAAATTGAAACAAGTGAAATGCAAAAAGATTTAATACATCAATTATTAAAAGAGAAACATGTAAAAATAAATACTGCTCAATTATTTTTGAAGGTTATGAAAAATTGTGAAATGGCAAGATATTCTCCTATAAATGAAGTTAAAATGAACGATGATTATAATTTAGCTNCTGATTTAATTGAATTACTTGATAAAGAATTATAATATGAAAAAGTTAATATTTATTTTAATTATTCAATTGGGTTTNTCCCAAACACCTTCAATACTTTTTGAAAATGCTAATAATTCTTATGTAAANGGAAGTTATCAAGAAGCAATAACTATTTACAATAAAATAATAAATGACGGATTTGAAAGCNCTGAATTGTATTATAATCTNGGAAATTGTTATTATAAATTAAATAAAGTTGCAGAATCAAATTTTTATTTTGAGAANGCTCTTATNCTATCTCCAAAAGACTCACAAATTTTAAATAATTTATCTTTTGCNAGAAATTTGACCATAGATTCAATAGAGAATTTACCACAAACTCAAATTCAAAATAATATTGATTTTATAACTTCAATTTTTTCNGATTTGGTNTGGGCATATCTTTCAATTGGTTTGATGTTATTATTTTTTATAATGTCAATAGCATACTTATTTTCTTTAAAACCCTCAGCCAAGAGATTATACTTTTCATTATCCATAGTTTCTTTATTTTTTTCATTTATTTTTTCAGGTATTTTATTGTCAAATAACGATAAAAAAGAAAAAAGATCAGATGGAATTATATTTTCANAAGAGCTTTCTGTTTTTTCAGAACCAAATATTGATAATGAAATTTTTATTNTACACGAAGGAACCAAAGTAGAACTTCTTGATGGGTTAATTGGATGGCAAAAAATTAGATTATCAAATGGAGCTGAAGGATGGGTGGTTGAGGGTAAAATAAAAAAATTATAGATTTTTCCAGGAATTTTCGTTGTTAAAACCATCTGTTTGAATTATTTCAATNAAGAATTCTGCNACCTTCATTAATGGACCATATGTTAAAGATGAAAAAATNGAATCNCTATCGGTNTTTTTAAAAATATNAATAAAAAAAAATTCATTAATAAAAAATACCAAAAATGATAAAATCAGTATATATTTTAAGAATCCGAAAATAAGACCTGCAATTCTATTAAATAAACTTAGAACACTTATCTTAATTGNATTTGATATTAGTTTAGCAAGCATTGAAATAGTATAAGTAATACTAAAAAAAATAATTATAAATGAAATCAAATAGTTAATAAAAGACGGCCAATCGAAAATACCATTAATCAAATTTGCAAGATTTGAAGAATATCTAAAAACACAAATTAATCCGGCAAAAAGACTTGTTAGATTACCTAATTCTAGAATTAAACCTCTCTTAAAACCTATTATTGAGCCATATGCAAAAAAACATAGTACAATTAAATCGAACCAACTGATATCCATATATTATTGCTTTAGACCAATTTAAGAATTCATAAAAGAACAAACTAGATTTATTAATTAAATATATGGAATTTGAATTCAGTTTAATACTTTTACACTATGATAGATAAAGTAAAAATTCATTTAAAAAATGTCAATGAATTTGAAACAAACAATCCTGACGAGTTAAATGATTTTAGGTTAAAATATTTAGGAAAAAAAGGTGTTTTAAACATTTTATTTNATTCATTTAAAAAAATTCCAAANAACGAAAAAAAAGAATTTGGTAAAGAGATTAATCTTTTAAAAAAAGAAGTAAACAAAAAAATAATTCTCTTAAGNTCCTCACTTNATTNATCAAAAAAAAGAAATNAAATTAATGATTTAACACGNCCAGGGCCTATTCTTGATTATGGTACNAGACATCCTCTTTCTATTNTAAAAAATAGGATAATATCTATTTTTTCAAAGATTGGTTTTGAGTTGTCGGATGGGCCTGAAATTGAAGATGATTGGCATAATTTCACTGCACTTAATTTACCCGAATTTCATCCAGCAAGAGATATGCAGGACACCTTTTTTATTCAATCNAAACCTGACATATTATTAAGAACACATACTTCATCAGTTCAGGTAAGATATATGGAAAAAAATCAACCACCTNTAAGAATACTTTCTCCTGGTAGAGTNTACAGAAACGAATCAATTTCTTCAAGATCACATTGTATTTTTCATCAAATTGAAGGATTATACATAAATAAGAATGTTTCATTTGCAGACTTAAAACAAGTTCTTGAATATTTTACAAAATCCTTGTTTGGTAATTCTAAAATTAGACTGAGACCCTCATATTTTCCTTTTACAGAGCCAAGCGCAGAAGTTGANATTTATTGGGGATTAGAAACTGAAGTTGATCATAAAATTACAAAAGGAACTGGTTGGCTGGAGATTATGGGTTGTGGAATGNTAGACCCAAATGTACTTGAAAATTCTGGAATAAATTCCAATGAATATTCTGGATATGCTTTTGGAATGGGTATTGAAAGAATAGCAATGCTCATTTATCAGATCAGCGATATTAGAACCTTTTTCGAAAATGATATAAGGTTCTTAAAGCAGTTTAAATCATCATTTTAATCACTTTNATTTAATTGACATTAACAAAACACCANTAAAATAAAAGATAAAAGCTCTAAAAAATTTTTTTTTACTATTTGATGGATTATTATGTATTGACCAACCAAAANNAATAAAAAAAATGGTTAGAACGTCAAAAAATATATTTTTGAAGAAATTAATTTTCTGATAATCTTCAATGAAATTAATTAGGATATTAAAAATGAATTGTATTGATGAAATTATCATTCCAAAAGTAATTAATCTAAAATCTATTGAATTGTAACTTTTTTTAAGGATAATTTTAAACATTGAAAAAATTAAAATTAATATCAAAAAGGTTTTAACNAAATTATCCCAAAATAAAAATGTAGTTTCAGTGATTGAATACATTTTTAATAGTTTTTTTAAAGATCAAATTTTATNCCCTGTGCTAANGGTATACCTGAAGAAAAATTAATTGTATTTGTTTGTCTTCTCATGTAAATTTTCCAAGCATCTGATCCACTTTCTCTTCCGCCACCTGTATCTTTTTCTCCACCAAAAGCCCCACCAATCTCTGCNCCAGAGGTTCCTATGTTGACATTTGCNATTCCACAATCACTACCCCAGTGTGATAAAAAAGTTTCAGATTCATCAATATTTTTTGTCATTATTGATGATGACAAACCTTGAGGNACGNTATTTTGTATTTTGATTGCATTTTGGATATTTCCGGAATATTTAATTAGATAGAGGATTGGTGAAAAGGTTTCGGTTTGTATAACTGAAAAATTTTCATCAACCTCTGCTATAGAAGGGGAGACATAACANCCACTTTCATAACCCCTGCCAGTCAGAGCCTTTCCCTTAATAATCCAATTTGCACCTTCTTTATCAGCTTTATCAATAGCCCTGAGATATTCATTTACGGANTCCTTATCAATCAGAGGTCCAATATGATTTTTTGTATTAAGAGGATCACCAATTTTTAATTGCCCATATGCTTTTTTTAGGTTTTTCGTTACCTTCAAATATATATCCTTATGAATTATGAGTCTACGAGTTGAAGTACATCTTTGACCACAGGTCCCGANTGCACCAAATAAAATGCTAATCAATGTCATTTCTATATCTGCACTTGGTGTTACTATAACAGCATTGTTTCCACCCAATTCCAAAAGTGTTTTCCCTAATCTTCTTGCAACTAATTCACCTACTTTTTTTCCCATTTTTGTTGATCCTGTAGCAGAAATAAGAGGTATTCTTCTATCGTTTGACATCCATTCTCCAACTTTATAATCTCCNTTCATCAAACATGATATACCNTCGGGCATCCCATTATTTTTTAAAANAGAAGAAATTATTTTTTGACAAGCTATACTGCATAAAGGAGTTTTTTCACTTGGTTTCCAAATACATACGTTACCACAAACCAGTGCTAGTGTCACATTCCAACTCCATACNGCTACAGGAAAATTAAAAGCAGANATAATACCGACTATACCGATTGGATGGTATTGTTCGTACATTCTATGCATGGGTCTTTCGGAGTGCATAGTTAGGCCATTTAATTGTCTGGATAAACCCACAGCAAAGTCACAAATATCAATCATCTCTTGTACCTCACCTAATCCTTCTTGATAAGANTTTCCCATTTCGTAAGAAACNAATTTAGCTAAATCTTCTTTCCTGTTTCTCAGTTCATCACCAAATTGTCTGACTACATCTCCTCTTTTAGGCGCAGGTATTCTTCTAAAAGTTTCAAAGGACTTAATTGCACAATTGATTATTATTTCATAATCTTTTAAACTNGTACTTTTAACTTTAAATAGATGCTTACCATCAACAGGAGAATNTGTNTCTATTTGTTTCCCCGTTCCATACCAATTTATACCGCTACTAGATCCAAGCTGATCGTTTTTAATTTGTAAAGAAGATAAAACTTTTTTAATTNCTAAATTCACAAATAATTTATTTANAAATATTATTTAAAGTTAGTACTATTTAAAAAAAGTTTTTATATAAATAATATTTATTACGTTTGAAGTTCGNATAATAAAATAATTATGATAAATAAAATAACAATAGTATTTTTTTTATTGATCTCTTGTATTTCCAAAAATAATGTAAAAGAAAATGTAGAAGAAGTTTTTTCAATTGTTATTCACGGTGGTGCAGGTACAATGTCAAGAAATACAATGACTGAGGAAATAAAAAAACAATATATAGATAAACTGGACGAGGCTGTGAGTGCTGGATATAGAATTTTAAAAAATGGTGGATCAAGCCAAGAAGCAGTTGAAAAAACAATAATTATTATGGAAGACTCTCCACTATTTAATGCAGGTAAAGGAGCTGTTTTAAATTATGAGGGAAATGTGGAACTAGATGCTTCATTTATGAATGGAAAATCTCTTAATGCAGGAGCAATATCTGGCTCCTCAAGTATTAAAAATCCAATTTCAGCTGCAATATCTGTAA
Source organism: Flavobacteriaceae bacterium (assembly GCA_002721275.1). Classification (GTDB taxonomy): domain Bacteria; phylum Bacteroidota; class Bacteroidia; order Flavobacteriales; family Flavobacteriaceae; genus Marivariicella. Next base: position 20,406 of record PBJZ01000001.1, read on the forward strand.
TGAAGAATTCCCCTCACGTGATGTTATCAGGTGCTGGTGCTGACGAATTTGCCAACAATCAAAAATTAGTTTTACAACCAAATAGCTATTTCATAATCAATAGAAGATTAAATTCACTAAAAAGTGCAAAATCAAAAGAAAACCCTTCAAATAATCTAGAGCAAAAAATTGGAACAGTAGGATGTGTCGCATTAGATAAATATGGAAACATCTCAGCTGGAACTTCTACTGGGGGAATGACAAATAAGAGATGGAATAGAATTGGAGATGTTCCAATTATTGGATCAGGAACATACGCAAACAATAAGACCTGTGGAGTTTCAACAACTGGTTGGGGGGAGTTTTTTATTCGATCAGTTGCAGCTTATGACATTTCAGCATTAATGGAATACAAAGGTTTAACAGTTTCAGAGGCCTCTAAGATAGTTATACATGAAAAAATTGCAAAATTAGGAGGAAATGGTGGTGTAATAGCTCTTGATGTAAAGGGAAATGTAGCTATGGAAATGAATACGGAGGGGATGTACAGAGCTCATATGGATTCTAGAGGGAACAAAAAAATTAAGATTTTCAGAGAAGATTAAAATTTAAAGCTGTGAGTTAAAAAACTTACTCTGAGTCGATATAAAAACCTTAATTTTAGTCAATAACTGTTACCCTTAAAGTATTAACCATTCCTCTTTTTTTTACTGGCATTGCCGTAAGATTGATAAGAAAATCTCCTGGAATAACAAAATTATTTTCCTTGGCAATGTTGTTTATTTGTTCAATGGTTTTATCAGTACTTTCATTGGCGTCATAAAAAAAAGCTTTTACACCCCAAAGTAAATTTAATTGACTTAGAATTATTTTATTGGATGTATAGACGAGTATGTCGGCTTGTGGCCTCCAGGAGGAAATTTGAAATGCTGTATAACCACTATTAGTTAGAGTACAAATAGCCTTAGCTTTTATTATGTCTGCCATTATTGATGCGTGGTAACATACAGATTTTGTAATATATCTATTTGTTTTTATTGTGGGATGAATTTTAGGTACTTTAATTAATTCAGAACCTTCAACTTTTAATAAAATTGAGCTAATTGATTTGACAACTTCAACCGGAAACTTACCAACTGAGGTCTCACCAGATAACATAACAGCATCAGCACCATCCATTACTGAATTAGCAACATCATTAACCTCAGCCCTCGTGGCTGTTCTGCTGTCAATCATTGACTCCATCATTTGCGTTGCTATTATGACAGGAATTCTTGCTGTTTTGGCATCCATGACAAGTTTTTTTTGAATCAAAGGAACCTCAGCTGGTGGAATTTCTACTCCCAAATCACCTCGGGCAACCATTATTCCATCGCTATTTGCAATAATTTCAGATATATTTTCAATTGCTTCTGGTTTTTCAATTTTAGATATAATTGGAATTTTATATTTTGAATATTTACTAATTATATCTTTTAGTTCATCCAAATCTTTTTTGGCTCTGACAAATGATAGCGCTATCCAATCGACCTTATTTTTTATTGCAAAGATTGCATCCTCTTTGTCTTTTTTTGTCAAAGCTGGAAGTGAAATTTTTGTATTTGGAAGATTTACTCCTTTATTTGAACTGAATGCTCCACCTTGAACAACTTTGGCTTTAACTACATGATTGCTATCAGTCTCAATAACTTGAAAAATCAATTTACCGTCGTCAAGTAAAATTTTTTCACCGACAGATACATCACTGGCAAAATTTTGATAGTCCATATAAGCTTTTTTTGAGTCACCAACAAATGATTTATAGCTCAAAAAAGTTATGATTTCACCTTTTTTAACTATGCAATTTTTTTTGATTTTCCCAATTCGAATTTTTGGGCCCTGAAGATCTGCCAAAATAGATATATTAATTTGATATTTTTGACTAAGTTTTCTAATTAAATTGATTTTTTTTTCTGCCTCAGAATAATCACAATGAGAAAAGTTTAATCTGAAAACGTCTACGCCCTCTAAAATCATATCCTCAATAACTTTTGGTTTTTTTGTGGAGGGGCCTATAGTTGCAATAACTTTTGTTTTTTTTCTTTTTAACATTAATCTATTATTAAATTAAATTTAGATTTTATTTTCTTATCATCAATTTTGTATGCTAAAACAACTTGAGTTAAGCTATTAATCTTTTCTATTACAACATTTACATCTAATCCAGAATTTACTTTTACAAAAAAATCTACATTTTTTGCTCTATTAACCAAAGATACTTTTTTTGTTTCTTGGAGAAAAAATAATGAGTTATTAGATTTTTCATTTAAAAATTTAATGGTTTTTTTATTTGATATTAAATTACAATCAATGTTGTCTTGCTTTATTTCCCATTTAAAAAATTCAAAATCAGAAGTATTTGTAATTTTATCATTTGTCACTTTAATAAAGTTACTTTTCAAAATTCTATTAAGATTATAGGCTAATGAAAATCCCTCAACTGGAGAGTGAATTGCGATCAGATCGAACTTTTCATCTAAATCATTTTTCAAGTAGTATTTTTTTGGCATTTTTAAATCAATTTATTTCAAGAATTCGATATGAAATTTTTGAAACCTTTTCTTCTGCTTTTTTTTTTGACTCATCAATAGCGTAGGCAATTTTAATTTGATCTATAAAAAGGGTTGAATAAAAATAATTTTTGTTATTTAATTCTGTATTTATTTTTGTTTTAAATTTAACCTTCTTCTTTTCCTTCTGTCCCCATTCAATCAGGGCAGCCTTATAGCTTATTATAGATTTATTAATGTCACTAAAGTTAATTCTTACTATGATTTTTTTAATTACAAAATTCTCACAAATTTTATAACCTTTATCAACGTATATTGCACCTACTAGCGCCTCAAGAAGATTGCCATGTATATCATCAGAGAGCCCGTTTACCCTGAAAGATGCTTTTACTAGCCTGTGTAGTTTCAGTGAAAATCCAATTTTATTTAGGCTATATCTATTTATAATTTTTGAACGAAGTTTAGTCAGATCTCCTTCATTGTAATCGTTGTATCTTGAATAAAGATAATTTGATATAATAGTTCCAAGAACTGAATCCCCCAAGAATTCTAGTCTTTCATAATTAAAAGAAAATCCTTCTTTATCTTTTAGATTTGTTGATCTATGAGTAAAAGCTTTTTTGTACAACAGTATATTTTTTATCTTGAACCCAAGGAGAGCCCTCAAATTATATACAAATTGTTCATCTGGATTTTTATTCGACTTAAAAAGTTTTTTTAAACCTAACACTCTGAGTTTAGATTTTTTTAAATAAAACGCAAGCATTGTGACCTCCAAATCCAAAAGTATTAGACATTGCAATATTTACATTTCTCTTTACAGCTTTTCCTAGAGTTAAATTCAATTTTGGATCAATATTTTGATCAAAATTTCTATGGTTAATTGTAGGCGGGATTAAACTTTCTTTAATTGACATAATACATGAAATTGCTTCAATTGATCCAGCAGCACCCAATAGGTGACCTGTCATTGACTTTGTAGAATTTATATTAATTTTGTAAGCATTTTCACCAAATACCTCTACAACCGCTTTCGTTTCAGCCACATCGCCAAGTGGAGTCGATGTACCATGCATATTTATAGTATCAACACCATCAATTTTAACCTTAGAATCTTTTAAGCAGTTTTTCATGACTTTGACTGCTCCTATTCCCTCTGGGTGAGGAGCTGTAATATGATGAGCATCAGCTGATAGACCAAAACCTCCTAATTCTGCATAAATCTTAGCTCCCCTCGCTTTAGCATGTTCGTATTCTTCCAAGATCAAAGTACCGGAACCCTCTCCTAAAACAAATCCATCTCTATCTCTGTCGAACGGCCTGGATGCTTCAGATGGATTCTCGTTTCTTTTGGAAAGTGCGTGCAAAGAATTAAAACCTCCAATTCCTGCAATCGTTACTCCTGCTTCTGATCCACCCGCAACCATTATTTCAGCATGACCTAACCTAATATAATTCAATGCATCAATTATCGCATTTGATGATGAAGCACATGCAGAAACTGTTGCAAAGTTTGGTCCTGCAAAACCATACTTGATAGAAATCATTCCAGGAGCAATATCAGGTATAAACTTTGGAATAAAAAAAGGATTAAATCTAGGTAATCCATCCCCTTTTTGAAACTCAATAACTTCGTTTTGAAATGTTTCTAATCCTCCGATTCCAGAACCCCAAATAACACCTATTCTATCTTTATTTACTTTTTCAATATTTAAACCAGAGTCGTTTAGGGCTTCATCAGTAGAGACAAGCGCATATTGAGTAAATCTATCTAATTTTTTAATCTCTTTTTTCTCAAAAAAGTCTAGAGGATCAAAATTTTTGATTTCACAGGCAAATTTAGTTTTGAATCTTGAACAATCAAAGTAGGTTATTGGTGCAGCACCACTATTTCCGTTTATTAGACCCTGCCAAAATTCAGACAAGTTGTTTCCAATAGGAGTGAGCGCTCCCAAGCCAGTAATTACTACCCGTCTTGGCATATTAACAAGTTTAGTTATTTTGCTTGTTCAATAAATTTTATTGCTTGGCCAACTGTTGAAATATTTTCAGCTTGATCATCGGGAATTTGTATATCAAATTCTTTTTCAAACTCCATTATCAATTCTACAGTGTCGAGGGAGTCGGCTCCCAGATCATTAGTGAAGTTGGCTTCTGTTACAACCTCATTTTCGTCAACACCTAGTTTGTCAACTATTATTGCTTTCACTCTTGAAGAAATGTCAGACATAATTTATTGTTTTAAATTTGTTGAAGCAAAAATAAAAATTTTAAATGAATACAAGGTTTCCGTTTTGATAAATTATAAATTTAATTTTTTTTAAAACAGTAATTGAAAGTTTTGTTTTTGGCAATCAAATCAGTTTCTTTAACTAGAATTTATGAAAAATGACGTAAAAAAAATAATTTTATTTGCCTCTGGTGAGGGATCAAATGTAGAAAATATAATCAAACATTTTCATAACAATACTAGGGTTGATATTTTATTAGTTGCTGGAAATAACGAAAATGCCCGTGCCCTTGATAAAGCAAAATCACATGGAATAAAAATACTATCCTTTGACAGATTTTTTTTTACAAATAGACTATTGGAGGATATAAAAAAAATGAAACCAGATCTTATAATTTTAGCAGGATTTTTATGGAAAATTCCAAGTTATTGGATTGATGATTTTTCAGATAGGATTATGAATATTCATCCATCTTTATTGCCCAAATATGGTGGTAAAGGAATGTATGGAATGAATATTCATAAAGCTGTCAAAAAAAATAAAGAAACTGAAACCGGAATTACTATTCATTTAGTAAATAAAGATTACGACAAAGGAAAAATAATATTTCAAAAAAGAATAGAAATTTCGACTAGTCTTTTGGCTGAGGATATAGCCATGAAAGTTAAAGAATTAGAGAGAGTTTATTTTCCGCAGATCATTGAAGGTTATCTATTTAAACAACTATGAAAAAAATTAATATGTATACTGATGGATCCGCAATTGGAAATCCTGGTCCTGGAGGTTATGGAATTATTTTAGACTGGGAAGGATACATCAAGGAGTTAACTGGGGGATATAGAAAAACTACAAACAATAGAATGGAGCTTATGGCTGTAATCATTGGATTGGAATCAATTAAAAACAAACCTGCAGATGTAACTATATACTCTGACTCAAAATATGTTATTGATGCAATTGATAAGAACTGGTTGTTTAATTGGGAAAAAAAGAATTTTAAAGGAAAAAAAAATAATGATTTATGGAAAAGATTTCTTAAAATTTTTAGAAAACACAAAGTTATATTTGAATGGGTAAAGGGGCACAATAATCATCCACAAAATGAAAGGTGTGATTTTTTGGCAGCACAATCAGCAAAAGGAATTTATTTGGATATTGATGAATTTTATGAAAAAATTTCAAATGATTTATGAATTTCAACATTAACCTAATTAAGTTTTTTAATTTTGTAGAATGATTAACAAATTGTTAGTTGTAGGAACAATGGCATACGATAGTATCCAGACTCCATACGATAAAGTTGAAAATATTCTTGGTGGAGCCGCTACATACATATCTCTTGCCGCGTCTAACTTTGATATAAACATCTGTATTGTTTCAGTGATAGGAGAAGATTTTAAATCGAACCACATTGATGTGCTTGAAAAAAGAAATATAAACCTAACAGGTGTCGAAAAAATTAAAGGTGGAAAAACTTTTTTCTGGAGTGGAAAATATCGTGAAAACTTTAACATAAGAGATACCCTGAAAACAAAATTAAATGTTTTGGAAAATTTTTCCCCAGAGGTCCCCTCGAAATGGAAAAATTCTAAAATACTTCTACTTGGTAATCTTCACCCAGAGGTTCAGCTATTGGCATTAAATCAAATGAGCAAAAAACCTGAACTGATTATTCTTGATACCATGAATTTTTGGATCGATAATTTTAGAGAAACTCTTGATAAGGTAATAAGTGGTGTAGATATCATATGTATAAATAATGAGGAGGCACTTGATCTAACTCAACAAAAAACATTAGTTGAGGCTGCAAATAAAATTCAAAAATGTGGACCTAAATATGTTATTATTAAAAAGGGTGAACATGGTGCAATGATTTTTAATGAAGAAAACGTTTTTTTTTCTCCAGCTTTCCCCTTGAAAACTATAAAGGATCCAACCGGAGCCGGAGATAGTTTTGTGGGTAGTTTCGCTGGATATTTAACTCAAACTAATAATTTCTCATTTGAAGGAATGAAAGCAGGTTTAATTTATGCCTCCGCAATTGCTTCATTTTCTGTAGAGCAATTTGGTACTTATGGTCTTCAATCTTTGAATAAAAAAATGATTAAAGATAGAATTACTAAATTATTAGATTTAACAAATTTTGATTCAGCATTAATTAATCTCGATTTATTATGAGTGACGCTATTAAACATGAATGTGGAATTGCCTTAATTCATTTAAAAAAATCATTGGACTATTACAGAAAGAAATATGGAACTTCATTATATGGCATCGATAAGATGTATTTGATGATGGAAAAACAGCACAATAGGGGTCAAGACGGCGCAGGTTTTGCTAGTATCAAATTAGACTTACCTCCTGGACAACGATATATCAGTAGAGTTAGATCAAATGAAAATGAACCGATACAAGACATATTTAGAAAAATCAATAATAGAGTTGCAGCTGAATTAAAGACTTATCCTAACTTATTGGATGAGCCAGAAAAGTTAAAATCCATTGTCCCATATGTTGGTGAAATTATGTTGGGTCATGTCAGATATGGAACTTTTGGTAAAAATACCTTGGAGAGTGTTCACCCTTTTTTAAGACAAAATAATTGGAAACATAGAAATCTAATAATAGCTGGAAATTTTAACATGACTAACGTAAATGAGCTATTCGAAAATCTTGTTGAATTGGGACAACATCCAAAAGAAAGAGCAGATACAATAACTGTAATGGAAAAAATTGGACATTTCTTGGATGATGCTGTTGCGAAAATTTATAAAAAACTTAAGAAAGAAGGGTTTAATAAAACAGAAGCATCTCCCCAAATTGCCTCAAGACTTGATATGTCAAAAGTTTTATCCAAAGCATCCAAAAATTGGGATGGTGGTTATGCAATTGCTGGAATGCTTGGTCATGGAGAGTCCTTTGTTATAAGAGATCCCTCTGGCATTAGACCAGCGTATTATTTTGAAGATGATGAAATTGTGACAATCGCCTCAGAGAGACCAGCAATACAGACTGTTTTTGATGTTCCTTTCTCAAAAATAAAAGAGCTTCAACCTGGAAAAGCAATAATCACAAAAAAGGGTGAAAATGCGAAAATCATAAAAGTTTTAGATGAATTACCAAAAAAGTCATGCTCTTTTGAAAGAATTTATTTTTCCAGAGGTAGTGATGCTAAGATTTACAATGAAAGAAAACTTTTAGGTAAAAAAATCTTTCCGGAGGTGCTAAAAAATATAGACTCAGATATAAAAAACACTGTCTTTTCCTATATCCCTAATACAGCTGAAACCTCATTTTATGGAATGATTGACGCGGCACAAGAACATGTAAAAGATATGCTTTTAGGTCTGGTGAGGAATAACAAGTTTATTGATAATAAAAAACTTTTTAATGAATTAATTTCATTAAGGCCTAGAATTGAAAAAATTGCAATAAAAGATGCAAAACTAAGAACATTTATTACTGAAGACTCAAATAGAGATGATCTTGTTGCGCACGTTTATGATGTAACTTATGGTGTTGTAAAAAAAACAGATAGCCTCGTAATAATTGATGACAGTATTGTTAGAGGCACTACATTGGAGAAAAGTATCTTAAGAATATTGGATAGGTTGAATCCTAAAAAAATAATAATTGTTTCAAGCGCTCCTCAAATTAGATATCCAGATTGTTATGGAATTGATATGGCTAAGCTTGAGGACTTTATAGCTTTTAAAGCTGCAATTTCATTACACGATGATCAAGGAAGCAAAAAGGTAATTCTAGATTCAATATATAACAAATGCAGGGAAGCGTTAATGAAGGATACTGACAAATCTGAAAACTTTGTCAAGGAATTATATAAACCATTTACTGTAAATCAAATATCTAATAAAATTTCACAATTACTTTCGAGTAAAGGTTTAAAATCTGAATTAAAAATCATTTATCAATCAATAGAAAACCTCCATAAGTCATGTCCTGATCATTTAGGAGATTGGTATTTTTCTGGTGATTATCCGACCCCAGGAGGAAACAGAGTCGTTAATAAAGCATTTATGAATTTTTACGAAGGAAAATCTGTAAGAGCCTATTAAAACTTTAACAATATAAATCGTAAAGTTTATTCACATTTGTCCAATTAATTAATTCGAAGAAAGCATTAATATAATCTGGCCTTCGATTTTGATAATTAAGATAATAAGCATGCTCCCAGACATCAAGACCTAGTATTGGGTGACCTCCACACCCTATTCCTGGCATCAGAGGATTGTCTTGATTTGCAGATGAACACAATTCTAGGTTGCCCCCTTTGTGAACACACAGCCAGGCCCATCCAGATCCAAACCTATTAGCTGCAGAATCTGAAAAAGCTGTTTTGAATGAATTATATGATTCAAAATTCGAATTAATAACATCTGAAATCTTTCCAGAGGGTAACCCCCCTCCATTTGGACTCATACTCTCCCAAAAAAGACAGTGATTGTAGTATCCGCCTCCATTATTTCTTAGTGCTGAGTTATTCATGTCGAGATTTTTTAAAATATCTTCGATAGATTGATTTTCAAGTTCTGTTCCTTCAATTGCAGCATTCAGTTTTGTTGTATAACCTGCATGATGTTTTCCATGATGAATTTCCATTGTTTTCGAATCAATATGAGGTGTTAATGCATCGTTTGAATATGGTAAAGAGGGTAATGTAAAAGACATACTAATAATTTTAATGTTTATACAAATTTATGACTTCTTTTTCTTATTTGCATTTTTTACAGAAAGAAACTCTTAAATTTATGTTAGTATATAGTATGATAACGAAACCTTCTTTCAAATTAATTAATGCCTCCGCTGGATCCGGAAAAACATACACTCTTGTATATAACTATATGAAAGAATTACTGTTAAGTCCAAATCATGATCATTACAGGACATTATTAGCGCTGACTTTCACCAATAAGGCAGTTAACGAAATGAAATCAAGAATAATTAAAACTCTTTCAGAATTTGCCAAAAAAGAAGATTGTGAAATGAGAAATAAAATTTCAGAAGAAATTAATTTAGAACAAAGGGAAATAAGAAATAAATCAGAGAGAATACTAAAAAATATTTTATTCAATTATTCGGGTTTTGATGTGCTCACACTGGACTCTTTTACTCACAGAATAATTAGATCTTTTACATTAGAACTAAAGCTTCCCAAATCATTTGAAGTAATAATAGATCATGATGAAGTCTTGAATGAAGTCATCGATGTTTTAATCGATCAAGTAGGAATTGATAAAGAAATAACAAAATCCCTTGTTGATTATACTCATTATAAAATTGATAAAAATAATAATCAGTCAGTAAAAAATATTTTTCTAGAAGCATCAAAAATTATTTTAAATGAGAACGATCGATTTTTTTTGAATAAGATAAAATCAATTAGCTCCAAAGAATTCAGGGAAACTCAAATTGAGTTGAGCAAAATTAGATTAAGTGAATCAAAAAAAGGAATCAAATTCGCTCAGTCAATACTAAATAAATTATCATCAAATGGTATAGATGAATCGATTTTTTCAAATGGAATGGTAATTAAGCATTTCACATCAATTGTTAACAACAATTTTGATGGAATTTACTCAAATAATCTTGAAAAGAATTTGCTTGAGGGAAAGAGAATTATAAAAAAAACAGGTAATCCAGATCACTTAATACATTTAACAGAGGCATTAATTCCAGAAATCTATGAATATTTTATTAATGCCAAGAAATGTATTTTAAAATGTAATTTAATTGATGAATTAAATAAACAATGGATTCCTATTTCATTTATTTCTACAATAGCAGATACTTTAAGTAGTTATGAGAAAGAAGAAAAAAAAATATTAATTGCAAAATTTAATGAAAAAATATCTGAAGTTGTTGAGGAATATGAAGCACCTTTTATTTATGAAAAAATAGGAGAGAAATACAAACATTTTTTTATTGATGAATTTCAAGATACTTCAAAACTTCAATGGAAAAACTTAAAACCATTATTAGTAAATGCCCTTGAAAGTCAAAATTTAAACGGTTCATATGGTTCTGTTTTTTTAGTTGGTGATCCAAAACAGGCTATATATAGATGGAGAGGAGGAAGTATTAATATGTTTCTAAAATTTTTGGAAAATCGAAAATTTAATAACACTGAAATTAGTATTAGTGAGCGATTAGAAAATAGAAGAAGTCTTTATGAAATAGTCGATTTTAATAATAAGTTTTTTGAGATGGCACTTGAATCATTAACTGATCTAAAATATCGTTCCTTTTATAGAGAGTCTTTTTATCAAAATATAATATCACCAAAAGGAGGAAAGGTTGAAATACATTTTGTCAAGGATAAAGAAGAAATAATACATATAAAAAAAATAATTGAATCACTTTTTGAGGCAAAAAAAGATGGTTTTGACTGGGGTTCGATGGCAATTTTAGTTAGAAAAAAAAATCAAGCGATATCAACTTTTGAATCTCTTTCAAAAACAAATATTCCAATAGTTTCCACCGAGTCACTCTTAATTAAAAAATCCTCATCAATTAATCTAATTATTTCAGTTTTAAAGCTTCATATTTTTCCTGAAAGATCAATTGAAAGAATTAATATTTGTAAATATTTTATTAAAAAAAATGATTTAGATATATATGCACATGATTTTTTTGTTGACTCTTTAAAGGGTTCAATTGAGGACTTTAATAAATTTTTATTAAAAAAATTTAAGGTTTCATTTAGTCCTATTGAGGGGTACTATTTTAGTTTTTTTGAGTTGATTGAAAATTATATTAATGATTTAGGTTTGAATAAAAATTTCGATTCCTACCTTGAATTCTTTTTAGAATATTGTTATGATTTTTCAATTGAATCAAATGATATATACAGGTTTTTAAAAAAATGGGAAAGAGATTCAGATAAATTAACTATTCCATTACCTGACGACAACCAGGCAGTAAGAATTATGACTATACATAAAGCAAAAGGATTACAATTCCCTTTTGTGGTTTTACCCTTTTTGAATTCAGATTTTCAGCCAAGTTCTAGAATTAGAAGACAAGTTTGGCACCCAATTGAATTTAAAAACACTTCAGTGAATTTTGGCAGAATTAATTTTTCACCAAGACTAGAAAAATATAGCGAAAAATCAAAAGAAATCTTTGATAATGATATTAAAGAAAATGAGTTAGATGCGTTAAATAACCTGTATGTGGGGATGACTAGAGCAAAAGCCAAAATGGTAATAATAACTTCTCTTTTTGAAAAGCAAAAAGTAAAAAAAAATTATGCTCAATTATTTCAAGAGTTTCTAAAAAAAAATGGATTAACTCCTGATTTAAACCGACCATATGTTTTTGGCTCTAAGAAATGTTTATATGTCTCTAACGAGGAAAAAAAATTCAAAAAGGATTCTGTAAGACCAATTTTTAACTTTCGATGGAAAAATAGATTGATAAATTTCAACTCAACTAATTCTAGAATAGAAAGAGGAGTTAAAGTTCACATTCTATTTTCAAAAATTAAAGATTTTTCTGATGCAAATTCAGCTATTAATTTTTGTATTGAGAGTGGAATTTTTAAAATTAAAAAAAAATCTGAATTAAGTAATTTGGTTAATTCGGTAATATACCACGATGAATTAAAGAAGGTTTTTGAATTGGGAAATAAAATTTATAATGAAAAGGATATTTTGATTCCTAAGAAAGGTTTTATTAGACCTGATAAATTAGTGTTGACAAAAACAACATGCTATATTATAGATTATAAAACTGGAAAACCAAAATCCGACGATAATAAACAAATCAAAGATTATTCAAATTATTTAGAGTCAATCATATCACTGCCAATTATTTCATATTTAGTATACATAAATGAAAAAGTAGTTGTAAAAAATATATCTAAACATGAATAAATTCTTGAATTATGTCGTGGATAAAGTTATTGATAGCGGAAATAACCTATCAAATGTAAAGTTAATTTTACCAAGCAACAGGGCTTCATTATTTTTAAGAAATATACTTGTACAAAAAATTAAAAAACCAATATTTTCTCCATCAATAATTAGTATTTCTGACTTTGTTCAAGATTTATCAGAAATAAAAAGAGTTAATAAAACGCAAGCTATTTTTGAAATGTACATATCATATCGTGAAATTATCTCTAAGAAAGATCAGGAAAATTTTGACGATTTTATGGGTTGGGCTGATATAATATTAAATGATTTTGATTTAATTGATAATTATCTTGTAGATACAAACGCAATTTTTTCAAATATGGTCTCAGCTTCAGAAATTAAAGATTGGGCCACTTTCAATGATTTTGGGGGGTCAAATAAAAATTTGAATTTTTGGAAAAAAATAAAAAAATTATATTCATCTTTTTACAAATCTCTTATTGCAAAAGGTATGGGTACAATTGGAATTCAATCAAGGGAAGCAATAAAAAATTTAGAATTATATGTATCTGAGAACGAAAAATTCCATTATTTCATTGGGTTTAACATGTTAAATAAAGTTGAAAGTACAATAATTCAAGAATTTATATCTCAAAATAAAGGGAAAGTTTTTTGGAATTTAGATTATGAATTTTTTTATGATGATAAAAATACCGCGGGCAAATTTATTAGATCTTATTATAAGGAATGGAATTGTTTAAGAGATAAAAAACCTGAGGGACTATCAAAAACTTTTGAAAAAGAAAAAAACTTTCACATAATTGAAACATCTAATAAGATTAGCCAAGTTAAATATGCTGGTCAAATAATTAATGGTTGGAAAACAAAAGATATAGTTTCCAAGAAGGGAGTGGTTGTTGGTGATGAGGGAACACTACCTGCACTTTTATCTGGGATTGATTTATATGCTGAGCATTGGAATGTAACAATGGGTATACCTATAAAAAATTCTAAATTTCAAGGTGTAATTTATTCAATTTTTGAAATGCATATAAATTCATCAAATAAAAAGTTTTTTTACGAAGACATTCTATCAGTAATTACCAATACACACATAAAAAAACAATATAAAAATGAAAATATTAATCTATCTAGTAAAATAAAAAATTTAAAAAAATCTAATCAAAATTTATTTAAACCAAATCAATTATATGATCAAAAAAACTCATTTGAAATAACATTGTTTAAAATGGTTGATTCTGTTTCAGGATTCATACTGAAAATAAATAAAGTACTTGAATATTTTGAAAAAAATAATGACGAAATTAAAAATGACAACGTTATGCTTGATGATTTGTTTACAATAAAAGATATTTTCTCAAAATTATTGAGCTACACAAAAAAAATTCCGGATTTTTCTCTTGATGTATTATTTCATATTTACAAAAAAAGTCTTCAGGAAGAAAAATTAGATTTTTCTGGTGATTTTGATTCACAAATTCAAATTACAAGTCTATCAGAAACAAGATTGATTGAGTTTGATACTATATTATTAACAAGTGTTAATGAAGGGATTTTGCCTAGAGGAAGATCAGGTGATACTTTTTTGCCCTTTGACATAAGAAAATATTATGGCTTTCCAACTTTTTTTGATTACGACGCAAGGGAAACATATCAGTTTTATCAACTAATTCAAAATTCAAAAGAAATATATCTATTATACAGTAATAGCGAAAAAGGATTAGGGGGTTTAGAAAAAAGTAGGTTTATACAGCAACTTATAAATTTCAATAAACCGAACCATAAAATAAATTTTTTAAAGACTAATAATCTTTTCAAAGAGGAGAATGTGTTTAAGATTAAAAAGACCAATGAAATGGTAAATCTTTTAAGAACTAGAGTAAAAGAAGGTATTTCTCCCACAACATTATCAAAGTTTTTAACAGATCCAATTAGTTTTTATTTTGATTACGTATTGGGGGTAAATAATGAGAAAGAACATTCAAGTGTTGTTGAAGCAAAAGACAAAGGAAATATTGCTCATGAGACATTAAAAGAATTATATGATCCATATATATCAGAGGAATATGTAAATAAAAATGATTATAAAGATATTCTAAACAGGCTACCAATTGTATTAAATAAAAAGTTTATTAAATTATATGGTGGAAATGCAAAGAGAACAGGATACAATTATTTAATTTATGAGGAAATAATGAAACAATGTAAAGATTTTCTTCTATCGGAGAAAGAATTAATTAATAAGGGAAATATTTTAAAAATAATTGCGTTAGAGGAGGAAATCAATTATGATCTGGATATCGAGGGATTACCGAGTAAAATCAAATTACATGGATATATTGATAGAATTGACGAGTGGAATGGACAAATAAGGATCTCTGATTATAAAACCGGAACTGTAAAAAAAGATAAACTTAAGTTTTTTTCTGATTTTACTTTTGACCGGTCAAATAAAAAAAATTTCGATCACAGATCTTTATTCCAACTTTTAGTTTATTCATATGTTTATTTTAAAAAAAATTCTTCGATTAATAAAATTAAGGCAGGTATAATGCCTTTAAAAACGCCAAAAGATTATTTTTATCCCATTACCAGATCAAAAGAAAAAAATAATAATGATTTTTTGTTAAATGAAAATTTCATTCACTTTGAAAAGGAATTATTAGATATTTTTACAAATTTATTTGATGAAAAATTACCGTTATTTGCTGATGATTTAGAATAATTTCTTTATAATAGCGGTATATATCATAAAATTATGGTAAGCAAAGATGATTTTGATAAAATTGACACTAATAAAGATGGTGTTATTTCAGAAGACGAGTTTGAGAAAGGAAAAGACGTCCTATCTGAGGAAAGAGGAGTAGAAAAAGAGAAACTTAATTGGTTTTTAAGATTAATAACTTTAGGTGATAGGTTTTCGTTCAAAGATTTGATGGACAGGGCAAAACAAGCTTTTGTTCAATTCATTGTTGTTTTTTTTGGTGTTTTAATATCGTTTGGTGTAGAACAAAAGGGAGATGATTTTGAAGATAGAGAGTGGAATATTGAAAATTTACATAACCTTCTTGACGAAATGAATGGTTTAAAAGCTTACACTGAAGAACACCTTATGACTGTAGAATATATAAGAGGAGAATACAAAGACCTACTTGAAAATTGGGAAAGTGATAAGAGGTCATTATTTATTTGGGTTTATGGACCTGATGATTACGGTTTTCCATTAAAAGAGTATACTAATCGAATGCCTTTTGACCCTGACAGAAGGGTATATGAAACAATAAAACTTGATGGAACATTTCGGTTTTTAGGGACGGAAGTTGCGAAAGCAGTATACGATGCTTATGATGGCACATTGTATCAATACATTAAAATTAATGCTGATAAGGAAGAAGAGGTTTTTACAAAAAAATTCAATGATAGAGTGGATAGCAAGTGGATATATGATTTAGATAAAATCGATTTTGATGATCCCCAGTTCTGGTTAAAAAATAAAAAATATATTCAAGATGACTATTTTGTAAAATATAATATTTTTAAAAGAATCGAGCTCTGGGACCAGACGATTAGTCAGATCAATGAATATTTAAGTTTAGTAGATAAAAGTATAGCTACACTTCAAAAGGAAATTAAAACTAAGGATGAGGAAATTGAAATTATCTATTGGGTTTTCTAAGATATTTTTCCACTAGACCAGCACTTATTTTTCCTGATATTAATGAGGGAGGGACTCCCGGTCCTGGAACTGTAAGTTGACCACAAAAGTATAGGCCTCTGACTTTTTTGCTTTCCATTTTTGGTCTTAGAAATGCAGTTTGAAATAATGTATTTGCCATTCCATAGGCGTTGCCTTTATAGGAATTATATTCAGAAATAAAGTCATTTACACAAAAAGATTCCTTAAATAAAATATGTTTATTTATTTCTTGTTCTGTTCTTTTCTCTAACCTTTTAATAACAATATCTAAATATTTTTTTCTTAATTCTTTAGTATCATGTAAATCAGGGGCCAATGGAATTAAAATAAAGCATGCATCTTTTCCTGCAGGGGCCATTGATGAATCAGACTTTGAGGGAATATTCACGTAAAATAATGGTTCATCAGGCCATCTTGGATTGTCATATATTTCAGCAGCATGTTTATCAAAATCTACATCAAAAAATAGTGTGTGATGAGCTACATTTTGAATTTTTTTATTCAATCCAATGTAAAACAATAGAGAAGATGGTGCAAAGGTTTTTTTATTCCAATACTTATCACTATAAACCCTTAAATTTTTATCCAAAAGTGTCTCAGTGTGATGGTAATCTGCTCCGCTCAAAATCACATCTGCTTCAAATTTTTTACTATCAACTATTATTCCTCTGGCTTTATAATCATTGACTATAATTTTTTCAACTGGAGAATTTAAATGAAACTTAACACCCAAAGATTCCGCTAATTCAAACATTCCATTAACTACAGAGTAAAAACCACCTTCAGGATGCCATGTTCCAAGACCATAGTCTGCAAAATTCATAAAATTATAAAAGGCGGGAGTATCTTTAGGTTTTGCTCCCAAAAACAAAACTGGAAATTGAAGTAGCTGCCTTAATTTAGGATTTTTAAAATTGTCATAGACGTCATCTTTTATGTTTCTAATAAATAAGTTTAGTTTTTTAATGGTTTCAAAAGTAATTAATTCAAGGGGGGATTTGCCTGGTCTGTATACAATTTTATTTATAGCTATATCATAATTAATTTTAGCACTCTCAATAAACTTTTTAAGCTTTTCTCCACTTCCTTTTTCTTCCTTTTCGAAGGCAATAATAATTTTCTCAAGACTTCCATCAATTACAATTTTTTCTTTTGTTCCAAAATAAACTTCATAGGCAGGATCCAGCCTTTTTAAGTTATAATAATCACTTGGGTTTTTATCAAAATCATTGAAAAATCTTTCAAAAATATCTGGCATCCAATACCAGGACGGTCCCATATCAAAGGTAAATCCGTCTTGTTTAAATTGCCTTGCTCGACCACCTAAAGAATTATTTTTTTCAAAAACATCAACTTGGTATCCTTTCTTTGCCAGATAACATGCAGAGGATAGGGAAGAAAACCCTGATCCAATAATTATCACTTTTTCATTCATAACAACACATGTGTATGTTCAATAATTTATTAATAATCATTTTTTGTCCTTTTACCAGACTTTATAATTTCTTCAACAAAAGATGCGCTAATCACTCCCGTAGGAATTGCAACAATTCCTATTCCAACCAAAGAAATAATTGATGCAAAAATTTTACCACCAACTGTTATTGGATAAACATCTCCATACCCAACTGTTGCAAGTGAAACAGTAGCCCACCAAATAGATTCAGATATACTAGAAAACTTTTCTGGTTGTGCAGCATTTTCAAGATAGTAGATAGCAGATGCGGAAAATAGAATTGTCAAAATAGAGAGAAATAGAGTGAATTTTAATTCGCTTTTTACAGCACCTAACGCTTTTCCAAAAAGTTTTAATGATTCAGAATCTCTACCTAACTTAAATATTCTTGTCAACCTAAATAATCTTAATATTCTAAGGAATCTTCCATCAATTTTTGTGAACTGATTTAAAAAGAAAGGAACTATAGAAATTAAATCGATTATTCCAAATAGGCTTGTCATATAAGAAATGGCACCTCGTAGCTTAGATTTTTTGTATGCGTGAGAGATACGATAAATGTATTCCACTGAAAAAATGCATATTGAAATAGCTTCAAAAATATAAAATTCATTACTGTAGAGTGATCTAACTGAGACGTGAGATTCAGCTATCATTGCAACTATATTAGCAATTATTAAAATGTAGATGAATTGATCAATACGTTTGTGAAAGTTCATTTATTTTTTTTCATATCAAATATGATTCCTATCATAACTATGATTGACGTAATGATAACAAGAACAGCAACAAATTTTGGAGTCATTTGATTAATTTTTCCACAAAAATAAATAAAACTTTAAAAAAAAAATATTATAATAACTATTATATGTAAAATATAAATAATTGAACGAAATTTGTAAAAATAATTCTTGTTTTATTTAATTTATAATTGAAAGATTCATTTACTACATTAACTCTCTTTTCATTCGGAAAAAATTGGTATTGGCCGTTAAAACAGATGGCTTATGCAAAAAAGAATTTCAAGCAAGAAAATGGATTAGAGTTTGTCAGAGTTATGGGTACAGGAGGGGGATCTGGTTTTAGTTTGAAACCTGATTTTAGTACATATGCAATTTTGTGTGTTTGGAAAAATAGAAATTCATCTAATATCTTTTTTAAAAATCACTTTATGTTTAATGAATATTTAAAAAAGTCAATTAGCACAAGACATATCGAATTAAAGGCTATCAAAAGTCATGGTTTGTGGGACGGATTAGAACCCTTTAAAAATCAAGAGATTATTGAAAAAAAAAGTACGTATCCAATAGCTGTTATAACTCGTGCAACATTAAATTGGAAAATGCTTATTCAATTTTGGAAATCTGTGCCCAAAATCAGTAAAGCTATCAAAAATGCACGAGGAGTTTCTTTTTTTAAGGGTATAGGCGAATTACCTTTTATTCAACAAGCAACAATCAGCATATGGAAAAATAATGATTACATAAATAATTTTGCCTATAAAAATATAGATCACACATCAGTTATAAAAAAAACAAGGAAAAACAAATGGTATAAAGAAGATCTTTTTTCAAGATTTTTAGTAATATCTGATTTAAGTAATAAATTTAGTAAATGAAGAAAGCAATTATTATTGGTTCTGGAATAGGTGGGATTGCTCTGAGTATTAGACTTTCCAAGATGGGTTATTTAGTTAAAGTTTTTGAATCAAATTCATACCCTGGAGGTAAAATACATTCAATAGAAAAGCAGGGATTTAGGTTTGACGCAGGTCCATCTCTATTTACTATGCCAGAATATGTAGATGATTTATTCAAATTCTGTGGAGAAAACCCAAGAGATTTCTTCAATTACAAAAGAAAAAATATTGGATGTAAATATTTTTGGGAAGATGGAACTAAACTGGTTGCATATGGAAATAAACAAGAATTTATTATTGAAGTTGAAAAAAAACTAGGGGTTCCTCATGAAGTTTTGTCAAAATATTTTAATAAAGCAAAAATAAAATATGATGATACTACTCCATTGTTTTTGGAGAAATCTTTACATAAAATCACAAATTATTTTTCTAAAGAAACCCTTAATGCATTATTATCGTTTCACAAATACGATATTTTTAAGAGTCTCCACCAAATCAATGAGAAAGAACTAAAAGAACCACATCTCGTTCAATTATTTGATCGCTTTGCAACTTATATAGGATCAGACCCTTTCCAGGTTTCGGGTATTATGAGTTTGATTCAACATCTAGAAACACATTTTGGAACGTATGTCCCAACTAAAGGAATGATAAGTATTACTGAATCACTCGTTGAACTAGCAAAGAGACAAGGAGTAGAATTTATTTTTGAAAGTAATGTGGAAAAAATTATTATCGAAAATAAATCTGCCATAGGTATAAAAAGTAAAGGGCTTTTATACAATTCAGATCTAGTTATTAGCAATATGGATATTAATCCAACGTATAATATTTTAATGTCTGAAGTTAAAAAACCAAAAAATATTGTTAATATTAAATCATCAAGTTCTGCTTTAATTTTTTATTGGGGTATGTCAAATAAATATCCTAATCTTGATTTACATAATATTTTCTTTTCTACCGATTATAAAAAAGAATTCAAAGAAATTTTCAATAATCATAGCATATCTGATGATCCGACTGTTTATATTAATATAACCTCAAAGGATATTGAGGGGGAGGCTCCTAAAAATTGTGAAAATTGGTTTGTTATGATTAATTCCCCACATGACAATGGTCAAGATTGGAATTTTATTGTTGAAAAAGTTCGTAAATCAATTTTAAAAAAAATATCACGTATTTTAGGAAAAGATATTTCAAAAGATATAACAACTGAAGAAATTTTGACTCCTCCTGAAATTCAGAAAAAAACAAAATCTCATTTAGGCGCTTTGTATGGACCATCAAGTAATAAAATCTTATCTGCATTTTTTAGACATCCAAATTTTTCTAGAGATATTAATAATCTCTATTTCTGTGGAGGAAGTGTTCATCCTGGGGGAGGAATACCGATTTGTTTACTATCAGCAAAAATAACAGCAGAACTAATCGATAATAATTATAAATGAAGAAGTTAAATAATTTATCTTTTTTAACAATATCGATTTTAGTAATATGGATTTTTCATTTATCTGGAATTATTGGTATTTTTTTTGGTGATAGTAATTGGTTTATTTCTGCAACTCCATTAAACTTAATTTTATCACTAGTATTATTATTGTTGAATTCCTCAGATTCTAATAAGATTGTTATGGTTGCCTGTCTAGCATTTATTATAGGTATGTTTGCTGAGATATTGGGTGTTAATTACGGATTTATTTTTGGTAATTATGTTTACGGAAAAGCTCTAGGTCCAAAAATGTTTAACGTTCCTATTCTTATAGGCTACAATTGGGCAATGGTTGTAATTATTACAGCCAGCATTGCTCAAAAGCTTTCCAAAAAATTTGTAAACAAGATAATAATTGGCGTAATATTGATGTTATTCTTAGACCTTTTGATTGAGCCAGTTGCACCTTTCTTAGACTACTGGACATTCAAGTCAGGAGTGGCTCCTACACAAAACTATATTGGATGGGCAATTGTGTCATTTCCGCTTCATTATTTATATCATAAATTTGAAATTAGAAGGAATAATCAATTTTCTACAAATCTCTATCTAGCCCAAATTACATTCTTTATATTACTTTTAATAAAGTTTAAATTATTCTAAATGAATCGATTAAAAACAATTTTTATAATGATAATTATTATAATCAATTGTTGTGAACAAAAACAATTAAGAAATGATTATGATAATAAGGCAATAGATTCTATTTCAAATTATAATTTTTCAGTTGAAGAAAAAATTGTTGACTTTTCAATGGAAAATAGAAAAAAATATAATTTAGATTCTTGGAATGCGCTGAATAATTTCATTGACCGATTCGAAAATTTGTCTAAAATGATACCAGAGGGAAATTTAGTTTTTATTGAAGAATTAATTATGAAAACCGATGAGTTGCTTAAATCAAATTTTCCTGAAAAACATAACATATCTGACATTAAAAGTAGGATTAAGGTTGTAAAATCTATGTTGCTTAAATCAAGATATAATTCTAAAAATCAGAAATGGGAAGAATTAGATATTAGTCTAAATGAACTTTTTACTGCCTATAATTCTTTAGTTAATAGAATTATTTCTGTAGCAGATGAAAATAATATTTTTTAGTTGTTAATCAACAATTTTATTTTTTTTAAAATTATATCCCAAGTATTTTATAAGTTTTTTTGAGGATATAATTTTACTTGATTTTTCACCATCAATAAATTTTGGAGGTGCAAGTTTAAGTTTTTTTGCGATTAAAGTATAATAATCTTTTTTTGAAGGATGATATGGACAAACCGCATTGAAAACATTGTTCTCTTTCGGATATTTATTTAAAATCATCATTATTATGGAAATTACATCATCAACATGAATTAGATTTATAAGTTGATTTCCTTTATCGAAGGTTTTTCCACTCAATGAGTCAATCGGATGAAATTTTTCACCAATAAGACCTCCAAGGCGAATATTCACTGTAATAAATGGACCACTATATAATATTTGTTCAACGGAATGAATTTTAATACTGTTTTTTGTAATTGGTTTACATTGAGTTTTCTCATTCACTAAATCATTTTTTTTACCATAAACACTTATACTACTCAAGTATATAACTTTTTTAATGGATTCCTTTTTTATTATATCAATCAGTTGAGACATAAGACTATGAAAACTTTTATTGGTAATATTTATTCTTCCAAAAGGAATGGTAATTATCAATAAGTCCAAAGATTTGAAAAAATGTGAATCTCTAAAATTTTGATCAACGTTATATTCAAAGGAGTTGATTCCTGAGTTTGATAATTCTAAAATTTTCTCATGTGACCTGACAGATCCATTAACATCAAATCCCTTTTTGACTAATACTTTGGCTAGGGGTAAGCCAACTCTTCCACAACCAAGAACACCTATTTTTTTCATTTATTTTCTAAAATTAAATAAAATTAAGTATCTTAAAATGAATTAATTATAAAATAATGCCGATTAAAAGTTTTGAAGCTCCTAGAATGAGTCCAGCTAAAAAAGTTGTTAAGAATATTCTTGTCAGAGATATTATGACAAAAAATTTAATCTTGTTTCGCCCCAAGGATTCAATTCACGACGTCATGAAATCTTTTATTAAATATAAAATTTCAGGTGGACCAGTTGTAAACAAATATGGCGATCTGATGGGCATTATTTCAGAGGCAGATTGCATGAAAGAAATTTCTGAGAGCAGATATTTTAACATGCCAATACTAGATAAGTCTGTATATCATTTTATGACTAAAGATGTTGAAACTATTGAAGCTAACACATCGGTTTTTGATGCAGCATCAACATTTTTTACGAGTAAAAGAAGACGTTTGCCAGTTCTTGATAAAAAAACGTTAGTTGGTCAAATAAGTAGGAAAGACATTGTGATTGCTGCATTAAATTTAAAAAGTCAAACCTGGCATTAATTAATGAACTTTGAATCCAGCTTTTATGTCTTGAGTATCTGCTTCAAGGAAAATTAGTTTACCAAATTCATTTTTCACCGAGAGAATTGAGCCCTGGATATTCACCCCTTTTATTTTATTTGGTTTATCATTTAATAGTACACAAATTTTTTTCCCAATGATTTCCTCTTTGTTAGTATTTTCTCCTAGGTTACAAATTGTGGTTATATTTTTATTGCCAATGTTTATAGTAATTTTATGTAGATTTTTTTTTATGATTTCTGTTAATAATACTTCACCTATTCTTATATCAAGCATCTGAAAATTTTCAAAAGAAACAATAGATTTTTTTTTATACATTTTTGATGGATTATTCAGACTGATTTTTTTTTAACTTATCGATTTGTTTTTCAATTTCTTTGTCTTCTATTTTTTTAAATAAAAGTTCTTGTTGATTAATAATATGACCCTCTTTTAAAATACTTTTATTTCTAAGTATACCCCAATCGAACAATTCAATTCTAAGTAACTTCTTAAGTTTTAGTGATGTTTGTGGTAAAAAAGGCTCACTTAGATAAGCAAGGATACCAACCACTTGAATGCTTGTATTTAAAATAGTTGCAACCCTATTTGGAGATGTTTTAATCAATTTCCATGGTTCTTCGTCTGCAAGATATTTATTACCAATTCTTGCAATGTTAATTAATTCTTTTAATGCATCTCTAAAGCGAAATTTCTCAATTGATTTTCCTATTTTCTCAGGGATTGAATGGATTTCATTTAATACAATAAAATCATATTTTGATAAGCTCTCTGCTTTTGGAATAACCCCTTGATAGTACTTGTTAATTAAAACAATTACTCTGTTTACAAAGTTTCCATAGATTGCAACAAGTTCATTATTATTTCTTGACTGAAAATCTTTCCATGTAAAATCATTATCTTTTAATTCAGGCGAATTTGCAGTCAAAACATATCTAAGAACATCTTCTTGTTCAGGAAAGTCTTCAAGATACTCGTGAAGCCAAACAGCCCAATTTTTAGAAGTTGATATTTTCCTTCCCTCTAAGTTTAAAAATTCATTTGCAGGAACGTTTGTAGGTAAAATGTAATCACCAGAAGCTTTTAACATTGATGGAAAAATTATGCAATGAAAAACAATATTATCTTTTCCAATAAAATGAATTAGTTCAGTTTTTTTATCCTTCCAATAGATTTCCCAGTCCTTATTGTTTTTTTTTGCCCATTCCTTTGTTGACGAAATATAACCTATTGGTGCATCAAACCAGACGTATAAAACCTTATTTTTATTTTCTTCAACAGGAACAGGAATTCCCCAATCAAGATCTCGAGTTACAGCTCTTGGCTGAAGACCGTTGTCAATCCATGATTTTACTTGCCCATAGACATTTGGTTTCCAATCATTTTTATGACCATCAATAATCCACTCAGTAATAAAATTTTCATATTTATTAAGCGGTAAATACCAATGTTTAGTATTTTTTAGTATTGGTTTTGAACCTGATAATTTTGATTTAGGATTTATTAAATCAAGAGAGCTTAGACTACTTCCACAATCTTCGCATTGATCTCCATAAGCTTCTTCATTTCTACAAATTGGACATGTTCCTACTATGAATCGATCGGCCAAGAACTCCTTAGCTTCAATATCATATAGTTGTTCAGTCTCCTTTTCAATAAAAACATTTTTTTTATTAAGATTTATGAAGAATTCTTGAGCAGTTTCGTGGTGAATTTTTAAAGAAGTTCTGGAGTAATTGTCGAATGAAATGTTGAAATTTTTGAAAGAATCTCTTATTATTTTATCATATCTATCTATTATTTCTTTTGGAGATTTTGATTCTTCTTTTGCTTTCATTTTTATCGCAACTCCATGTTCATCACTTCCACATATAAAAGCTACATCATTTCCAGCATTTCTTTGGTATCTTGCGTATATATCTGCTGGAATATAAACACCAGCTAAATGTCCAATATGCAAGGGGCCGTTTGTATAAGGGAGAGCAGCAGTAATTGTGTATCTTTTTGTTTTCAACACGCGATAATTTTTTCAAAAATACAATGAATAGATTTATAAATTATTAGTTTATTATCATTTAATTTTTGTTTTATATTTATATAAAATGTTATTTTTGTAACAATTGTTGGTGAATTTAAATATTATATTAAATGAGAACCATTGCCTCTGAAGTAACCGATTATATTAAAAAAAAACCTTTTTTGTCCAGTGCTCTTTCACAAGGTATTATAAACCTAACGTCATTAGCAAGAAAGATTCAACCTCAAATCGAGAATGCATTAAAAAAACAAGCAAAAAGTGGAGCAATTGTTATGGCTTTAAAAAGAATTTCTGAGAGTCATGAGTTTTTATCATCACATAAAATAACAAGAGTTTTAAAAAATATGGGTGATATTACAGTTCGTTCTTCTTTAATTGATTATTGTTATAAAATTTCAGAAACCCTCTTACCCAAACAATCTAAGTTCTTAAATCAGATTGATTTAACAAAAAATATTTTTTACACCACATCAAGAGGTGTTGCAGAATCCAATATAATTGTGAGTCAACAATTATCACCTATATTAGAATCTGTTTTTGAAGGTGAAACTTGCATTGAAAAAACAAATGATTTATCAGCTATTTCAATAAAGCTTCCCACTGAAAATGTCACAATACCAGGAATTTATTACTTTATATTTCAACGTTTATCATGGGAGGGTGTTAATATAAATGAGGTAATTTCAACATCTAATGAATTTACTATTTTAATGAATGAGGACTCTGTAAATGTAGCTTTTCAAGTAATAAAGGATCTTAAGAACCTTTAATTAAATTTTTAAGGATAATTAGAAGGGTATTTACTTTTTTAATATTTTCAATCGTAAGTGTAAGCTTTAATCCTTTTTTAGTCTTTTTCTTAGATATTGTAGCGTTTGAAAAGTCATTTTGTATGTTGTTGAGAAAATTAATAAAAGTGGAACTTTTAAAAATATCGTTTTCTTCATCTTCAATGAAATAACCTATACATTTTCCTTTTTTTATTATAAATCTTTCGATTCCAATAAGTCCTCCAATCTTTTTTATTTCAACACTTTTCAAAAGCTCTTCTGCCTCTTCAGGCAATGGGCCGAAGCGATCTATTATCTTTTTTTTGAGTTCAAATAACTTTTCGGAATTCTTAATTTTACTTAATTCATTATAGAGCGAAAGTCTTTCACTTATTATATTTATATAACTATCTGGAAAAAGAATTTCTAAGTCTGTATCGATTTGAACATCAATAAATTTAGTACTTAATTCATCATTTTTATATAAACTTTTAAATTCAGTTTCTTTTAGTTCATTTACTGCTTCATTTAAAATTTTATGATAGGTTTCAAAGCCAATTTCATTTATAAAACCACTTTGTTCTGCCCCTAAAATATCTCCTGCACCTCTGATTTCAAGATCTTTCATGGCAATTTGAATTCCAGAACCAAGATCAGTATAATTTTGAATAGCATTGATTCGTTTTTGACCTTCATTAGAAATATGATTTATAGGGGGTGTAATAAAATAACAAAAGGCCTTTTTGTTGCTTCTTCCTACTCTTCCTCTCATTTGATGTAAATCACTTAATCCAAAATTATTCGCATTGTTAATAAATATTGTATTTGCATTCGGTACGTCTAAGCCGTTTTCAATTATTGTGGTTGCTACTAATATATCATTTTCCCCTTCCATAAATCCAATTAAAATTTTTTCCAATTTCTTTCCATCAATTTTTCCATGACCAACTGAAATTTTAGCATCAGGAATTAGACGCTGAAGCATTGTGGCAACTTCATTAATATTTTCAATCCTATTATGAATGAAAAAAATTTGTCCACCTCTACTAAGTTCATAAATCATGGCTTCTTTAATTATTGTTTCATTGAATCTAATAACTTCAGTTTCAATTGGAAATCTGTTAGGTGGAGGTGTAGCTATAATTGATAAATCTCTAGCTGACATAAGACTAAATTGAAGCGTCCTTGGTATAGGGGTTGCTGTCAAACTAAGCACATCAATATTAGTTTTTAATGACCTTATACTTTCTTTAACTGATACTCCAAATTTTTGTTCTTCATCTACTATTAAAAGACCCAGGTCATTAAAAATTATATTTTTATTAGTTAATTGATGGGTACCTATAATTATGTCAATTTTTCCATTTGATAAATCCTCTAAGATTTGTTTCTTTTCTTTTGTTGTTCTGAAGCGGTTTATGTAATCCACCCTTACTGGAAAATCTTTTAGCCGATTTGTAAATGTTTTGAAATGTTGAAAAGATAATATTGTTGTCGGAACAAGAATGGCTACCTGCTTTGAATTATCAACTGCCTTAAATGCTGCTCTAATAGCAACTTCTGTTTTTCCGAAACCAACATCTCCGCAAACTAGTCTATCCATTGTTCTTTCACTTTCCATATCAGATTTAATTTCTTTTGTAGTTTTACTCTGATCTGGGGTGTCTTCAAATAGAAATGAAGCCTCTAGTTCCCATTGTAGGGAGCTATCATGAGCAAATGGATATCCAATTTTTTCTTTTCTCTCAGCATATAGTTTTATTAAATCAAAAGCGAGCGCCTTTAATTTACTTTTTGTTTTTTGCTTTAATACTTTCCATGACTTAGATCCAAGTTTATATATTTTTGGTTTATGCCCGTCTTTGCCATTAAATTTTGAAATTTTGTGTAAAGAATGGATACTTATATACAAAATGTCCCCCTCTCCGTATATAACTTTGACTGCTTCTTGTTTTGATTTATCAACCTTTATGGTTTGCAACCCACCAAATTTACCAATCCCATGATCAATGTGGGTAACATAATCTCCGATTTGCATGTTCGTTAATTCTCTTAGATTAACTGAATTACGTTTTATTTTATCAGACTTTAGTCTATATCTATGGTATCTCCCAAATATCTGGTGATCCGTAAAACATGCAATTTTTGCTTCCACATCTTCAAATCCAGAGTGAACGGGCAATTCCGAAATTTTGTAATGAACCGATCTATCCATTTCTTGGAAAATATCATTAAGTCTCTGAACTTGTTTAGAGTTTGTGCATAAAATATAATTTGTATACCCGTTATTATGATTTTGATTTAAATGCTCAACAAGAAAATCAAAATTTTTATTAAAAGATGGTTGGGGTTTTTGCTTAAAATGAGTTACCGTATCGTATTTTAAAAGATCACTTCTATTTAGTATAAGATGACAATGGTTTTTACAATTTATTATCCATTCATAAGAATTGGAATATAGTTTTTCTGGATTATTTTTACTTTTTTTAAATAGAGTATCCAAAATATTAGATGTAAAGTCTACATCAAGGGTCATCAAGATGCTTTCAGCAGGAAGTAACTGAGTTAGTGTTATTCTTTTTTCATTAATTGGAATTGACGATGTATTTGGAATTAAAGAAATTTCATTAATATTTGATATTGACAGTTGAGTTTTAACATCAAATGTCCTTAGACTATTGATAGTGTCAGAAAAAAATTCAATCCTGTAAGGGTGTTGATTTGAAAAAGAAAAAACATCAATTATACCACCTCTAACAGAAAACTCTCCAGGTGTACTTACAAAGTCAACTCTTTCAAAACCAAAATCAAAAAGACTCTCATTTACAAAATCTAATGAAATACTCATATCTTTTTTGATGATAATAGTATTTTTTTTTAAAGTTTTTTTTGAAATAATCTTTTCAAAAATAGCTTCTGGATATGTCACTATTATCTTTGGTTTATTTTCAGATATATCCTTTAATACTGTGGCTCTTTGTAGAACATTTGAGTTGTCAATATTATTTTGTGAGTTACCTTTTCTAAGACTGGACGGGAAAAACAATATATTTTCCTCACCATTTAAATGTTCAAAATCATTAAAAAAATATGCTGCTTGTTCAGCTTCATTTAATGTAAATAAAAAAGTTTTTTTTGATTTTTTAAACTCGTTGGCAATTCTAAGACTTATGCCTGAGCCATAAAGCCCTCTTAATAAATGAGTTTTATTTTGTTTTAACCTCTCAGTTAATTTGATTTGACTTTGATCTTTTACCTCTANCGTNAACAATTCTAATTAATTATTTTTCAAAGATAGTTTCTTATTACTATTTTTTTTAAATAAATGTTTTGGATTAGTTTCATGAAAAATAGTTAATAATTGATAATAAATAAGTACGAATTGTGAATGATAATAAATTATTTTAGATTAAAATTTATAATAATTTGTACTTAGTATTTGATACAGAAACAACAGGACTTCCNAAGCGATGGGATGCTCCATTNACAGATACCGATAATTGGCCTAGGTGTGTTCAAATTGCATGGCAATTTCANGATATAAACGGTGATTGTTTATTACACGAGGATTATTTAATCAAACCAGATGATTTTGATATTCCTTTTGACTCAGAAAAAATTCATGGTATATCAACAGAATTGGCAGAAAAAAAAGGAGAGCCATTAGAAAATGTTTTAAACAATTTTAAATCTGTTTTGAATAAAACAAAATTTATATGCGGCCATAACGTAAGTTTTGATATAAATATAATTGGAGCAGAGTTTTTTAGATTAGGTATTGAGAATCAATTCNATCAAATTCCNGTAATTGATACTTGTACAGAGCAAACCGCGAGTTTGTGTAAACTTCCGGGTGGAAGAGGGGGTAAATTCAAGTTCCCGACTTTAGTTGANCTGAATTATTTTTTATTCAAAGAGAATTTTGANGATGCTCACAATGCGACTGCTGATGTAGAGGCTACAGCTCGATGTTTTTTTGAACTTTTGAGAAATAAATCGGTAGCTCCTAAAGCATTTGAGAATGAACCTTCATTTTTTGAAAAAATAAAAGAAAATTTTAAAGATAAAGTAAG
The DNA here is from genome assembly GCA_002721275.1 of Flavobacteriaceae bacterium. Taxonomy (GTDB): domain Bacteria; phylum Bacteroidota; class Bacteroidia; order Flavobacteriales; family Flavobacteriaceae; genus Marivariicella. The sequence goes on from PBJZ01000001.1 coordinate 50,666, forward strand.
ACCAATTGGATTAACTCACATCAATTTAAGNGAGGCATCAAAAAAACTTGTCACTGATAAATCTATCAAAGAGTATCATATTTCAGATGATNTGAAGAGTGCTTTTGGCAAGTCATCTTTTTTTCATCTACATGTATACTCTCANTTTTCTGTTCTTCATTCTACTTCTCATATTCAATCCNTGGTAGATCAGGCTCATGAATTTAATATGAATGCAATTTCATTAACAGATAAAGGAAATCTNATGGGTGCATTCCATTTTATTAAAGCTATNAAAAATCATAATGAAAATTTAGATAGCAATNCAACTGAAATAAAACCTGTTATAGGATGTGAATTTAATGTTTGTGAAGACTGTGATGATAAATCGAGAAGAGATGATGGATTTCAAATTGTTTTTATNGCAAAAAATAAAAATGGATACCATAANTTATCNAANATGAGTTCTTTAGCTTATACTTCGGGATTTTATTACGTTCCAAGAATTGATAAAAAAATAGTTCAAAAGTATAAAGAGGATCTNATTGTTTTAAGTGGAAATTTATATGGNGAAGTNTCTTNAAAGATTTTAAATTTAGGTGAAAGACAAGCCGAGGAATCANTTGTTTGGTGGAATAACGAATTCAAAGATGATTTTTATATTGAAATCATGCGACACCAGCAAGAAAACGAAATTAGAGTAAATAAAACNNTGATAGAGTTTTCAAAAAAATATCAAATACCTNTAATTGCNACNAACAACACTTACTACACGAAAAAAGAAGATTCAAATGCACATGACATATTATTGTGCTTAAAAGATGGTGAAAAACAAACAACACCCATCGGAAAAGGAAGAGGTTACAGGTATGGATTACCCAATCAAGAATACTATTTTAAATCACAAGAGGAGATGAAAGATCTATTTTTAGATCTTCCAGAGGCAATTTTGAATTGTGATAAAATTTATGATAAAGTAATTTCCTTCGACCTTCAGAATGAAGTATTACTTCCTAAGTTTGAAATTCCAGAGGAATTTATTTCCAAAAATAAAATTGGTATTGAAGGTGAAAATNCATATTTAAAGCATCTAACATTTATTGGTGCAAAAAAAAGATATGACAAAATCTCTGATCAAATAAAAGAAAGATTAAATTTTGAGTTGGAAGTCATATCTAATACTGGTTANCCTGGGTATTTTTTAATTGTTCAAGATTTTATATCTGCAGCCAGAGAAATNGGNGTATCAGTTGGNCCAGGAAGAGGTTCNGCNGCTGGATCNGCAGTNGCTTATTGTCTTGGGATAACTAATTTAGATCCNATTAAATATAATTTACTTTTTGAGAGATTTTTAAATCCNGATAGGGTTAGTCTTCCGGATATAGATATAGATTTTGACGATGAGGGAAGGTCGAAAGTAATTGATTATGTAATTGAAAAATACGGATCAAGTCAGGTTGCTCAAATAATTACATATGGTAAAATGGCAGCCAAATCATCAATAAGAGACACCGCTAGAGTCCTGGATCTTCCTCTAGCAGACGCTGATAGNATTGCAAAATTAGTTCCAAATATTAAACTAGATGAAATTTTTAAAGGGTCTGATAATTATCTAAAAGAGAAGGTTAGGGGTGGTGATGAGTTTGCAAAAGTCAAAGAACTTCAGTCTTTATCAAAGGGGGGTGATNTAACAGCACAAACATTACAACAGGCTCATGTATTGGAGGGTTCATTAAGAAATACTGGAATTCATGCCTGTGGTGTTATTATTACACCTGATGACATAACTGAATTTGTTCCAATAGCCACAGCAAAAGACTCAGATTTAGTTGTTACCCAATTCGACAATTCAGTTGTAGAGGACGCGGGTTTGTTAAAAATGGATTTCCTNGGATTAAAAACTNTAACCTTAATAAAAGATACAGTCAAACTTGTTAAATACAAACATGACATAGATTTAAACCCTGATGAGTTTCCACTTGATGACGAAAAGACTTATGCCCTTTTNCAAAAAGGGGATACAGTCGGAATTTTTCAATATGAATCTGCGGGTATGAAGAAATATTTAAGGGATTTAAAGCCAACCGTTTTCGCAGATTTAATTGCAATGAATGCATTGTATAGACCAGGTCCACTTGAGTACATTCCAAGTTTTGTTGCGAGAAAAAATGGAACTGAACAAATAACATTTGATCTTCCTGAAATGGAAGAAGATCTGAAAGAGACATATGGTATAACAGTTTATCAGGAGCAGGTAATGCTCTTATCTCAAAAGCTTGGAGGGTTTTCAAAAGGNGANGCAGATGTTCTTAGAAAAGCAATGGGAAAGAAAATTTTTTCTTTGCTGGAAAAACTCAAACCAAAATTTATTGAAGGAGGGAAGGAAAGAGGNCACGATGAATCANTATTGGAAAAAATATGGAAAGATTGGGAAGCATTTGCATCTTATGCATTTAATAAATCTCACTCAACATGTTATGCATGGATTGGTTTTCAAACTGCTTATTTGAAAGCTCATTATCCAGCTGAATATATGGCAGCAGTTTTATCTAATAATATGAATGATATAAAACAAATCTCTTTTTTCATGGAAGAGTGCAGGCACATGGGGCTTAAAGTTTTAGGACCTGATGTTAATGAATCTTNTTACAAATTTACNGTTAATGACAATCAGGCNATTAGATTTGGTATGGGTGCNATAAAAGGTGTAGGTAAGGCGGCAGTTGATACAATAATTCAAAATCGTAAAGATGGACAATACAAATCTATTTTTGATATGGCTAAAAGGATTGACCTCAGAGCTGCAAATAAAAAAACTTTTGAAAATTTGGCATTAGCGGGAGGCTTTGATGGATTTTCAGCACACAGGGGGCAGTACTTTAATCCAGATGGTGATGGTATAATGTTTTTCGAAAAAGCNATGAAATTTGGTTCTAAATATCAAGAAAATGTTAATTCATCTCAAATAAATTTATTTGAAGATGAAAATGATCTAGCGTATAAGGAACCTGAAATTCCNGAATGTGATGAATTGGAAAAATTAGATCTCCTAAAAAAGGAAAAAGAGGTTGTNGGAATATATATTTCTGCACATCCTTTNGATGACCATTTAAAAGCNTTAGAACTTTTTTCATCAGTACCTTTAAGTNTTTTAAATGATTTGGANCCACTTATAAANAAGGATTTTTATTTCACAGGCATNATTAATGACTNTGAAAAGCTCACTTCTAAGAACGGGAATGGTTGGGCAAAATTTGTTTTAGAAGATTTAGAAGACCAATACGAATTCAGAATTTTTGGAGAAGAATTTTTAAGATTTTCTCATTTTATAAATCATAATCAATTGGTTAGATTCAAAGTTTCAATTAGAGAAGGATGGAAAAATAGGGAAACTGGAAGAATTGGCCCCCCTAGAATTAAATTTTTACATTTTGAACTTTTGAGTGATACTATTAAAAATAATTCCAAAAAACTAATAATAAAATCAGATTTGAAATCGATTAGTGAAAACTCAATTAATAAAGTCAAAAATGTTTTGAATCGCTACAAGGGTGATAAACCGTTAGGATTTGATATTTATTACCCTGAGGAAGAGATTAAAATTAGTCTAAACAGTAGAAAACAAAAGGTTGATGTTTGCAATGAGCTTTTAAGTGATCTTGATTCAATTTCAATCAAATATAGCGTCAAATGATTTTAATTTTTTGGTTTAATTAAATTGAAAAAATATTGATGATTATAGAAATTATTTTGATTATTTTTGCCTCAAATTTATAATTATGGCAATTGAGATTACAGATTCGACTTTTGATGAAATAGTTTTAAAATCAGATAAACCAGTTATGGTTGATTTTTGGGCTGAATGGTGTGGACCCTGCAGAATGGTCGGTCCAATTATGGAGGAACTTAGTATTGATTTTGAAGGTAAGGCTGTTGTTGGAAAATTAGATGTCGATTCAAACCAAGAGTTTGCAGCTAAATTTGGTGTTAGAAATATTCCAACTGTTTTGGTTTTTAAAAACGGAGAATTAGTTGGAAGACAAGTTGGTGTTGCCCCAAAATCTACATACACAGAAGCTATAAATTCAGCCTTGTAGTTTCGCAGATTTATATTTGAATTTGGGTAAACCAAAAACGAATGTATATTTGCAAACACAAATTATGGTCTGGTAGTTCAGCTGGTTAGAATACCTGCCTGTCACGCAGGGGGTCGCGGGTTCGAGTCCCGTCCAGACCGCAACCACTTCGAAATTTATAACTCCTTAATTTTCAAGGAGTTATTTTTTTAGGTGGTTCGGGGGAGATGAAATTACAACAAGAGTTTTTGAGTTTGACAAGTATTATGTTTCAACGAAAATTGATGGTCACTTATGTTTTATTTACAAAAAAAATAAAGATATTCATATTTATAATTTTAATGGAAAATCTTTTAAAAGGGATGAATTGATATATGAGGCTGAAAAAAAAATACCTGTTAGTAGTGCATTATTTGTTGGCGAAATATATAATTATAATCAAGGAAAGAGAACAAGATCATTTGATTTGACTAAAGCTATTTCAGAGTCAAATTCAGTAATTAAAATTGGAATTTTTGATCTACTAAGCTACGATGATAAGGATTTTGAAGCTACCAAATGGTTAGAAAAAAAGAAAATAATTAGTAGCATTTTTTCAGAAGGTAATATTATTCACCCTGTTCAAGAGGTTGAATTAAAATCAAGAAAGGAGATTGAAAATGAATTTAACCAAAGAGTAATAAACAATAATGAGGAGGGTATAATTGTTCGTGGGTTAAATGGACCCACTTTTAAAATTAAACCCTCTCTTACATTTGATTTTGTTGTATTGGGTTTTGCAATGGGATATTCAGACGATTTTTCACTTTTAAAGGAATTAATTTTTGGGGTTTTAATTGAAGAAAATAAATTTTTAGTTGTAGGAAAAGTAAGTAATGGATTCTCTATTGATCAAAGAAAAAGTCTCTCAAAACAGTTAGAAAAAATTAAGGTTCCTTCAAATGTAATAGAAACATCAGCAGTAAATGTGCCCTTTACAATGATAAAGCCTGTTTTAGTTGCTGAAATTGAATCAATTGATATAATCAATAATAACTCTAATGGTAATATTTCAAAATCTGTTTTACTTTTTGAAAAAGAATTTTTGAAATTAAATAATTCCCCATCAGTAAGTCTTATTTCACCTGTTTTTAAAGGTATAAGGGAAGACAAGAAAGTTACTGAAGATCAAACGGGTATAACTCAAATTACAAGGATTTTGGATTTAGCTAATTCTGATGTTGAAAATGAGATCAAGCCTGTTTCATTAATTATCAGAAAAGAACTTTATGTTAAAGAAACCAGAGGTATTAAAATGGTTAAAAAATATTTTATTTGGAATACAAATTCAAAGTCCAATAATTATCCCGAGTATGTTTTTTATAAGATAGATTATTCGCCAACTCGATCACTAAAACTTCAAAGGGATATAAAAGTTTCAAATAATAAAGAGCAAATCACTAAAATATTTAACAAAAAAATCGAAACTGATATAAAAAAAGGATGGAATAAAATTCAGTAGGGTACTAAAATGTCATGAAGTCAATCATGTTATTAATCCCAAAATAATCGAATAAACTTCCAAGTAGATTACTTAAAAAGAACATAAAAGGTATAAATATAATTACTTTGAAAACTTTCCATTTAAATGATAATTTTTTTTGAAACAAATACATTTCAACGTTTTCCAAAAAGTGGCCTTCAACTTCCATCATTTTTGCCTTAAATGCCTCGATAAAATTTTCAGGTAGTTTTACTAAAGGTTTTTCTCTGTAAACTGTTTTTCTTAGTAAGTCGTTTGAGAATCTTTTATTGATTGAAAACAAAACATTTCCCTCTTTTGAATTTTTTAGAATTTTGGATGAATTAATTTCTTTAAGTTCTTTTATGTTAAAATCTAGTTTGTAAATAACTTTATAATCAAAATAATTATTATCAAAATTTTTATTTTCTGCAAAAGATAGTTCCTCACCATTTTTTACTTTCAAAACTTTTCCTAAAATAATATCACTTAATTCATTATATACAAACATTGCACCCCTAGTTTCATCCAAAAAATCTTCGCTAATTTTTAATTTTTCAGCTATTGTGTTATCATTTTCGTACATATCATGAATCCTTTGAAGCTCCTCGTATTTATCAGCATCACTAAATCCAAGAAGTTTTTGGATCAATCTGTATTTGTTAGGAAATCTAACAAAAATTACATATGAAATTTTGTGATTACTGTTTGAACAATTTCTTCAAACCACATAAAAAGAGGAGATATAATTATTACAGAAACCCAAAAAGATAAACTTAGATTTTTGATAATAAATATTACCTGGTCAATAAATTCGATTAAAGTCATTATATAAATTTATTAATATTTTATGAATTTAATTTAAGGTCGTTCAAATTCAAAATCCCAATCAGATATATATATCATGGACTCAAGTTTGTCTTCTTTTTTATCTGGAAGTTGACTAAAGAAATCTATACTTGTTAATAATTCTATTTCATCAATTGAAACAAGATAATTCTTTAAATTATTTATGATCTCAACATTAGGCATTAGAAAGCCAATCATTAATTCCTTATCTGGGCAATAAATTATTTTGTAAAACATTGAGGGTACAGATATTTTATTTTCACCAATTTTACAAATGATATTTGAGTCAAGGACACCTCCTGTAGTAACATAAATTTCAAATTTTTTTCCCCATTCTCTTACCAAGGATTCCAGTTTTTTCCATCCACCTCGGTTAAAGCTTGGTGATTGTGGCGATATATTTGACATATAAAAAGATTCTACCATTGATGTGGTATTATACTTCATATCTCCGGCTGGAGCTAAATGACCTCTATCATAACCTGAACCTCTATATTCATTTGGTTTCGCAGATTCAGAGGAAATAAGAGGATCGGATATAAACCTATCATATCTTTTTGTTTTACCACTTAAAAAGTTTGGATTTAGTTTATAATGGACCCAGTTGGCTTGCTCATGAATTTCATTATATGAAAGTGAATAATATTTGTGATTCACGACCTCACCTGAAGATTTTGGTATGAATTGTAGTTGTCCAAAACAAAAATGAGTAAATAAGAGGTAAAGCGGTAACTTTCTCAATAGACTTTAGTTTACAATTTGATATAAATTTTCTTTTTAAATAAAAATGATGTTGGAATCCAAATTATAAAAACATAAAAAAGTGCGTATAGAAAAGATAATAGCTTAAGTGATAATCCAGTTTCAGAAAAAACATCTATAAATAATTCATTTAAACCTCCTCCCCAATCAAATAAAGTTTTTTTAAATATTACTATTTTACTACCATAAAAAATAAAAGTTAACATACTTGCAACTACATAACTGAAAATCGAGTTAACACCGAAAGATTGAGCTATTTTAAATTTTTTTCCATGACTTAAATAGTCACAAATATACATGCAAAAACAAAGAGATAAACAAGAAATTCCACCAACCAACAAAGTAAAGGAAGTACTCCATAAGTTTTTATTTAATGGGAAAATATATTGAGTGATATCTCCAAAAAATAACAATACAAAACCAAGTAAGGATATATATAACATTTTCTTTAAGAGATCATTTTTACTTGTCAATATGTGACCTGCAATTAACCCCAATATACCGGTACCTATTGAAGGAAGAGTAGATAATATTCCCTCAGGATCCCAAGTTTTTTGCCACATGACACCCGGTAAAAGTAAACTATCTAGGTAATGAGCCCAATTTTTTTCTGGGACAGATAAATCTGGAAATCCTATTTCAGGAATTGGAACAAAACACATTAGGATCGTGTAGAAGAGGAGAATTTGTGATAATATAATAATTTGTGACTTAAGGTTGAAATAAAGAAATATTATTGCACAAAATAAATATACAATTGAGATTCTTTGAAGAACTCCGACCCATCTTATATTTTCAAAGTCAAAATTTGGCCAAAGCCAAAGGAGAAGACCAACTAGATAAATTTTTATGGATCTCCATATAATTTTTTTTAAAACTTCAGTATTTGAAGAGTTCGATTCTTTTTTTTTAGACAATGATAAGGCAATTGATAAGCCTACAATAAATAAAAAGGTTGGGAATATATAATCAGTTGGAGTAATACCGTTCCATTTGGCATGAAGAAGAGGGGCGTAAACATTTGACCACGAACCTGGATCGTTAACAATTATCATGAATATAATTGTTAATCCCCTCAAAATGTCGACCGATAAAAGTCTTTTTGAATCAGTATTCATTTTTCACCATTTCAATTAAAAAATAATTATTATACAAAATATAAAAAACCCTTCAACTTAATTGTGTTTTTTTAATAATGTTAGTACTATTATGGAAAATTCTTTAATAAAAATAGTATGAGAAAAAATATATTGTTTCTTTTTTTTATTTTAAACTCTCTTCTAATTCACGCGTCAAGAGTTGATACAATCGAGGTTTATAGCAAGTCTATGAATAAGTCAATTAAAAATATTGTAATCGTTCCTAAAAAAAATATAGATAACAACAACTCATTGCCAGTAGTATATCTTCTTCATGGCCACTCAGATAAATCTGATTCATGGTTTAAACTAGTTCCAGAAATAAAAGATTATGCCGATAGGTATAATGTAATAATTGTTTGTCCTGACGGAGGTTATGATAGCTGGTATTTAGACAGTCCGTTGAATAAAAAAATTCGTTACGAAACTTTTATTACAAAAGAGCTTATAAAAGTTGTTGATTCTAAATACAATACCATAAAAAATAGATTTGGACGTGCTATTACTGGCCTAAGTATGGGGGGGCATGGTGCATTTTATTTATCTTTTAAGCATCAGGATATATGGGGAGCAGCAGGTAGTATAAGTGGGGGTTTAGATATTACACCTTATTATCCTGAGGGAGGAAAATCTAGATGGAATTTGATAGCAGCTTTAGGAGATCAGAATGAGTATCCTGATTACTGGGAAAAAAACTCTGTAATTAATATGCTTGATTTAATAGAAGAGGATAGTTTGGAACTAATTTTTGATTGTGGAATAGGAGATTTTTTTTATGATGCTAATTATAGATTGCATAAAAAATTAGTTGAAAGAAATATTTCACATGACTACACGGAAAGAGCAGGATTTCATAATTGGTATTATTTTTCAAATTCCTTGGAATACCATTTGTTATTTTTTCAAAAATTTTTTAGTAAATCAAAATCACAGAGTAATTCCTAATGTGAAATAATGAAGTCCTAAAAGTCCAATGTCTTGTTCACCTAAATTTAATGTATAGTGATAAGAAACAACATAATTCTTATAATTTAATCCAACTATTGGAGTTATGTGTTTGTAATATTGGTTTTTAATACTTCCATTTCTTTCATATGATATTCCTACAGAATTTCTTCTGTATGATATTCCTAACCAAACTCTTCCATCTGGTATGATTCTGTAAACTTTTAAATTATAATCAAAGCTTCTTTCATCCGTTTTTTCAAGATATTGAATAAGAAATGAAGGTTCAAGGTTCCAGCCATTATCAAAATACATTTCATATTGACTTGAAAATAAATAATGCTTAAAATTATTTGAGTCAAAAATATTCAAATCTTCATTATTTTTATTTGAAGGGTTTAATGTTAGATTTTTTATTGAAAATTGAGAGGATAAATGAGTGGATACATAGGCAATTCCCGCATCAAATGTTAGATATCTTTCTTGACTAGAATTGTTATCCAGTAAAGGATCTATTAATCTTAAATCAAAACTACTTTGATCCAAATTATATTTTACTGAGCCCAAGCTTAATCCAAACGATAGCTCCTTGATATTATCATTTTTTGTTGGATATGATCTTTTTGTATTCCATATTTGATTATTTAAATAGATTCGATAACCATAAGTTATGAAAACAGAATTTTTTGAGTGGTATCCATTATGATCATCAATCATTTGAACACCAAAAATTGAGTTAGCTTTTGCCTTATATTCCAATGTAAGGAGTTTCGTGCCAGGTGCATCTTGAATATCAATCCATTGTTGTCTGTTTCCAAACTGAATTCTCGTTCCTGAGAGATTTACTCCAACCATGGCAGGGTGAATAAAATATAAGTTTTCAGATAGATATTCATTAAACATTGGTATAAAACCCTGACAATAAACATTTAAATTTATTAGTAAAGAAAAAATTAATAAAAAGGATTTATTTTTCATTTTACCGTCTTAACAAACTAAAATGACCAGAATAAGATTTACCATTTTCAAAATAAACATGAAACCAATAATCGTCTTGTGGAAGTGACAGCCCATTATATGTTCCGTCCCATCCTATTGATAATGGATTTAAATCTTTCAATAATTTACCTCTTCTGTCATATATATATACTTTTGTTTTTGGTTGGAAATTTTCACTCACTCCTAACACATTCCAATAATCATTAATTCCATCTCCATTAGGACTGAAGAATTTCATGTGTCCTAGAATTGATGACTCAATTTGTACCATACCACAATCATTTTTATCACGAATGTATATGTTATGAATACCTGGAAGTAAATTGTCAAAATATGGAAAGTCTTTATATATTCCCAGTGAATCATCTATGGCAAACTCATAGTCACCAACTCCAAGATTATTTGTATTAATTTTCACTGCTCCAGTGTCTCCCTCGGGATCTGTAACAGATAAATCATTTTGACTTACACTAGCAATCTCAGACGAGAATAATTCAATCGATATTGATTTAGAGCACAACGTTCCGGTTGTTGTGGAGGCTAGGACCTCGTATTTTCCACCCTCTTTGATTAATATTCTTCCCTCATCACCTTCGTTTAAAAGTGTCCCGTCTTTGTACCATCTGTATTCATAATTACGATCATCTGTTGCATCAACTCCAATTAAGACAGGATCCAAGTTCAAACAAACTATCTCAAACGAATTCAACCATTCGAATTCAGGCAGTTTTTTTATTTTAAGATTTGCTATTTTTTTAATACCAAGACATGAAATTTGATTTAAATCAATGTTATCAACTCGAGCCCAAATTTCTTGCGAGTAAGGGTTTAACATCTCAAATTGATTATTTTCATTTTTAATTTTATTTTGTCTCAAATAAGCATCATTTTCGTTAAAATAGAAAGTAATATTTATATTTTGAGCAGAAAATTTGGGATCGGAATTAACTAATTCTTTTGAAATTAATTCAAGGGTTGAAATATCCCATTTCTCGATTCCAGGTTCAAGAGTTTTAATTTCTGTTTCACATTTTTCGTATTCAAGATAAAATTCAGAGTCTATTAGACTAGCAGCTACCTTTAATGTTAATTTGGATGTTTCAGAACATCCAAAAGAACTGATTATTTTGACATAAATATTATCTTCAAAATCAGTATTGAAATATTTTGAGGGATTAGAAATAATTGAGTTGTTATTTCTAGTAGAGTCAGAGTAAAATTCAAATATCTCATTGTTATAGTTTTTAGATATTAATGGATTAAATACATTTAGATTGAAAAGAGTTTTACCGTCATTTTCTGAATCATTATCACACTGCTCGATTATCAGATTTTTTTCTTTAATTACAGGATACTTATGAACTGTAGCAGTAATAGGAGTTCTAGTTTCATCTACACAATCACCTGGAATAATATCAATCCAATATGTTGTTGTTGTTTCCGTATTAACGACTACCGAATTTCCTGAATAAATAATTTCACCACCTTCAGGAACTTTATACCAGTTTATTTTAGAATGAGAAGCATTTGCAGAAAGTGTTATTGGATCCCCATAACAAGCCTCACCCTCAGAGAACGAAATTAATTTTGGCATTATTAATTTTGTGGTTGCTGTGAATTTTAGAATCGGATCCCCGGAAGAACCACCATATTCTACCATGTACCCTTTTGATTGATAAGGTCCTGATGATGCAGCAGAATTCGCAAGGTCATTCCATGAACCCTCAAATCCAATTGTGGGATCAGTTATGTGAGCATAATCTTCATTTCCAGCATTATTTGGTTCACCATCATTCCAATTGGCATAATTATCTGAAGATCCCGAGCTATTACCTATCCAAAATACCGTTCCAGCCTCAGGACCTGTTACCCATTTCCAAGTTCCTTCTTCTTCAGCATCAGATCCTCCAATCCAACCAACACCATTAGTTAACTTTCCTGAGATATCTGCCTCCTCTTGAGAAAGAATAGTAACTAAATACCCTTTAATTCCATAATAAGATTTATTTTCTGCTAACCTTTTGGCATCAGTCCATGGAATACTAACGCTAGGAAAAAACTCATAATAATGTCCTGTTGATGGAAGATAATTTGCAGAGCCAAGAGAAATAGAGAATGATTTATCAATATCTGGATTTGGGTTTTTGCTGTAAAAGACAACATCTTTTACAGCACTAATCAGATCTTGATTTGAAATTTCACCTGCTGACTTTGTGGTTAAAGTTAGTTTTGCCTCATTAGGATCCCAGAGACTTTTAATATTGGGGTGTGTACCGTTTAGTTTGAGAATATCTTCAGAGGAAATATATCCAATAGATATTTGTATGTAAACAGAATTTAGAATACTAGGATCAAGGTTTTCGATTTCCAGATTAGATACTATTAATTGGTCCGAATTAGGACAATAGACTTGGTCTCCTTCTGCTGATACTGAGGGTGGGGTAAGTTGTTGTCCACATACCACATTGAAGAATAAATAAAAAAGATAAAACCATTTTTTTTTTGATTTCACCTTAAAAATTTTTTAGAAAAATTAATTTATTAACCTGGATATGGCTCGGTTATTTCTCTGATTTGTTCGCATTCTTCATCAGTCCATTCAACGAAGTCAACTTTATTAAAAAAATCAGAAACTTCAGTTTGAAAAAGTTTATAGTCAAGCTCCCTGATATTGGGTGCCATTAGACCACCACCGGCATGAGATGCGTTAAAAATGTCATGCCCAAATTCGTGATACATTGTAAAAATTCTTTCAGCAGTTTCAGCATTTCTGAATCTACTTTCATCAACAACAATATAAATATAATCATGACAAGATCCCTCTGCTGATGCCATAGTAGTTCCATTTCTTGTCCCAGATTGGATTACGACATCTTCAATATAGGATAAATCAACATCAAATAAACTGGCAGTTTTTTGAAAAGCAATCCAGTAAGTATATAGGTCATTATAGCTTGTTGTGCTATAAATTGAGTCATTATCAAAATCTGGCTCTGGAGGAGCAGGAGGTGTTACAACAACTGGAGGGGTAGTGGGTGTAACTATATTTTGAGTTTCAACATCAGAATCTGAACCTTTACTACAGGAAAATATTACGGCCGAAACGCAAAAAAAGATAATTTTTTTCATCTAATAAATTAATAAGAATTAGCAAATATAGTTTAATGGAATAAAAATTAAAAGAATTTAAAATTTATAGTCATATTATTATTAGTATATGAAGCTTTTATCTAGCTTCTCAGAGTCCTTATATTTTATTCTCATCTCTTTTAGTTCTTGAGTTAATTTTTCTACAACATCTTTATAATCAGGATTATTATAAACGTTATTTACTTCGCTTGGATCATTGAGACGATCATAAAGTTCCCATTCATCAATATCATAATAAAAATGTACCAATTTAAATTCTTTATTTACAATCCCATAATGTCTTTTAGCCATATGAACTGACGGATACTCATAATAATGGTAGTAAACTGCATCTCTTGTCCACTTATCAGAGTTTCCTTTAAGCAAAGGAATAAGACTCTCTCCTTGCATATCATCAGGAACATCTATCATAGCAGCTTCAAGAAATGTCTGTGCAAAATCAAGATTTTGTACCATTTCTTCGTTTGTGGTACCAGGCTTAATAACATTTGGCCACTTTATCATTAGTGGTGTTTTGAAAGATTCGTTGTAAATAAATCTTTTATCAAACCATCCGTGTTCACCAAGATAAAAACCTTGATCAGAAGTGTAAATCACGATAGTATTTTCATCTAACCCTGAAGCATCAAGGTAATTTAATACTCTACCAATATTATCATCCACTGACGAGATTGTTGCAAGATAATCTTGCATGTATCTTTGATATTTCCACTTCATTTTTTCTTCTTCATTCATTTTTGGCCAATTAGTTTTAAAATCTTCAGTTATCTTATTTAAAATCTTATTATATTTTTCTTTTTGTTCTTTATTTGCTCTACCGTATGGTGAATAAAATCTGTTTGGTTTAGGACGTAATACAGTCCCTTTTCCATCTACATATTCTATCTCTGGTAAAACGGTTCCCATCTCCTCTATGGTACTAGGAAAAACTTTGCTATCATGCATGTATTGCATATGTTTTAGAATGTTCATCTCAGCAGATTTTGCTGCGGTACCCATTCCCGTGTAATCATCAAATAATGTTTCAGGCTCCGGAAACTTTTTTTCATAAAACTCAGCAAATTTTTCTGTACTCGGCCACCAAGGCCTGTGGGGTGCTTTATGCAGATACATCATTAAAAAAGGTTTATCCTTATCTCTTTTGTATTTAAACCAGTTTAGGGTTAATTCGGTTATTATGTCTGTAACATAACCATTAATTATTGTGTCTTTATCCTTACCTAAAAATCTTGGATTAATATAGTTTCCTTGTCCTGGTAAAATCAGAAAGTCATCAACTCCTTTTGGATTATTTCCAAAATGAAGCTTACCATACATTGCTGTTTGATAACCGGCTTTTTGAAATAATTGAGGGAATGTTATTTGTGAATCATCAAATTTGGAATGATTATCAATTTTCCCATTTATATGACTATGTTTCCCGGTAAGTATAACTGCCCTTGAGGGAGCACATATTGAATTGGTTACACAAGCATTTCTAAAAAGCATACCTTCATTTGCTATTCTATCGATATTTGGGGTTTTGATTAATTTATCATCATATGCACTTATTGCCTGATATGCATGGTCATCAGACATAATGAATAAAATATTTGGTCTTTTATTTATTTCATTTTTTTTACTACAGCTACAAAAAGAGATAATGATTAAAAATAATAGTGAATAATAATTAGTCATTTTTTAAATTTTTTTGAGTTAAATATTAGGATTATAAACAACCATACTTATATGAGTGTTTGCTGTTTCTTTGTCAACAAATAATTTTCTTTCTGGTTGTGTTCCATGACAAGTATTAGGTGAACATAAATAGGATCCACCTGCCAGCCTTATTTCTCCTTTTTTATTTTCAGTTAATGTTAAATCCCAAACATTTCCTACAATATTAACATTACTAACTACTTCTATTGAGTCAGCTTCACTTACTATTGGTCTTTTGTCATTTGAGACTGCCTCCCAATATTGATCATATGTAGGAAGCTTAACTCCAGCCCATTTACAATATGCAATAGCATCATTATAGCTTATTTGAGTTACCGGCAGATTTTGATTTAATACTGGATTTCCATTTGGAGATTTCCAAGAAACTTTTGTTTCAACTTGGAAATTATATACATCTTTTTGAACAAAAGACCATCCAAATTTTTCTGCATCAGTTATGTAGTTTGTAGAATCTATAAAAATTGAAAACTCTTGAACTGTTACTGTTTTCAATTCAATTTTCGAGTCACAATTAATTAAAAAAGAAATAATTATTAACAATAAACTTTTTTTCATTTCTCTAATGATATTTTTTCAAAAAGCTCAAATGATTTTTAATCACTATATCCTTTGGAATACCATGACCAACTTTATCTAGTTCAATTATATGTAGATTTTTAGGATCGGTTCCAATGAGTTTTTTCCATGGTATAAATGAATCTTCATATCTAAAAAAACCATCAGCTTTACCATAAACTTGCATAATTGGAATATCAATTCTTCTTACAAAAATTGAGGGAGATATTTCTTTTTTACTTTTTGGAAGTTGAATTCCACCAGCAGCTAAAAAAGCAGTTTTGACTCTTTTTTCAATTGCTAAAAGTATATTCGAAGTAATAGACCCCCAACTGTACCCTAGATATGATAAATTTTCAATATCAATATCATTTCTAGTCTCTAGATAATCAATACTTCTTTTGAAATCTTTTCCTATTTTAATTATAGTTTCTTTGTATTCCTCACTTTCATTAGCCCACCAAGTATTAATTATTTTTTTTCTGCTAAATGTGGAGTAGTATACGGGCATAACCAATCCATAACCTTCTTCAAGTAAATGTTTTTTATCCATTATTGCCTCTTTTAACATTTCAGAATCTGAGTTTTTAAATATTCCACCTGCCGTAGGAAAAACTATTATTGGTTTTATAAGTCCTTCTGTTTTTTTTGAATATATTATATATCCGTGTAATGGTTCATCGTTATTATATACTGTTTCTATTTCAAATTTTTCAATGATATAATTTTCATCATACCCTGAGATTTGTTTTTCTTTCACGATAGGTATCGAATATGGGTAATTGAATTGATCCTTATAAACCTCAAAAACTTCATCACTTACATCATTTTCATCAAGAATATTTCTTTTTTCATATTCAATTATTTTTTCATCTAAAAATTCATTTTTTTCAGAAGAAACTAACCTTATTCCATTTCCATTACTTCTATCGAAAGGAGACAAACTATAAAATGATGAAAAACTATATGATTTGTCAAAATAAGCCCCACCCAAGATAGCAAACCTGTTATCCCCATGTGGATTTGTTGTCCATTCTTTAACATTACCACTTATATTTTTTAACCCATAATAGTTGACACCTCTTTCATCATCAACTTCTCTTAAAAAATTTGAATTTAAATTGCTGTTTTCTGTATTTGGGAGAGTGAATAATTCAAACCCAGCTAGTTGAGCGGAATCAAGCCACTGAAATATGTTTGGTAAATTCATTCCACTGTATTTTGCGTATGCTCTGGCTTCAAACCATGAAATTCCAGTCACAGGAAAATTTTCCTGATTTTCAGGAAATTTACCATAAGACCAATTGGCAGGACCAAACTGACCAAATTTATCTTTGAATATTTTTACTGTATTTTCGAATTCATAAATTTGACCATCAATTTCTATAGGAAAATCCCAATACCTTGGTTTTTTGTACCCATTATCATCAAGGAATTTTTTATATTCTGAATTTGAAACCTCTGTTTTAGAAATTGAGTATCCTTTCCAACTATTTTTATCTCCGAGATAAATTCCTGGAAACCATATCTCTTTATTTTTTTTAGCAGGTCTAAAAACATATTCTTTTGGCGTTTTATCAATACCTTTAATTGAAATAAAACCAGATTCCTCTGGATTCGCAATATATTTAAAGCTCTTATAAATCAACTTTAATTGATAGTCATTTGTTTTGAGTAAGGGTACTCTTATACTATCAATTGGTAAGAAACCTTTTTCAATCCATGTTGAATCATTTGCATATTTTATCTCAACCGATACGCTATCTATATCAGTCTCAATATTAATTTTATATGATACTTTATTTAAATAAAAATTTAATAACTCATTTTCAGGAAATTCATCTAATAGACTTTTGGTTTTGTTAAAGACGTAAAAATTATTGCCAGCTTCATATGCTTTAATTATTTTTGGGAGGGTATTTTCAATCAAGTTTTTTCGGGTATTTGATTTTGAAAAAAAATAAATAAAAAGAAATAGTAAGGCTGAAGTAATTACAATATTTCCAATCCTAAAAAAATGTGAATATTTGGTATGAGTTTTATTTTTCTCAATTTTTTTTCTTTTTTTTGAGTAAAAGAAAAAGAACACAGACAGGAGAAACCCAAAAATTAAAATAATTAAAATTAGATTGAAATAAAATGCGTCGATTTTATATTTCTCAAAAAACCAATCTACAGCTTGAAGAAAAGTGAAACCAAAAGCAGCAAAACCACTTACAAATTGAAAATATTTATTTGATCCGTCAAACATAAAATAACTTTAAAAGCTAATTAACTAGTCTACAATTATATAACTTTTATTAAACAATTCTAATTTTAATTTCTTCTTTTTCCGTGACCCATTCTATCTGGAATACCCTTATAATATCTAAACTGCTCAACAGGGATACCATCAATGAATTTTGTTTTTTTTCTTAACCATTTGAAAACCCTTTCTTTTTCTCCATCGGGATAGTTTTTATAATTAGAGCCCAAATAGTTATCCCATCCACTTGACCACTGACTTATATACTTTGACCCTGATAAGATTTTTTTTTCAAAATAAATTTCAATATTTACGTTTGTGTTTTTATCATCGGGATTTCCACCATAAAAGAGAAATTCAGGTATAGCATGTGCTTTTAAGTCATCAAAAATTATTTGACCGTCATACATTAAATGCCATTCTGCAGCTCTAACAGCATCAGCACTTAAATAAGCAGCTGCCCTATGATCACTTTTATGCCATACTTGATAATTATAGCCTGGATCAAATGACATTAGAATATCTGGTCTAATTTTTCTAATATAATAAACAATTTTAGCAATTATTTCTTCCTTGTTGGCAAATTCAAGTCTTCCGTCATCATATCCAAGATTTATATAATTTTCTTCATTTAGACCTAGGATCTTCATTGCATTTAATTGTTCTTCCTTTCTGATTTTTGATAAATCACTTTTACTTATTTTTAAGTCCTTTGTTCCAACATTCCCTGTTGTAAGTGTTAATATAAAAATATCATTTTCATTTTCATTTAATAAGGCTAAAGTACCATGAGACATATAATCATCGTCAGGATGAGCACCTACCAAAAGAACAGTTTTGCCTTTCCATTTTTCAACGGGAATTTCAGGTTGTGAAAATCCAAATCTACAATTGATAAAAATTGTTAAGATTAATATTTTAATAGTATAATTTTTCATAAATATCTTAATTTAACTACAAGTTATCATATAATTGGTTGATAACAAAGACGAACTAATTAATACTTTACAAGCATAACTTACAGGCTTTGATTTTTTATATTTGAGTTAAAATTTTAAACAATGATCATAATTATGGGAGTGAGTGGAAGTGGTAAAACCACTCTTGGAAAAAATATTTCAAAACTTACTGGCTGGCCCTTTTATGATGCAGACGATTTTCATTCAAAAAAAAATAAGCAAAAAATGTCAAGTGGAATACCATTGACTGATAGTGATAGAGAATTTTGGCTTAATTCCATATCAAAAAAAATTGCAACTTGGTCAGAAAAAGGCGAAACTATTCTAGCATGCTCATCTTTAAGAGAAAAATATAGGAAAAAATTTATGAGGGAAACAGCTATTAAATGGTTTGTCCTTGAGGGATCCTACAATGATTTGAAGGATCGTTTAATAAATAGGAAAAATCATTTTTTTAATTCTAAATTATTAAAATCTCAAATTGAAGTATTCGAGCCTCCAAGTTATGGGTTGTATTTAAAATTAAAACAAAGTTTAAAAAGTAAATCCGAAACAATAATTAGTGAAATAAAAAAAAATAAAGAATCATTAATTGGAATAGTTGGGCTTGGTGTGATGGGTAGAGGTATTGCTTTAAATTTGGCTGAGAAGGGTGTCAGAGTTTCAGTTTACAATAGAAAATCAATAGAAGAAAAAAAAGTTGTTGATGATTTTTTAAAAAGCAATATTCACTACAAAAACATAATCGGTTTTGATAAAATAAAAAACTTTGTTGAATCAATTGAGACTCCAAGAAAAATTTGGTTGATGATTAAAAGTGGTGAACCTGTAGATAAACTAATTGACGAAATTAAACCTTATTTAGAGCCCAAGGATATAATAATTGATTCAGGTAACTCAAATTATTTAGATACTCAAAAAAGAGAAAAAGAATTAAAAAAAATAAATATTGATTTTGTGGGTTGTGGTATTTCTGGAGGAGAGTATGGAGCCAGAAATGGAGCATCAATAATGTTTGGAGGGGCTAAAAAAGCATATTCAAAAATTGAATTCGTTCTAAATATGCTATCGGTTAATACAAAAAATAATAAACCTTCTCAAGCATATATTGGCACCGATGGTTCAGGACATTTTGTAAAAATGGTTCATAATTCTATTGAATACGTTGAGATGCAATTAATTGCTGAGATATATTCTATAGTTAAAAGCTTTATGAATAATGATGAAATTTCAAAACTCTTAAATAAATGGAATAAAGGTTCTCAGTCAAGTTACCTACTTGACATATCTCGACAAATTTTTCAAAAAAGAGATAAAAAAAAGTATTTAATAGACCTAATAGTTGATAAATCAGATAATAAAGGAACAGGAATTTGGTCTTCAATTACTGCCCTTAAACATGGTGAGCCAAATACAATGATTTCATCAGCAATAAATGCAAGATTTATATCCAATATGAGATCGATTAGAAATAGTTTAGCGAAAAATAATACCTCATTAAAAAAAACAAATATTATCGATTTAGAGATTTTGGAAAAATCTTATGAATTTTCAAGATTGATTAATCATATTCAAGGATTTAAAATGATCAAAAAGGTTTCAAAATCAAAAGGTTGGGAATGCGATCTATCCGAAATAGCAAGGGTATGGACTCAGGGTTGCATTATCAGATCACAATTGATGGAAAATCTTTCATTAATTTTTACTAAATCTAAAAATCTTCTTGAAAATCCTCTGATAATTAATAAACTAAAAAAGTCAGAAAAGAGTTTGTCTAATCTAATTAGTTACGCTGCAAAAAATAAAATCCCTATTGATTCATTTTCTAGTGCTTATAATTTTTGGCTCTCGATTTGTACAGATAATTCTACAGCAAACTTAATTCAGGCTCAAAGAAATTTTTTTGGTGTCCATGGATACTTAAGAAAAGATAAAGGTTCAAAAGAAATCTTTAAAACAAATTGGTTAAATAAATAATTGTATTTATTTATATTTAATTCAAATTAGAAGCATGAATAAAAATAAAGTTCCAAAAAATGATCATAAGGAAATTCCGGGTAATCCGTCAACTGCAAAAACAAGTAACATTAATTTAAGAAAAGATGCAACTCCTGATTCATTGAGGGTTTTATCAATACAGCAATGGAACTTTTGGATTGAGAATGGATATGTAGTAATAAAAAATGCTATACCAGGAAAACAAGCAAACAAGACAGCAAAATCTATTTGGGAATTTGAAGAAAAAGACCCAAATAATCCAGATACATGGTATACAAAGCCAAGAGCTGAGATGCAAATGAAAGAGCTTGCAGGGACTGGTATGGTAGAAGTTTACAATAGTCAAATGTTATGGGATAACAGGCAAACTCAAAAAGTATATGATGCATTTGTTGATATTTGGGGTACCGAGAAGTTGTGGGTAACAATTGATAGGGCAAATTTAAATTTTCCTATTCGATCTGGATTCAAGTATAATGGTTTTATTCATTGGGATTACGATCCTGATACAAAACCTCAAAATATTCAAGGGGTGATTGCCCTTTCTGATCAAGAAGATAAAAATATGGGTGGGTTTCAATGTATTCCATGGTTATTCAAAAATTATGATAAATGGAAATTAACTCAACCCAAAGATAGAAACCGTTTTCAGCCAAATATTGATGGCTTGGAAGATAAAATTGTTAAAGTTGGTCTTGAGGCTGGTGATCTTTTAATTTTTAACAGTTCTGAACCTCACGGAATTAGACCCAACTATTCTAAAGACAAAGTAAGAATTGCCCAATATATTTCTATGATGCCAGCACAAGAAGAAAATATTGAGCTGAAAGATTGGAGAATAAAATCTTGGAAAGATAGAATAGCACCTGAGGGATACGCTTTTCCTGGTGACCCAAGAAAAAGGGAACAAAAAAAACAGAAGACTGCTAAATTGAATGACCTGGGAAAAAAATTATTAGGACTTAATACTTGGTAGTTGTTTCAAATCCCCAAATAATGGACTATAAATTAAAAGGAAAGAAAGTTTTTATATCTGGATCAACATCTGGAATTGGACTCGCTACGGCTGAAATATTGATTAACGAAGGCGCAATAGTAATTATTAATGGTAGAGGAGAGAAGAATGTTACCAAAGCTGTAGATTATCTTAAGACAAAAAATAAATCAGCTAAAATTTCAGGAATCGCTGCTAATTTCTCCATACAAGAAGAAATACAAAGACTTATCAAAAAATTACCTGATTTGGATATATTAATAAATAATGTTGGTATATACAATTCGAAATCATTTTATGAAATTGAAGACAAAGAATGGTATAATCAATTTAATGTAAATGTTATGAGCGGTGTAAGACTTTCTAAATATTTTTTACCAAAAATGTTAAAAAAAAATTGGGGAAGAATTATATTTATTTCAAGTGAGTGTGCTTATTTAGTTCCAAATGATTTAATTCCTTACAGCATGACAAAAGCATCAATACTAGCTGTTTCTCGGGGTCTAGCACAATTAACTAAGGGGACAAATATTACAGTAAATACTATTCTTCCAGGTTCAACACTTACCCAAGGAGCAAAGACTTTTTTAAATCAAAAAGCTGTAGAGTTTAATAAATCTTTGAATGAAGTCGAAGACGAATTTTTTTCAAAGTCAAGGGGTTCATCATTGATTGGCCGTTTCGCCTCAGTATCAGAGGTTGCGAATGCAATTGCGTATTTATCAAGTCCATTGTCCTCAGCAACGAACGGATCAGTACTCAAGGTCGATGGTGGAAGTGTTGGTGGCATTTCCTAAAAAACCATAAATGATTTAAATTCAATTCTTAATTATTCGTGAATTTCAACAGTACCTTCCCAATCTGGATCAGATGCACCAATCCATTTTTTGTTGACCGAATCAATTGCTACAGCATGAACCCTTCCAAATCTTGCAACACTATTAATAAGTTTAAAAGGCGTTATTTTTTGGCTAAGTTTAGCGTTAATTTTTTCAAGTCCAATGTGATTTTCGATTTGAAGTGTATCATTAAATGGATAAACCCTAGGTAACATAAGCGATTCACTTAGTGATTTCTTTTGGTCAAGATATCTACTTGAAACTTGTGTGATAGCAGTTATTATTCTGCTTCCACCAGCAGCCCCTAGAGCTAAAATAGGATATTTATTTTTTAGAATTAGTGTAGGTGAAATGTGAGAATTAGCTCTGTCCCCTGGTTTATAATTTCCAAGATATCCTCCTAGGGTTACAGCATATAAAAAACCCAATTCTTTTGAAGCAACCTTTGATCCCATCAATGGACCAATTGTTTGAGTTAAGCTAACNACATTCCCATCTTTATCAGCAGTGGTAAGGTGAGTNGTATGGCCAATATCNGCTATCCAAGATTTGGGTAGATTTGAAAAATTATCGTTAAAAACAAATTCGTTTCCATTGTTTATTTTGTNAGCAATTTCTTTTGCTTTAGAGTATGATAAAATATTATTGAGAGAGTCATCAATATCTTGATAGTCTCTNTTCTTGTAGGCTAATTTAGTTGCAATTCCAATGTTTTTTACCCACTCCTCTTCGGTATTGGCCATTGGGAGGTTGTCTAAAATTTGTANTATTTGAATGGTTATAGCACCAAATGAGGGTAAAAAAAGTGAATAAACATCATTTTTTTTATATTTTCCTTTTACGATTCTAGAATCTAAGGCTTTGTAATTTTTTAGATCTTCNAGTGAAATAATACCTCCATTTTTTTGAATATCTGAAACAATTTTTTCAGCAATTTCACCTTCATAAAANCCTTTTTTACCCTCAGCGGCAATAGTTATTAAAACTTTTGAAAGAGCTTCTTGAACCATACTTTCGCCGCTTTCATAAGTAGAATTACCATCTTTTAAAAAATGAAAACTTGTTCCNGTAAATTCTTTAAATATTTTACTTGCTATTTTTTGTCTATATGCCTCGCCCGGTAGAATTTTAAACCCCTCTCTAGCATATTTAATTGAGGGTGATAGTACAACTTTAAGAGGAAGTATTCCGTTTTCACTATGAAGCTTAATTAAGCCAGCNACAACCCCNGGGATTCCAATAGTTTTATAACCATACTCATATTTTTCTTCAGAGGGTTTATATGAAATTGGAACTTCAGTTGATGCATCAACACCCCCTATTACGCCNTTATTAATAAATATTGCTTGAAGTCTTCCACCAAGACCGCTCATGCTCGGCTCAACTACTGAAAGAGTGAATGCGGCAGAAACTGCAGCATCAAATGCATTTCCACCTAATTCAAACATTTCTTTTCCACTTTTTGAGGCTAATGGATGCGATGATGAAATAATATCATTTTTGAAATTATTTTTCTCACATGAAATATTGAGGGTTATTAAAAATATCAAACTAAATCGAAAATAAGTATTTCCCATGAAGNAATTTTTATATGTTANCTTTAACTAATTTATAGGATTTAAATTTAAAATTACTTTTTTCACATTTTATTCCAAGTTTTAAAGTATTAATCTATAAAAAATCGGATTAGAAAATAGATTGTGCAAATTTTAATAATTTTTTTATTTTCACATTTCGTTTTACACTTTAAAATTATCAATTATGCCAGAGAATATCATAAATCTTAAATTTTTCTTTTCATTATTTGCAGTATTTATATCAACGCAATTAAGCTCTCAGAGNAATAAATTTGAGCCTATAGACGTATTTGATCTTGAGTATGTATCTAGCCCATCCATATCACCAGATGGGAAAAAAGTATTGTATGTAAGAAATTTCAAAGACATAATGACAGACAAAAACTTTTCTAATATCTGGATAATTGATTTCGATGGATCAAACAATATGCCAATAACTACTGGAAATCAAAATGATTATGATCCTACTTGGTCTAATGCCGGAGATAAATTCACTTACAAGTCCAATTCGAATGGTTCCCTCCAACTTTATTTATATCATTTAAAGCTAAAAACAAATCAAAAGCTAACTAATATTCAAAGTTCAATTGGTAAGGTAGACTGGTCTCAAGACGACAAATATTTGACCTTTACCTCTTTTGTTGAAAAAAACTTAACTAGAATTGTGCAAATGCCAAAAAAACCGAAAGGTGCAAAATGGAATAAGCCTGCAATAGAAATTTCTGACACTAAGTATAGAAGTGATGGAAGGGGATTTTTAAAACAGGGATATAATCAAATATTCATTCTTCCAGCCAGTGGAGGAACACCAAGACAAGTTTCATTTNTGTCAAATAACTCCGGATCTCCAAAATGGAAATCAAAAAGNGAGATAATGTTTTCAGCAAACCTAAATGATGATTCTGAACTAGAACCTACAAATACAGAAATTTATGTACTAAATATCTTTTCAAATAAAGTGAAATCTCTAACAGATAGANNAGGTCCTGACTNTAGTCCTATAATTTCAAGTGATGGCTCCAAGATAGCATATTTAGGTTATGATGAAAAATACCTTGGCTATCAACAAAGTGATATTTATATAATGTCTTCAGATGGAAAAAATTCAACCAATATTTCATCATCTTTTGATAGAGATATANGTAATATAAAATGGGCTGAAGANGGAAANGGTCTTTATTTTCAGTATGATGATAGGGGTATGACAAAATTAGCATACATCTCAGAATTAGGAAAAGTAAAAGACATTGAGCTTGAGTTAGGAGGTTTGTCTATCGGAAGACCCTACAGTGGCGGTACATACAGCATTTCACGAAATGGAAAATATGCTTACACATATGGTAATGTTTATAACCCAGCTGATTTAGCAGTTGGGTACAAAGGAAAAATGAGCCGCTTAACAGATCTAAATAATGATTTATTCGATTNNAAAAAATTAGGAAATGTTGAAGAAATTAATTTTAAGTCATCATTTGATGGAAGAGAAATTCAGGGTTGGCTGGTTAAGCCCCCTAATTTTGATAAATCAAAAAAATATCCTTTNATATTAGAAATTCATGGAGGCCCATTTTCAAATTATGGATTTAGATTTTCTGCTGAAGTTCAATTATTTGCGAGCAAAGGATATTTAGTTTTATACACAAACCCAAGNGGNAGTACTAGTTACGGAAAAGAATTTGCCAACTTGATACATCATAATTATCCAAACCAAGATTATGACGATTTAATGTCAGGTGTGGATCACCTTTTAGANCAACCATTTGTTGACAAGGACAATTTATTTGTCACAGGAGGAAGTGGGGGTGGAGTTTTAACGGCATGGATNATTGGTAAAACTGATAGATTTAATGCTGCTGTTGTAGCTAAGCCNGTAATTAATTGGTACAGTTTTGTTTTATATGCAGATAACACAAACTTTTATTATAAATATTGGCAACCAGGACCACCGTGGGAAAATATGGAGCATTACATGAAAAGATCACCTATATCATATGTTGGAAATGTAAAAACCCCTACAATGNTTCTTACAGGTGAAAATGATTATAGAACACCAATGGCCGAGAGTGAACAGTTTTATACTGGATTGAAACTCAATAGTGTTGAGTCAATGTTAGTTAGAATTCCAGGAGCGGGTCATGGCATTGCTGCAAGACCAAGTAACTTAATTACAAAAGTAAATGCAATCATTGGTTGGTTTGATAAGTACAAAAATTAAATAAACAAAGCCACATATATTTATATATTTGTTCTCCTNTNAATTTTTGCCCTACGAATGAGTTTTNGGAAATATCATATATTNTTATTAATAATTTCATTCAACACTTTTAGNCAAGGTTTAAAGACCAATCAGGATAAAATCGTTGATGANAACGGAAGNGAAATAATCTTAAGAGGCATGGGTCTTGGAGGATGGATGCTTATGGAAGGATACATGATGCAATCCTCTGATGTTGCTGATACACAACATGAGTTTNNGGAAAGACTCATAGAATTAATGGGTATAGAAAAAACTAANAATTTTTTTAATTCATGGCACCAAAATCATGTTACGAAGGCTGATATTGACTCACTTTCTGTNTGGGGNTTTAACAGTGTTAGATTACCGATGCATTATAATCTATTCACACTATCAATTCAAGATGAGCCTGTATTAGGAGAAAATACTTGGCTAGAAAAAGGGTTTACAATGGTAGACAACCTATTAGATTGGTGTAAATCTAACGAAATGTATTTAATTTTGGACCTCCATGCTGCTCCNGGAGGTCAAGGGGCAAACGCAGCTATATCAGACTATGATTCTGATTTACCATCTCTTTGGGAAAGTGAAGAAAATAAAANTAAAACCGTTGCTTTATGGAAAAAATTAGCCGAGAGATATAAAAATGAATCTTGGTTAGGTGGTTATGATTTATTAAATGAAGTTAATTGGNCACTAGANAATGATAATGAGGATTTGAGATTGCTTTACAAGGAAATTACTGATTCGATAAGATCTGTTGATACTAATCATATAATATTTATTGAGGGAAATGGTTTTGCTAATGATTTTAATGGGTTGACTCCACCATGGGATGATAATATGGTTTATAGTTTTCATAAGTATTGGAGTGCAAACAATGAAGAATCGATAGATTGGGTTCTGAAAATTAGAGAGGAGTTTAATGTTCCTTTATGGATGGGAGAATCTGGGGAAAACTCTAATGTTTGGTTTCGTGATGCAATTAAGCTTTTTGAAGAAAATCAAATTGGCTGGTCATGGTGGCCCATGAAAAGGATAGAAACAATTGTTGCGCCCTTTTCGATTAAGTTCTCTGATGGATATANGTCAATTTTAAATTATTGGAGGGGTTCAGCTTTAAAACCAAACCCAGAGGATGCCTACTTAATTATGATGGATTTAGCAAATAGTACTAATAGTTTGAACTGTGATTATCAAAAAGATGTACATGATGCACAAATCCGACAGGTTTTGACTAATGAAACCTTACCTTTTAAAAAACATGAAATACCCGGGNTTATAAATATGTCAGATTACGATATGGGAAGAACTGGTTACGCCTATTATGATGTTGATGATGCAAATTATCAGTTATCTAGCGGGAATTTTCAACCATGGAACTCTGGATGGGTATATAGAAACGATGGAGTAGATATTGAAAAAAGTTCAGATACNATCAACACAAAAGGNAACGGATATCATATTGGTTTTGTCAATAAGGGCGANTGGATTAATTATANAGTNGATATNAAGGAGACAGGAGTTTATTCTTTATATGCTAGAATTGCNGCATTGAGTGACGGAGGGGAATTTCAAATTGAAGTTGACGAAGAACCAGTCACNCCTTCGATTAAAGTTTCAGCAACTGGTGAATGGAACAAGTTCAACTCTCAAAAGTTTGATAACATAATTTTAGAGGAAGGAAAACANGTTTTATCATTTAACATCAAAGAGCTTCCTGCTTTTAATATTTCGACAATAGAATTTTATAAAATTAAAAATATTGATGATATCGACTTTNTGGCTTTGGAGGCAAATACAGGGGAAAATAATAGAGAAGTAAATATTCTTTTAAACAACCAAATTAGCTCGGAAAGTGTCAATAAAAATAATCAAGATTTTAAATTATATGTTAATGATCAAATAGTAGATATTGACTCTTTAAAAATTATGGATGGAAAAAAAAGAACACTCCAAATTCATTCTTCTGAGACATTGTCGTACGGNGATATAATTAGAGTTGATTATTCTGGAACCAATATTAAATCAAACCAGGAAACTCAGCTTAAAAAATTTTCAAACCTTCTAGTTAAAAATCAAATTGCGAAAATTTTTCAGATCCCAGGAAAAATACAAGCTGAACAATATTCAAATATGTTTGGTATTGAGATTGAAAATACAACTGATTTAGGAGGTGGTTCGAATATTGGATATACAAATGGTGGTGATTATTTAGATTACANAGTAAATGTCTTATCTGATCTTGAATATGATATTAAATTGAGAGTGGCTGCCGAATCAAAGTCAGGTAGGGTTGTGTTTTATAATGTTTCACCTGAACAAAAAGAGACAGAGTTATTGACAATGNTATTACCAATTACAAATGGATGGCAAAATTGGCAAACTGTTTCTGGAAGGATTAGTTTGAATAAAGGAGAATATACCTTGAGAATGAAAATAATTAATGGAGATTTTAATATGAACTGGATTGACATATCCTACAAAGATACTGATGGAGACGGAATAAACGATCAATTGGATGAATGTCCAAACTCATTGAGCGATGTGGTTGATATAAATGGATGTGAACTTGCTCCAATACCATTAAATATTTTTANTATTAAAGTTAATAGTGAGACATGTAATTCTAGCAATAACGGTTCTATTTCCATAATCTCATCAAAAGNAGATAATTTTATCGCATATCTAAATCAGAACTCAAACACCCAAAAAAAATTTACAACAAATACAACTTTTGAGAACTTAAGCTCAGGAATATATGATTTATGTNTCGCATTGTCAGAATATCCAAAAGTAAAACAATGTTTTACAGTAAGAGTTAAACAACCAGCTGACTTGCTNGTATCATCATTTGTTAATCCTATTGACTACACAATCTCTTTANAATTANAAGGAGCAAGTAAATATTATATAAAACTAAATGATAAAAAGTATACTACTAATCGAACAACCNTCAAATTACCGATTACAAAAGAAATAAATAAAATTGAAATTTCGACAGATATTGAATGTCAAGGATTGTACAGTGAAACAGTCAAGGTTGAAAACAACATAAANATATATCCAAATCCAATTATCAATGAGTTTTTNACTGTAAAATTTGGTATGAATAAAGAAATTAGGTATNTAATCCAATTATTTGATGTAGCTGGAAATTTGATTTACTCAGCAAAAGCAAATGAATCAAAGGATATTGATTTTTCTTATTTTCCCAAGGGATTATACATATTAAAAATTACAAAAGGAGAAACCACNTTTAATTACAAAATTATTAAGTAAATGAAATATAGTATCAATTTTTGTTTCTCTTTATTAATTATTNTAAACTTTNCCTGTTCCAAGGATAATAGTGATCAAAAAAANATTATTGAATCCCCGGCAATAGTTACTTTACTTTTTCCTGAAAATAATACTGAGTGCAATGAGGGGANTATAATATCCGAGACGCAAAGNGAGGTANGTTTTAGGTGGAATCAATCCAAAAATGCTGATAGTTATACTCTCATTGTAAATAATATTGATACCAATACAACTCAGGAAATAAANACTACTTTAACCGAAGAAAAGGTNGTTTTGGAAAGAGGAACCAATTACTCATGGCAAGTAATTTCTAGATTAAATANTTCATCCTTGACTACTTTTAGCAGTACCTGGAGGTTTTTTAATGCATCAATTCCAATTCAATCTCATGTTCCNGAACAAGCAACGATCGTATCACCAATTCCAAATTCTANAGTTGATACTTGCCCAGTTATTTTAGAATGGAGCTCAAGTGATAAAGACAATGACATAAGGCTTCACGACATTATACTTGATCTAGATTANCCTCCTGAGACCATAATTGGATCCACAAGCGAAAATAATTTTCAACCTAACCTGCTTAGTGGCAAAACATATTATTGGCAAGTAATTACTATCGATGGTGATGGAAATAAGTCAAGNTCGGAAATTTCAAGCTTTATAATTGATTCTTCAATTGAAAGCTNAATATGTTCACCTGGTGTAAGCTCCTCAACAATTATTGATTTAGTAGAAGATGGTGCAATGGATGATAAAGGAAAGTGGAAGTTAAGGCAGCTTTGGACAGCTTCTGACAATGAAATTAATCATGACTTTATTGATGGTGAGTTCGCTTTCAGAAGTGTAGATGGAATTAGATATTCAAATGCAATATTGTGGCAAGAAGTAAAAGTTGAGCCAGGAATATTATACACTTTTAATATGAGTGTTAGAAGTGGTGGNACTTCGAATTCTTGGTTAGAAGTTTATTTTGGATCACAAGATGTTAATAACGGGTCAGATGAATATACAGACGGAGGAGNTCAGATTTTTATTAANAGTTTTGGTGACAATGAAAATTGTGGNGTAAATTCATATGATGGATCCATTTTTGATGTTGCAAAAAATGGCTGTCCAATTCCCTCGGATTCACGTCTAAATCAAGATGGAAAAGTTGTTTTTTCTGCATCTGATTTAACTTCAAATGGAACTATTATTTTAGGTATTAAAGCTGGTAANTATGATGGTACATTTGGTTCAGGGATTTTTATAGATGATGTCTCACTCCTAGTTGATTAGTATTAATTTTTTTTTAATAAATAATAAGTTATATTTAATTAAATATAAAAAAATGAGTAGTAAATTTTTTGGAAACCGTACAATCAAGAATTCTCCTAAGNGTGGAAATCAGAAAATAAACAAAAAAAACGTAGCAAAAAAATCTGTTTCTGTNAGAAAAACTGGTAGGGGAAATTAGAAAGCATTCATTTAAATAATCAAAATATAATGAAATCAATGATGAAAAACTTTTTCTATNTCCTTTTAATATTGNTATTGGGATGTAATAATAAGCCAAAGGAATCGAGTNGCGANTGGATAAGTCTTTTCAATGGTAAAAACACTNATGGCTGGAGGGGNTATAATTCANATGTAATGCCCGCAGGCTGGGAAGTGGTTGANGGTATTTTAACCTTCAANAATAGTGAAGCTCAAGAACAAGATTATGTAAATGAAAATGGTCAAAAAAATATNATATATGCACAGGAAGAGTTTGATAATTTNGAACTATATGTCGAGTGGAAAATTGAAAAGGGTGGTAATAGCGGAATTTTTTATCACATAAAAGAAGGTTATAGTAGTCCTGCNGATGTAGCTCCAGAATATCAAATTATCGATGACGAAAATTATGCATCAATGCACGATCTNGTCCCTTACAATACAAGTGTGGGTTTTCTTCCTCCCGANATATTACATCCACTCCAAAAAACNGCTTCAGATTATGCTATGTANAGTGCAGATCCAAATTTAAAAAAACTTAATCCTGCTGGTCAATGGAATAGTTCAAAAATAGTTTTCACTGAGAAAAAAGTTGAGTATTGGTTAAATGANTCAAGAGTTTTATTTTTTATTCCATGGTCTAAGGAATGGAACGAAAAAAAGAATTCNGGGAAATGGGATTATTCTCCAGATTANGGNAAATTTAAAAAAGGATATATTGGATTTCANGATCANCCAGGTGATTTATGGTTAAAAAANATAAAAATTAAAAAACTATGATTAAAAGAAGAACATTTTTAAAAAATGCATCCGTATTGGCTACGACTGCACTTTTACCATCATGCAGTCTCTCNTCAGNTGANAACAAAAGGTTAAGAATAGCTCAAATAGGNGTAGGAGGTATGGGAGCTTCTGACTTAAACTCNATTTCATCTCATAAAATGGTTGATGTTGTTGGNCTTTGTGATGTTGACTCAAATGCATTAAGAAAATCTTCAATCCTTTTTCCNAATGCAAAAACATANTCNGATTACCGGGTTCTTCTTAATGANATGAGTGATANAATTGATGCAGTNGTTGTATCAACNCCTGACCATACTCATGCACCTGCATCTTTAATGGCCATGAATTTAAATAAAGCTGTTTATTGTCAAAAACCACTNACCCATCACATATCTGAAGCTCGTGAAATGNATTCCATTGCTAAAGAAAAAAAATTAGTTACNCAAATGGGAATTCAAGTGCATTCCTTTTANGATTATAAATTAGCCACACTATTAATTAANTCAGGAATTATTGGTAGGGTTAGTCGNGTNCATGCNTGGTCACCNAAAAACTGGGGNTATGATGGNCCAATTCCNTCTGAATCTCATCCAGTCCCTTCNNATTTAGANTGGAATTTATGGCTNGGTACTGCNAANNAAAGAGAATATAATAAAGATTTTTATCATCCATTTGGTGATCNTAATTTTTTTGGAAACTGGAGAAAGTTAGTTGATTTTGGATGTGGTACACTAGGTGATATGGGTGTGCACATTTTTGACACNCCATATAATGCATTGGAATTGGATGTCCCAAAGACTGTTACTAATGAATGTAGAGAACCAAATGATTTCAGTTTTCCNGAAAAAAATAAAGTAACATATGTTTTTCCAGGAACNAAGCAAACCACTGATGANCTNAAATGGATATGGTATGATGGAATAGATGCTCCTGAAAANAANATAGATCTTGAGCTTCCNAATAATGAAAAATTACATGATCAGGGAGCNATGTTTATTGGNGAAAAAGGNAGATTATATTTACCTCATTTTATGATTGAACCAAGGTTAATAGTCGATGGACAATATCAAAAAATGGATATAGAAAAATTTAATTTAGGTGAACCAGTAAGGGATTATAGNAAAGAAGAGAAGTTTCATTACCACGAATTCGTTGATGCNTGTCTTGGAAAAGGGANNTGCTCAGCCCCATTNTCNTACGGATCGAAATTAACCGAAACTATTTTATTGGGTGTAATTGCAGGAAGATTTCCTGGAGAAACTCTAAANTGGGATAAGGATTTAGGAGAGTTCAAAGAAAAAAAAGCTAATANATANATCTCTGGATCTTATCGTGATTTTTAATAATTAATTTTTCTNAAAGATTAAATGTCACAGATATTCAAAAGTGNAGTAAAAAAAATNAAGAATTACATAGTTTTTTTTATGATAACNGTTTTTTGTATTCTTTTTTTTACCTATAATAANGATAATCCTTTTAGTGAGGAAATTAATTTAGGTATNTACTCAATGAATTATGACACTTCTATTCTGCCNGATACACCAAGNGGAAAAAAAATTAAATATGGTANAAAGTTGTTTNTTGAAACTTCGGAATTACTTGGGAGAAAATCCNATAAAGATTTTGTTGGCAATTCACTAGCATGTTCGAANTGCCATTTAAATAATGGGAAGCAACCATTNGCNATGCCATTAATTGGAGTTGATAAAAGATTCCCTCAGTATAGAGGAAGAGAAAATAAAATAGGTAGTCTAGAAGAAAGAATTAATGGATGTTTTGAAAGAAGCATGAATGGAAAAAAGTTAAATGATCAAAGTGAAGAGATGATTGCATTAGTATCCTACATAAAATGGTTAGGTAGATATGTAAAAAAAGGAGAAATNATTTTTGGTCAAGGTCTTAAAGCTATAAGTTATCCAAATAGACCTATTGATTTAAATAAGGGAAAAATTGTTTTTGATAGAGTATGTGTTGAATGCCANGGGGCTGANGGTCAAGGGAAAAAAATAGAAGATTTTATTTACGAATATCCTCCTTTATGGGGAGATGATTCATACAATAANGGTGCNGGTATGACAAGAGTTCTNACTTCTGCGATGTTTATTAAATATAATATGCCCTATGGAATTTCTTATGAGTCCCCAGTTTTAACTGATGAGGAGTCCTANGATGTTGCAGGATATATTAATCAACAATTAAGGCCAATCAAGAATAATTTAGAAAATGATTTTCCTGATCTAAAGAAAAAACCAATGTCAACCCCTTATCCACCCTANGGAGATTCATTTTCTCAAAAACAACATCAAATTGGTCCATTTCAACCAATTTTTGATTTTTATAAAACAAATTATAATATTGTAAAGAAAAAATAACNCAAAAAACAATTAAACATGAAAACCGATAAATCAAGACGATCTTTTTTTGCAACCCTAGCACTTGGTGTCAGTGCATCTGCTTTCCCAATGATGATGAAAGAATTTCAAGAAATGGAAAATATTCCTGAACTGAAAGATATTGATATTACAGAAGCCGATGCGTGGTTTATTAATAATATAAAAGGAACACACAGAATTGCTTACGANGGGAGTACTCCACACCAAACATTACCAATTGTATGGAATTGGGCTTTTTATGAATCAAATAATCAAACTGGATCACCTGATGGTGATATTACAGCAATGACTGTTCTTCGTCACACAGCCATACCATATGCATTTAATTCAGATGTGTGGTCTAAGTATCCAATTGGTAAAGTTTTTGGTATAAATGACAATTCTACTGGCAAACCCTCAATCAGAAATACCGTATATGAACCTCAAAAAGGCGATTTACCTCTTCCTCAAATACAAGGAATAAAACAATTGCAGGAAAGAGGAGCTCTTTTTTGCGTTTGCAATTTAGCCATTAATGTGTATAGTTCTGTTATAGCAAACCAAATGCAACTAGATCCAAAGGTTGTACAAGAAGATATGATATCAGGAATTCTTCCAGGAATAAAGCTAGTTCCGTCAGGGGTATGGGCNCTTGGTAGGGCTCAAGAAAACGGATGTGGTTATATTTTTGCAGGTAATTAACTTAATNAAAAAATTCAATAAGATGATGAACATATTAACCACTAAAAGGTTAATTCACCTTGTTTTTTTTATTTTACTTACTTTTAATTTATTTGCTCAAGATCAAAAGATTAAAGTTGTTTTTGATTTGACTAGTTCTAGTCCTNTTGTTCAAAAAACAGCCATTCGTCATATATCTATGATGGCAAAAGCATATCCTGATTCAGAGTTTGAAATGGTTATGTATAGTGGTGCAGGTAAACTTGCTACATATGAAAATAAAGAACTTGCATTAAGACTATCCAAAGTCACTCAGATGGATAATGCNAAGGTAGTTTTATGTGAAGCAACNATGAGAAAGCTGGGTCTAAATAAAAATGATTTAGTAAAAGGAGTTCAGACAGTTCCTGATGGAATTCTTGAAATTGCTTTAAAGCAAGCAAATGGTTGGGGTTATATTAAAGAGGGACTTAACTCATCAAATTAGGTTATGCCATGATTGAATGTAATTTTTTAAATGTATATTTGCAATAAATAAAGTTTTAAAATTTTAATACTTAAAGATGTTGTGTGTTGTNAAGCTATAATAGCTTGCAACTAATGAAGAGCTTTCCCCTAAAAAGGAAGGCTTTTTAGTTTTATTTANAAAACAAGTTCAAAGCTTTCTTTTCTTTTTGTATCTGAGTTNGTACCTATAAAAATCTCAAACACACCNGCTTCAGATTCCCATTTATTTTTTGAACTANAATATTCTAANATTTTNTTATTGATTTTGAAACTAACATTTCTTGTTTCACCTGGTTCAAGTTCAATAACTTTAAANCCTTTTAACTCCTTNACTGGNCTTGTTGAGCTGGAGTATTTATCATTTATGTATAGTTGGACAATTTCTTTACCTTTNATTTTACCAGTNTTAGAGAGTTNTANAGAAGCTACTAATTCGTCAGAATCATTTTTAATTAATTTATNCTTGTTTAGTTTGACTTTGGAATACNTAAAAGAAGTATAGCTTAAACCGAACCCAAAAGGGTATAGAGGGGTATTTTTTTCATCTTGATAATGAGACCAAAAAACACTTCCAGTNTCTTCNCCATCTGCTCCTGGTCTACCAGTATTTTTATGGTTGTAGTATATAGGGACTTGCCCAACACTTCTTGGAAAACTCATAGGTAATTTNCCACTTGGATTGTAGTCTCCNTANATTACTTGGGCTATAGCATTTCCACTCTGTGTTCCTAGATGCCAGGTTTCTAGAATCGCNGGGATGTTTTTACTTGACCAATTTAAAACTAATGGTCTCCCATTCATTAATACTAAAACAATATTGGGATTNACCTTATAAATTTCCTCAAGTAGCTCTTGTTGAAACCCAGGTAAATCAAGACTTGCTCGACTTCTTCCCTCCCCAGTTTGAAATCCATATTCTCCTAATACCATTATTACTAAATCAGCATTTTTTGCTACTTTTTTGGCTTCTGAAATTCCTGATTTATCGGTAAGATTTAATTTTACCTCTTCGTGAAAACCATCCGGAATCTTATTCACAAGTTTAACTCCTTGAGAATAAATTATTTCATTTCCATCGTATTTCCTCAATCCCTCCAGAACAGAAATCGCACTATTGTTTTCTGCAGCAGTTCNCCAATTTCCTAANGGACTATTTTTATCCGCNGCNAANGGACCAATCAAGGCTATTCTTTGTCCATTTTTTTTCAAAGGAAGTAGTTTATTTTTATTTTTTAAAAGAACAATTGATTTCTTNGCCATTTCTAAAGCTCCNTTCATAATCTCATTGGATCCTGTAATTTTCTTTTCTCTTGTAATATCACAATATTTATAGGGGTCATCAAAAAGTCCNAATTCATATTTNACTNATAAAATTCTTCTAACTGCATCATCTATTTGTTCNACATCTATNTTGCCTTCTTTAATCAAATTTTTAAGTTCATCNAGATAAATACTTGATTCCATATCCATATCAGAACCACCATTTAAGGCTAACTCACCAGCATGTCTTCTNTCTTTTGCATATCCATGATCTATCATTTCTCTCAATGATCCCCAATCTGACACAACAAAACCNTTNAAACCCCANTGTTTCTTTAGAATTTCCCTTTGTAAATATGAATCTGCNGTAGCTGGAATCCCATTGAGCTCTGTAAAACCATTCATAAAAGTTCTTACTCCNGCATCTACTGCTGCTTTAAANGGTGGTAAAACAATGTTGTGTAANGTATTTAATCCAATATCAACTGTATTGTAGTCTCTGCCTGATTCAACAAAACCATAAGCAGCGAAATGTTTTGCACAAGCAGCAAGGGTAAAATTNGATGAAAGATCTTTTCCTTGAAAACCCTTTACCCTTGCAATGGCGATTAAACTTGCAAGNTATGGGTCTTCACCTGCACCCTCCATAACTCTTCCCCATCTGGCATCTCTAGAAATATCAACCATTGGTGCAAATGTCCAATTTATACCAGCAGCAGTGGCTTCTTTTGCTCCAAGTGAAGCAGAATTTTGAATTTCTTCTAAATCCCAACTAGCAGATTCAGCTAAAGGGATTGGNGCTATAGTTTTATAACCATGAATCAAATCAAAACCAAAAATCAAAGGAATTCCTAATCTGGTCTCTTCAACTGCAATCCTTTGAAATGCTCTCACTTGCTCTGCACCTCTAACATTCAACATTGANCCTATTTGACCNTTTTTTAAATTATTAAACTTATCTCTATTTTCTCCACCAAGAGGTTCAGGACCAGTGGCATCGTAAAAACCATTATATTGGTTCATCTGACCAATCTTTTCATCTAAGGTCATTTTTGATAGNAAGTTCTCTACATCACTAGCATAATTTTTTTGCGAATGAATATAGCTATTAAACAAAAAAATTAGAGATAAGAAANGTATAATTTTTTTCATTTTGTTATTGATAAACTCTAACATAATCAACTTCCATTGTAGCTGATTCAAAATCTGGATCAATGTTNTTATCAGTCCAAGTACCTCCCATNGCAACATTTAATATTAAAAAGAAGGGTTTCCAAAAAGGCATATCATAATTTGTTGAGAATTGATGATGTCTTACATCATCTACAAAAAATTCTAATTGACCGATTGACCATATAACTTTGTATACATGGAACTCAGATGATTCATTTTCTATTTGNTGTTCACCTCTAACGTAATAATGGTCACCATTTGCATTTGGTAAATGTACTGCAGATGATACTAAACCAGGGTCTTTATCTCCGTGTTCCATTATGTCAATTTCGCCACATTCCGGCCATCCAAGGGTTGCGTGATCAACTCCTAGCATCCATATNGCTGGCCAAGTGCCTTGTCCTTGGGGAAGTTTTGCCCTGACATGAACTTCACCGTANGTAAAATCAAACAAATTTTGTGTNGTCATTCTTGCGGATGTGTATTTTTTATTTTCATAATCCTCTTTCAATGCAATAATTTTTAAAACACCATNTTCAACAATCGAGTTTTCTCTTNTATTTGTATAATACTGATCTTCCTGNTTCCACCAACTTCCATTATTAGGGGGTACAGTCTCTAAAAACCAATTTTCATCAGATGGAGCTCCATCTACATCGAATTCATCCGACCAAATTAAACATGGATCACAACTTGGAGTTGAGGGAGTTGTTGNAGTAGTTTGAGAATTGTTTGAAGTATTGTTTGTGATCGTAGTTGATCCAATATTATTTTGACCTTCATTTTTTGANCATGCAATTCCATGAATTAAAGTCAAAAAAACTAATACTTTTTTCAAAATAACAGATTTATAATTTGAGNAAATATATGTAATATTTTACTACGTTTTTTTAACATTTGTATCTTTATACATCAAATTAAAAAATGACAACATTAAGCCATTTAAAGGTTTTTTTTTATNGAATCAGTCTTGTTTTTATATCCTACATGCTATCTCGATGGTTGTTTGTTTATTTCAATAATGATATTTTCAATTTAAGTGGATTTGTNGAATTNATAAAACTAAGCTTTTACGGTATTAGATTTGATATAGTAGCAATAATATATCTGCTAAGTATTTTTATAGTGCTTTCATTTTTTCCTGGAAGGTATTTTTTTAATAATGGATATAATAAACTCGTTCATTTTTTTTA
This sequence comes from Flavobacteriaceae bacterium, assembly GCA_002721275.1. Classification (GTDB taxonomy): domain Bacteria; phylum Bacteroidota; class Bacteroidia; order Flavobacteriales; family Flavobacteriaceae; genus Marivariicella. The sequence continues at coordinate 89,936 of PBJZ01000001.1, forward strand.
CTTTTTTGGAGCTCTATCAGGATTAGCATTAAACTTCATTGATTTTGCATATTACCGATTTAACTTGATGAGAATCAACTCATCAGTTCTTGAGGTTGTCCAAAACGAACAAAATAAAACTATATTATTATTACATTTTATTATTGAATACAGTCATTTATTGGTTTTGTTTTTTACTTTCTCTTGTATTTGGATCTATTTCTATAAAAGAGTAAATGACAAAATAATTAAGCCTAATCAGTCATTTAAATATTTGGTTAAATCTTTTATCATTTTCATAGTTATATTGATTATTTGCATTGCAGGTGTTAGGGGTGATTTAAAAAAAAGTACAAGACCGATATCATTGATACATGCAATGGAAAAAGTTAACAATCCCAAAAAGGCAGATATAATTTTAAACTCTNCATTTACACTTATAAGAACTATTGGAAAAAATAGTTTCAAAGTCAGAACNTCATACTCAAGTAATGAAATAGATAAATTAATTAAACCATTCAAAAACTACTCCAAAAACGATACAATTAAACCAAATATTGTTCTTTTTATTTTAGAAAGTATGGGTCGAGAGTACTGGGGTAGTCTAAATGAAAAAAATAACATAGACAATTTTATAAGTTATACTCCTTTTTTGGANTCACTNGCAAAAGAAAGTTTAATTTTCCCAAATTTTTTTGCTAATAGTAGAAAATCTATTCATGGCATGCCAGCTATTTTAGCAGGAGTNCCCTCTTTTGAGACTGCATACACTTCCTCATCATACTCAAATCAACCNCTTGAGTCAGTTATTTCTGTTGCAAATAAANTAGGATATGAAACTTCATTTTTTCATGGCGCTCCAAATGGCTCCATGGGTTTCCTGGGGTTTGCAAAAACTCTTGGATTTCAAAACTATTATGGGAAGGACGAATATGATAANGATAACGATTACGATGGTTATTGGGGTATTTGGGATCTCCCTTTTTTGAGGTTTACCAAGGAAATAATTGATCAAAAAACNGAGCCATTTCTCAGTACAATTTTTACTGTCACTTCTCATGAGCCATACATAATTCCTGATGAATTTNNGGATGTATTTAAAGAAGGTTATCTTCCAATGCANAAAGCTGTAAGATATACCGATTATTCGGTCAGAAAATTTTTTGAATTGGCAAAAAATGAAAAATGGTTTAATAACACAATCTTTATTTTTACGGCTGACCACGGAAATCAAACTTATTATCCTTTTTATAAAAAAATGATTAATAGGTTTGCAAACCCGTTGATAATTTATTCNCCTNGCTTAAAATTAAAGGGAGTATCATATCAGCTATCCCAACATCTAGATATNTACCCAACAATTGTAGATTTAATAAATTATAATAAACCTTTTAGAAGTTGGGGTCANAGTTTATTATCTGGATCAGCAAATGACTCTTATGTTGTNAATTACTTTGGGGCTGGGAATTATTTTTTTATGGATAAAGATTATATAATGATTACAAATGGTGANAANGCAATTGGTTTTTATGATTCACAAGACTTTGATTTAGAAAATAATTTAATCGATATTCCNAACANTAAAATGAGNCAACTGGAATATAAATTCCAACTNTTTTTACAAGACTANATGACTAGAATTGTTNAAAATAAACTAAAATATGAGTAAGCATTTTTTTTTCATAATCAATCCNTCTTCAGGAAAAAAATCTNTAGAACTAGAGAAAANAATAATAAANTTTTTTGAGCATTTAGATGATAGATTCACAATTTTNATCTCCGAAAGTTTCAAGCAAATCAAAGATCTTACGATTAAAGCTATGNAATTAAAAGCCAATGCAGTTGTTGCCTGTGGAGGAGATGGAACCGTAAATATGGTTGGACAGACTTTAGTCGGAACAAATATTCAACTTGGAATTATACCTATTGGATCAGGAAACGGAGTTTCTAATAACATGAAAATACCAAGTNACTATAAAGATGCATTACAAAAATTAATATCAGGAAGNNTAAAAAAAATTGATGTAGGAAAAATTGATAATTTTTNNTTTNTCAGCAACTTAGGCTTTGGNCTTGAGGCNGAATTTATTAGACAATATCAACAAATGAATTTACACGGTTTTATTCCATATTTATTTTCATTTTTAAGATCATTATTTTCATATAAAGCNCAAAATATCGAAATAGAAATTAATAATTCATTNAAAAAAAANATAAATTCTGATCTATTAATGTTTGTNAATGCAAATGAACAAGGATANGGTTTGAGTGTTTATCCAGATGCAAAAATTGACGATGGTTTNTTAAATTTTATATCAGTAAGAAAAACAAATTCNTTTTATACAATTTATTTGATGATAAAGATTTTATTTGGNNTNTCAATAAAGAGTAAAAAAACATTAGTTTTCGATAATGTTGAGTCTGCAAACATNACATCTAANAATAANTATATNAGTTTTCAAATTGATGGAGAATATCTTTTTTTACCAAAAAATAAATTAAAAATTTCNATTATTCCAGGAGCCTTAAGCATTTTGTGTTAACTAATTAATTTAATTTATGTCANTGTGGAGTCCATCAGAGGAATCAATNTTATCATCCAATTGGANAAGATATACNNATTTTCTTTATCAAACAAAAAAATTAAAATTCGATTCCTATGATAAAATGCACAAATGGAGCATNAATAATCTTGGTNTTTTCTGGGAATCGATCCTACAATTTTTTCAAATTAAGCTTCATTCTGATTATATAACCCCATNCATNGAATCAAAAAATAAAAAAATGTATGAATCTAAATGGTTTGAGGGTGCAAAACTNANTTATTCAGAGTATCTNTTTAGTAAGGCGACATCTTNAAGNCCAGCTATCAAATATAAAAATGAAACATCTGAATTAATAGAGATATCATGGNGAAATTTAAAAAGTAAAACGAAAGTGATTCAAGATTTTTTGATAAAAAATGGAGTTTCTATTGGAGATAGGGTTGCAGCATACTGTGANAATTCACCTGAGNCAATAGCTGCTTTTTTAGCNACAAATTCNTTNGGTGCNATTTGGTCCTCATGTTCTACGGATTTTGGTATTGAATCTGTAAAAGATAGGTTCATTCAAATTNAACCAAAAATTTTGTTTTGTACTGANAAATATACTTATAAGGGAAAAATANATAATANTAAAAATAAGGTTGAAAGTCTTAAAGAGAATTTAGACACTTTAAAAGCATATTCATCGTTAGAAAATTTTGTAAATAAAGAGTCNGATTCGATAAATGATATTATTTTTAAACCTGTNAGTTTTTCTGACCCCATTTGGATTTTATATTCATCNGGAACTACTGGAAANCCNAAAGCAATTACCCACTCTGTGGGTGGTATATTACTTGAACATTTAAAGGCANTATCATTGCATCAAAATGTAAAGGTGGGTGANAATTNTTTTTGGTATACTACTACTGGATGGATGATGTGGAATTATGCANTAGGTAGTTTANTATGCGGTGGATGTCTCTGTATTTATCAAGGAAGNNCAACCTACCCTGATATAAACACATTGTGGAGATTTGCAAAATCTGCGGAAATAAATCATTTTGGTNGTGGAGCAAGGTTTTTGAGTGAACAAGCCAAGGTGAACTCAAAAAATATTANACAAATTGGTTTATCAAAAATTAGAACTATTGGCTCAACTGGATCACCTCTTAATAAAATATCGTTTAAAAAACTCAACAGTATTNTGCCAAATGCTCAAATAATTTCANTAAGTGGAGGGACTGATATTTGCTCAGCATTTGTTGGTGGCCATCCTCAAATGNCNGTAAATGCTGGNGAAATTCAATGCAAAATGCTTGGGGTNNCTTTGGAGATTTGGGATTTAAATAAAAATCCACTCATTAATTCTCCAGGCGAGTTAGTCATCACAGCACCATTACCATCAATGCCAATTTATTTTTGGAATGATTTAAAATATAGAATATATGAGAAAAGTTACTTCTCAAAATTCCAAAATGTATGGACCCATGGTGATTGGATTACACTAACTAAAAATGAAGGATTAATTATTCATGGAAGATCTGATGCTACGTTGAATCGAAATGGAATAAGAATTGGTACAGCAGAAATATACAATTTACTNGATCAGATTGATAAAATTCAAGATAGNCTGATNATTCATTTAATTAAAGGTGAAAAAGAAAGATTAATATTATTCTTAAAAAATACATATGTCAATTTAGAAATTGATTTGATNAAAAAAATAATACGNGAAAAGTGCTCACCACACCATGTNCCAGATTTAATCTTTTCGGTTCCTGATATTCCNTACACNATAAGTGGTAAAAAACTTGAAATACCAATTAAAAAAATTTTNTCTGGNGAAAATTTTGAGGAAGTTGTAAATTTTGATTCATTNAAAAATCCAGATGCATTAAATTGGTTTATTGAAAATAAATCAANCAAAATTTAAATATAAAAAGTTCATAATTATTTTTTTTTGAAGTTACAAGATTTAAAAATATCATTAGTTTTATGAGTATCCTTATATAAATATAACCTTGGTATGGAATATGTTATAATAATTTTAATTTTTTTAGTANTNGTCCTTTCGTTTTTGNTTTACATATCAAGATTTAAACAAGGNTCATCTCAAACNATGGATTTTATAAATTTTTCNGACTCTCTTACAAACCAAATTCAAGAAGTNAGGAAAGAAATAGATAAAAACTCNAANGAAAGTAGGGAGGATATNGAAAATAGGCTTGACCAAATCAATAAACAAATGAATGATTTTACGAAATCTTCTGCCTCAAANATGTCTATTCAATTCAAAGAGTCAAATAAAGTTATTAAAGAAGTAACTGCTGAGTTGGAGAAAATAAAGGGTACAAATGATCAAGTTCTTAGTTTTGCTAATCAAATGAAAACACTTGAAAAAATCCTCGGTAATCAAAAGCAAAGAGGAATATTTGGTGAAATTCAATTAGAGAATCTTTTGGCTAATGTGCTTCCTCCAGAACTTTATGAAATGCAATATTCTTTTAAAAATANCGAAGCAGTCGATGCGATCGTCAGAGTCAATGAATTCATAATACCTATTGATGCAAAATTTTCTTTGGATAACTATAATAAAATGATCGAATCATCCAAGAAAGAAGAAATAGATTCACTAGAAAAAAAATTTAAGTCTGATATTAAAAANAGGATTGATGAGACATCAAAATATATTNGACCAAACGAAGGAACTGTTGACTANGCTTATATGTTTATTCCAGCAGATGGATTATATCAAGACCTTCTGAATAGTAGAGTGGGAACACTTAAAATTAATCAACAGGATCTTGTAACATATGCTTTTCAGAAAAAAGTTATGATTGTTTCTCCAATGAGCCTATTNCCAATGCTGCAGGTTACAAATAAAGCGCTAAATAACATGAAAATTGAAGACTCAATTAATGAAGTTTTGAAGAATGTTGAAAAACTATCTAAACATTTAAATTCATACAAAATCTACCANGACAAATTAGGCAATACACTTGGTATCGCGGTCAATCACTTTAATGAGAGTACGAAAGAGTTTAAAAAAATTGATAAAGATGTTGTGAAGATTACGTCTGGAAATTCTCAAATTGATTTACAATCTGATATGCTTGAAAGGCCCAGAATAGATAATTGATTTTATATTTATTGGCTATATGTTACATTTTATGTAATTTTATACAAATAAGTAACATATGGTAAGAATATTTTTTTTATTTTTTTGTTTTATATCAACATTTACTGTCTCCCAAAATGCAAAGGAAATAGTTAGGAATTCAGATATTAGATTAAGAGGATCTTCCTCGTATGCTGAAGTTTCAATTACTATTATTAGACCTAAATGGCAAAAAGAAATGAAATTAAAAAGTTGGAGTAAGGGTAATGATTATTCAGTAACTTTAGTTACTAGCCCAGCAAAAGAAAGAGGTTCAGTTTTTTTAAAAAGAAAAAGAGAGGCATGGAACTACCTACCAGCAATAGAGAGAATAATTAAACTACCCCCCTCAATGATGACTCAAAATTGGATGGGTACTGATTTTACAAATGATGATTTGATTAAACAATCTTCAATAGTGGTTGATTACACTCACAGAATTATTGGCTCTGAAATAATTGAAGGCTTGGATACGTGGATAATTGAATTGTTTCCTACAGAGGAATCCTCGGTTGTTTGGGGTAAATTAATTGTTTGGATTGATAAAATCGACTATATGCAGTTGAAAACAGAATTTTATGATGAAGATTTCGAAATTGTAAATAAAATGATTGGTTCTGAAATAAAGCGATATAACGGTAAAAAATTACCTTCAAAATTGGAATTTTATCCTCTAGAAGATGAAGGACATAAAACTGTAATCCGTTACAATAAGTGGAGTTTTGATATTAAAGTACCCGAAAATTATTTTTCTACACAATATGTTTCTAGAATAAATTAGTTTATGTTAATTAAAATTGCTTGGAGAAATGTTTGGAGAAATAAACGTAGAAGTTTAATAACTATTGCAGCAATTTTTATTGCAGTTTTTTTAGCCATTATTATGCGTTCACTTCAGTTTGGAATGTATGATAATATGATTAAAAATGTAGTGGGTTCATTCTCAGGTTATGTTCAATTACATTCAAAGGGTTATTGGGATGATAAGAATGTTGATAATTCATTCAAAATTGATCCAGATACATATGATAAGATTAAAAACACAGATGGAGTTTCTGACATTTTAATGAGAATTCAAACTGGTGCCTTGTCATCAAATAATAATTTATCAAAATATGTATACATCACAGGAGTTCAATTGGAAAACGAAAACAAGCTTTCAGATTGGAGTAAAAGATTGATTGATGGAAAATTATTTGATAAAAATAGCAACTCTATAATTATAGGTAAAGGAGTTGCTAAATATTATAATCTTAAAGTTGGGGATTCTCTTGTTTTTATTGGACAAGGTTATCATGGAATGCAGGCTGTTGGCGTATATCCTGTAGAGGGAATTATTGACATGAAAAATCCAAATTTAAATAATTTGAGTGTATTTATGACATTAGAGGTAGCGCAAGATTTTGTTTCAGCTGAGGGTATGCTTACAAGTTTAGTTATTAATAAAGATGAATATTTTGATGAAAATCAATTAGCAAAAGATATCAGATCTATTACAGATAATGAGTCTAATGATGTTATGACCTGGAAGGAAATGACTCCAGAATTAGACCAATTAATTGAGGCGGATAATGCTGGGGGACTATTAATTATATTCATTTTATATATGATTGTGAGTTTTGGTATTTTTGGTACTGTTCTCATGATGACGCAAGAAAGGCTCTATGAGTTTGGAGTTTTAATTTCTATAGGTATGAAAAAATCGAAACTAATAATCTCTTTAGTATTCGAAACAGTCTTATTAACATTTGTTGGAACAATTTCAGGGATTATTATATCTAGACCTATTGTCAATTATTTTCATTATGAGCCTCTCAGATTATTTGGGGTAGCTGCTGCTCAACTGGAGAGTGCAGGTTTTGAGCCAATAATACCATTTATGAATTCTCTAGATATTCCATTTACTCATTCTTTAATGATATTCTTCATTTCTTTAATGACATGCATTTATCCAATGATAATTATAACGAGAATTCAACCAATAAAGGCAATGAACAGATAAAATATGGGAACAATAATAAAAATTGCTTGGAGAAATATTTGGAGGAATAAGCTCAGAAGTTCGATAGTTATTATTTCGATGATTTTGGGTCTTTGGTCGGGTTTATTTACGGTTGCTATGAGCAGAGGAGTGAATGAACAAAGAGTCAAAAGTGCAATTGATACATACCTTCACAATGTTCAGATACATAACCCTTCATTTGAGTACAACCTTGATATAAATAGTACGATCGACAAACCCTTAAGAATTTTTGAATACTTGGAGAGAGATAGTTTGGTTAAAAAATATAGTGGCAGAGTAATCGTTTCCTCTATGGCATCCAGTGCTCATGGATCACAAGGAGTTAAATTAATTGGTATAAATTCAGATTTAGAAAAAAATTTTTCTGATATAAGCCAAAATATTGTCAAAGGAAATTATTTTTCCATGATAAAAAGTAAACCGGTAGTTATAGGTGAAAAACTTGCTAATAGCCTAAGTTTAGATTTAAAGAAAAAAGTGTCATTCACTTTTGTAGATGATAATGGAGATTTGCAAAGAGTGAAATTTAAAGTAGAAGGAATTTATAAAAGTGCTAACTCAATTTTTGATGCTGGAACGGTGTATGTAAAAAAAGAGGATTTAATGAAAATCTTGTACAATAAATCTAGTATTCACGAAATTGCAGTAATACTAAATAATATTGATAATTCTGAGATTTTAAAGGAAAAACTTCTAAAGCTAAATGGTAATAATAAAGTAGAAACTTGGAAGGATTTATCACCAGAGTTGGGATCGGTACAAGAACTAATGGTTTGGTTTTTTCTTATTTTCATGAGCATAATTTTGTTGGCTCTATCATTTGGAATTGCTAATATAATGCTTATGGCAGTTTTGGAAAGAAAAAGAGAACTTGGAATGTTAATGTCAGTAGGTTTAAATAAAACAAAAATCTTTTTGATGATACTTTTTGAAACTATTTTTATATCATTCATTGCCCTTCCAATAGGAATTTTGTTATCATATATCATGATCTCATATTATGGTAAAATTGGCATCGATTTATCTATAGTATCAAAGGGATTAGATTCTTTTGGAATGAAATCAATGGTTTATACCTCTTTACCCATGAGTTATTATATAATGATAACTTTTCTTACATTAACAGTTACACTCATATCGTCTCTTTTCCCTGCAAGAAGAGCTCTTAAACTAGATCCAGCTCAGGCTGTTAAATCATTATAAAGTCATTATTATGAATGTTATTGAAACAAAAAATATTTCTAAATTCTATAAACAAGCTGATCAAGATGTAATTGCATTAAACAATGTTAGTATTGCTTTTGAAAAAGGAGAATTTACTGCTATTGTGGGCCCATCAGGATCTGGTAAGACGACTTTTTTAAATTCTATAGGAGGATTAGACTCTCCAACGTCAGGAAAAGTTATGATTGAAGATAAGAATATTACTACATTGAATTCAAATCAACTTATTGACTTTAGGTTAAATAATATTGGTTTTGTTTTTCAATCTTACAACCTAATTCCTGTTCTCACTGCTAAAGAGAATGTCGAGTTTATAATGTTAATGCAGGGTTTACCTAAGTCATACAGGAGCAAAAGATCTGTTGAGCTTCTAAATTCTGTAGGGCTATCAGATCAATTAAACAGGAGACCTAATCAATTATCAGGAGGACAGCAACAGAGAGTTGCTGTAGCGAGAGCGTTGGCCTCAAAGCCAAAGTTTGTTCTTGCTGACGAACCAACTGCTAATTTAGATTCCTATGCAACCACCAACCTTTTGGATATAATGAGTAAGCTAAACAATAAAGAAAAAATGACTTTTATTTTTTCTACTCATGATCAAAGAGTGATTGACAGAGCAAACAGAATTATTACATTAGAAGATGGTAAAATACTTTCAGATGATAAAATCAAATAAATTGGTTTGAAATATATATTTTTTCTATTCACAGTAACCTTGGGTTTAACAAGCTTAAAATCTCAAGATCAAGTTGAATCATCCTGGAAAAATAAAATCAGGTTCTCTGGCTATTTACGCTATATGAATTCTTCATCAGTAATTAATTCTGACTCAACATTAACAGATAATTTAATTCATAACCGTCTCAGAATAAAATTGAATTTTGATAACCAACTAGATGCAGTTTTTGAAATGAGAAACAGAGTTTTTTTTGGTCAAGCAACAAAATTCAATCCAAATTTAGGAAGTATACTAAATACTGATGTGGGACAACTAGATTTATCATTTATCCCTTATGATCAAACAGCACTTGTTGTTCATTCAATTTTTGATAGAGCCTTTATAAAATATTCAGCAGATAAATGGGAGTTGAGACTCGGAAGACAGAGAATTAATTGGGGTGTTAACTTAGCTTGGAATCCAAATGATTTGTTCAATGCATATAGTTTAATTGATTTTGATTATCAAGAAAGAATGGGAGTAGATGCATTGAGATTTCTATACTATACAGGTGAAATGTCATCAATTGAGTTTTCCGCTCAACCAGGAGATAATATAAACGAATCAATTTTTGCGGGTCTATGGAAATTTAATTTAAATGGCAGTGATTTTCAGTTTTTATTAGGAAATTATTATGAGGATTTAGCAATGGGTTTTGGATTGGCCACCAATTTTAAAAATGCTGGAATCACATTGGAATCCACATATTTTAACTCTAAAAATAATAATAAAAACTCCTCAAATGCTCTTAGCACCTCTGTTTCTTTAGATTACTCTACTAAATCTGGTATTTATTTTAATACTTCTTTTTTGTACAACAGTATTGGACCAAAATCAAACCTCTCCAACGATAATTTATTTGGATCTTTTCTATTGGATATTTCTGCCAAAAAATTAATGCCATCTATGTATAATTATTTTACCCAGATAAGTGGAAACTTTACTCCAGCAATTAATGGTTCACTGACTACATTTTACATGAAAGGACAAGAAATGCTACTAATTATGCCATCTTTGAACTATGAGCTTAGGAAGAATATCGATTCAATGCTCTTGGCTCAATTTATTTTTAACCAAATCAATACTAATTTTAATTCAATGGGTGTAGGCATTTTCATAAGATTTGCATATAATTTTTAAGAGCAAAGTAAACTATTGAGTACAAAAAAGCCCTGATTGATTAAAACAGGGCTTTGTTGTTTAAATGTGGTACCTCCAGGAATCGAACCAGGGACACAAGGATTTTCAGTCCTTTGCTCTACCAACTGAGCTAAGGTACCATAGTTTAAAGTGCAGCAAATATATAAGCCTTTTTAGACTAGAACAAATCCTTGCTTAAAAAATCTTTTGGTACTTTTGAATAACATTCTTTAAAATTTTATGAATCTAGTTTTAGATATTGGAAATACTAATTCAAAATTTTCAGTTTATAAATCAAATAAAATTATTGATTTTGGTGTATGGGATAGCATAAAAGTGAAGGATAAATTTATAAACTGGAGAAGAGAAAATAAGAACTGCGAGTCTATTGTTATTTCTGATGTATTAGGTGTTAATAAAGATGATTTTGAGTTTATTGCCAAATGTCATGTCATATGGATTTCATCAAGAATCAAATTACCCTTTAAAATTAAGTATAAAAACCCTGGCGAACTTGGTCCTGATCGTATCAGTTTAGCTGCAGCTGCTGTTTTTAAATACCCAAAAAAAAACTGTCTAGTGATTGACATAGGTACATGCATAACTTATGATTTTATTTCAAAAAATTCAACTTATTTGGGAGGATCAATTAGTCCAGGTTTTACAATGAGATACACTATTTTAAATACTAATACTTCTAAATTACCTCGATTAAAAATTGTAGAGCCTTCAAGATTAATAGGAGGAACAACTGAGGAATGTATTCACTCAGGAATATTTTTCGGAGTAATTGGAGAAATTGAAAACCAAATAAATCTTTATAAGAAAAAATACAAAGATTTAACAATAATTTTAACAGGAGGGGATGCTAAATACTTGGCTAACAGAATAAAAAATGGCATATTTGCCAATTACAGTTTTATATCAAAAGGATTATTCAATATTTTAAATTTGAATAATCAATAAGAGAACATAAAAAACTTTTTTTGAATAGATTAATCACGATAATATTTTTTTTAATAACCTCTTTTTCTTTTTCTCAAGTGGGAACTGGTTCACCATATTCTTTTATTGGTTTTGGTGAGACTAATTTTAGAGGAAATCATTCTAATAGGGCCATGGGAGGAATGGATGTGTTCATTGATACCATTCATCCAAATATCAATAATCCTGCAAGTTACTCCACACTTAAAGCTACAACCTACTCTGTAGGTTTAAATTATAGAAAAAATAGTATTTCTAATGAAAGTGAAACCCAAAAAATAACTACTTCATCTATTGATTATATTGGTGTTTCAATTCCTACAAAAAAATTTCGTTTTGGCTTTGGAATTATACCTGTAACTTCAATTGGATATCTTTTAAACGAATCAAATCAAAGTATTTCTGAAAATCAAATTATTAATCGTTTCTCTGGTCAAGGGGGTATAAATAGAGCATTTTTAAATATTGGTTTTAAAATATTAAAGGGTGTCCATGTTGGTGTTTCAACAAATTATGGGTTTGGGGATATTCTATATGAAAAAAATCAACTAATTAAAGGAATTGAAAATGGTTCATATTTAGAGAGTGAATTGAGTTTGTCGGGTATAACTTATAAATTTGCAGTAAATTCAATTACGAGATTAAATAAATTACAAATCCATAGTTATTTTGGTTTCGAGCCTGAGGGAACACTTAAATCAAAAAATAGACAGGTTATTTACACTCAGTCAGTTTTGAGTGAATCGAGTACTGTTGGAGAGGTTGTTGAACCCGATCTTTCGTTAACTGGTACAGATGAGACTGATTTCAAAAGTCCAAAGAAAATATCTTATGGATTAGGATTTGGAAAGGATAAAAAATGGTTTTTTGGAGGTCAATTAATTAATACTTTTAATAGCTCATTCGTAAATGATTTTATAATTCAACCCAATATTAAATACATTGATGCAAAAACATCAATGTTTGGTGGATTTTTTATACCAGACTTCAGTTCTATTACGTCTTATTGGAAGAGAATCGTTTATAGATATGGCTTCAGATCAGAAAGAAAAGCATACCTTATTAATAATGAATTAATTAAGGAAAATGTTATTACTTTTGGATTTGGTTTGCCGATGGCAGGAGTTTCAAATACAAATGTTACTTTTGAACTTGGAAAAATTGGAAATAAAAGTAATAATTTAGTTGAAGAAAACTATTGGAGTATAAGATTAGGTTTCTCCTTAAATGATATATGGTTTATTAAAAGAAAGTATAATTAAAACAAAATGAAAAAGCTAAGACTACTATTTACATTGCTTGTTCTGTTGATAGCGAATGTTTCTTATTGCCAATCAGAGCAGGAATGTTTAAACAACTTATCAATATTTGCTGAATCAGCAAAAGTAAAATATTACGACGCTGCATACGAGACATGGAAGATTGTTTTGGAATCATGTCCAAAAATAAATTTAGCGGTTTACACCTATGGAGAACGTATTTTAAAACATAAAATCAAAAATTCTATCGGTGATGAGCAGGATAATTTTAAAAGAAATCTCGTATCATTATACGATAAATGGTTAGAAAATTTTCCCACAAAAAAAGGTGTTAGCAGGATTGGTAGTATTCTCAGCACAAAAGCTCAAGTAATGATGGACTTTAAAATGGCAAATGATGCTGAGGTTTACCAAGTTTTTGATGAAGCATACAGAAAAGATGCAGCAAGTTTCACAAATCCAAAGGGTTTGTACAATTATTTTAATACACTATATAATCAATATAAATCAAAAGAAGATAATGTAACTCCTGAGCATTTATTTAATATGTATGAAGAAATTTCAGAAAAATTTGATATTGAAGCGACTAAGCTAGCCAAAAAGCTAGATAAAATACTTATTAAAATTGAAGAAGGTCAGCCTCTTACAAACAAAGAGACAAAAAACAAGAGGGTTTATGAGGTAAATTCAAAAGCTATTGGAATTTTAATATCCAACTTAAATGCAATAATATCTATTGAAGCAACATGTAATAATTTAATACCTCTATACAAAAGGAATTTTGAGGAAAACAAATCAAATTCTGTTTGGTTGAAGAGGGCAGCGAGTAGAATGGATGGAAAAGATTGCTCAGATGATCCATTTTTTGTCACATTAGTAGAGGCTTTACATAATATTGAACCATCTGCGGATTCTGCCTATTATCTAGGCTTATTAAATGATAAAAAAGGTAAAAGCACACAGGCATTAAAATATTATGAAGAATCTATATCTTTAGAAACGGATCAATATAAAAAAGCAAAAATTTTGTATAAAATTGCAGTTAAATTTAAAAAGAGTGGCAGGAAAAAATCAGCTAGAAACTATGCCAGAAAAGCCCTTAGAAATCAACCTTCGATGGGAAGAGCATATTTACTCATAGCAAGTTTATATGCTGGTAGTGCAAATGAATGTGGCGAAACACAATTTAATAAAAGGGCAATTTATTGGTTGGCAGCTGATATTGCAAAAAAAGCAGGAAGGGTAGATGCTTCAATAAAAAAGCTTGCGAATAAAACAGCCAGAAGTTACATGGGTAGAGCTCCAAGTAAAACAGATATTTTTTCTGAAGCTAATGAAGGCGCAAAAATAACTTTTAATTGTTGGGTCGGTGCAAGTGTCACAGTACCAAAATTATAATGTCAAGTTTTAATTCTTGTATTTCAGTTCTATATATTCTACTTTTTATGTTCCATTTGTGCTCGTGTGAAAACGACTCCCAACAATTATTGGACCTATTTAATAAGAAGAAACAACCCGTTGGAATTGCTAGTGATATAAGAATGGTATATACTGATTCAATGAAAATATCTGCTATTTTAACGTCAAAAAAACATGTTGATTTTACTAATTTATCCTTTAAATACTCTGAATTTCCTGATGGAGTGAAAGTGATTTTTTTTGATGAAAAAAATAGACAAAGTGAATTGACTTCTGATTTTGCAACTCTTTATGAGTCAACAAAAATAATTGATCTAAGAGGTAATGTTTTTTTAAGATCTAGTAATGGAGCAGAATTAATTTCTCAGCAGTTATATTGGGATGCAACTGATAATTGGATTTTCACCGAGTTTCCTTTCGAATTTAGTGATGACGATTATGAAATATCAGCAAAAAGACTTGATGCAAATAAGGAATTCAGTAAATTTAGAACAGGAAGTTTAACTGGAAAAATATCTGTTGAAGAATCAAATGATTCAATCAAATAACTAAACATGAAAAGTCTTCTGATCTCGGAAATTTTGTATTGGATAATCGCGATAATATCTTTTTTTCAAATATTTAATAATTGGAATTTTAATAAACAAAAAGCTCTTATTTTTATTTTCTTTGCGATTTTATCGGTTTTTATGGCCCTTTTTAGGCGTTATTATAGAAATAAATATTCCCAAAGAAAATAATGTTAAGTATTGATTTTATTATATTATCATCACTGATTCTTTCGGCCTTTTTTTCAGGTCTTGAGATGGCTTTTGTGTCCTCGAATAGACTATTTTTAGAAATACAAAAAAAACAAACTGGATTCAATTCGCAGTTATTAAAAAAATGTACTGACAACCCATCTGAATTTATTGCCGCCATGTTAGTTGGAAATAATATATCATTAGTAATTTATGGAATCTTTATGAGTGAGAGACTACTTGATTTTTTTTTTCTCATGTAAAGGGTAGTTTGGAATTAAATTTAGATATCTTATTTTACCAAACGATAATTTCCACCTTAATAATTTTAATTTCAGCTGAATTTTTACCTAAAGTTTTTTTTCGTATCTATTCTCACAAACTAATAACTTTCTTTGCAGTTCCAGCAGCAATTTTTTTCTTTATATTCAGACCAATTACTTTATTTATAATTAAACTGAATGATTGGATTTTAAAATTTTTCTTCAAAATTAAGGCAGAAAATGCTAGATTACTATTTTCTAAGGTAGAATTGGGAGACTTCATCGACGAACAAATTGAAAATTCAAAAAATAAAGATGAAATGGACTCAGAAATTAAATTTTTTCAAAATGCACTAGATTTCTCTGATCTCCGTTCAAGAGAGACTATGGTTCCTAGAACAGAAATCAT
Source organism: Flavobacteriaceae bacterium (assembly GCA_002721275.1). Lineage (GTDB taxonomy): Bacteria > Bacteroidota > Bacteroidia > Flavobacteriales > Flavobacteriaceae > Marivariicella. Next base: position 105,779 of record PBJZ01000001.1, read on the forward strand.
AGCAGTCGAAATTAAAACATCTTACGATGAATTAAAGTCTTTATTTATAGAAACAGGATTTTCTAAAATACCGGTATATAGAAAATCTATTGATGATATTATTGGATATGTTCACTCATTTGAAATGTTTAAAAAACCGAGAACTATTAATGAAATTATATTACCAGTCTCTTATGTCCCTGAACCTATGCCAATAAACAAGGTTTTAGAGCTACTCTCTAAACAAAGGAGGAGTATGGCTATTGTTTTAGACGAATATGGTGGTACATCAGGGTTAATAACAGTTGAGGATATAGTAGAAGAATTATTTGGAGAGATAGAAGATGAGCACGATCAAGTTGAGCGCACTGAAAAAATTATTTCTGAGACAAGGTTTGAATTTTCAACAAGGTTAGAAGTCGATTACATAAATAAAACTTATGGGCTCGATATACTTGAAAACGAATTTTATGAGACCCTGGGAGGTTGGATCGTATTTCATACAGGTGAGATTCCATCTGAAAAAGATGAAATTTTAATAGAGAATTTTAAAATAAAAATTCTTGAAACCACATCAACAAAAATTAAAAAAATTATGCTTGAAATAAGCGATAAAAACTAATTTATTTCAAAAATAATGTGTAAATTTTCAAAAAACCCCCGGATATTGTAAATTCGCAAGCTATCTAAAATAAATATAAACTATTATGGCTTTACTTGGACAAATCAGAGAAAGATCAATTTTCTTGATAATAGTAATAGGAATGGCTTTATTTGCATTTGTTATTTCTGGTGTTTTTACAAACAATGGTGGAGGTGATAATATCACAAAGCCAATCGCAATAGTCAACGATACTGAAATAGATTTAGATCTTTTCAGATTTAATGTTGAACAAACAGAAAGAAATTACAATTTTTCAACTATAAAGTCTGTTGAAGCTGTTTGGGATCAAACAATACGGAATGCTGTATTAGAGGATCAATACAACCTCCTTGGAATAGATGCTGGAATCGCCCAACTTGAAGAGATTATTAGTTCTAATGAGGCGTTCCTAAGCGATCAACGTTTTTTAAATGAGTCCGGTTTTTTTGATTTTGGAATATTTACAAATTTTATAGTTTCCATGAAGACTAACAATCCTCAAGGTTACGAAAATTGGAAAGCACAAGAGGCACAGTTAATTTCAATGGCTAAGCGAAATATATACCTTGGTTTGATTAGGTCTAGCGCAACTCACTCTGACTTTGAGGCAAAATTTGAATACCACAACGAAAATGATAATGTGTCTATTAGATACGTTCAAATCCCCTTCAATACTGTTCCTGACAGCCTAATTAATGTTAGTGATAATGAAATTAAAAAATACATTTCAAAAAATTCAAAAAATTATAAAAGAAATGAGACAAGGTCAATTAGTTATGTTTTATTTGATGAAATCCCGACAGAAAATGATATATCACAACAACGAAAATTACTTGAAAGTTTAAAAATAAATAGGATCGAGTATAATGATGTTTCAAAATTAACTGATACAATATTTGGCATCAATAGTACTAAAGATATTAGTGATTTTGTTTCTCAACATTCTTCTGTCCCATTTGATTCAATTTACGTCCCAAAAGGAGGGATTCGAAGTGGATATTCTGAAATTTTGTTCAATCTACAAAAAGGTGAAATATTTGGTCCATATATAGACGAAAAAGATATAAAGATTTCGAAAATGATTGATAAAAAAATAGATGGTTCCATAAGGGCAAGTCATGTACTTATTGCATATAAGGAAGCAGTTGGCGCATCCAATTTGATTATTAGGTCAAAAAAAGAGGCCGAAAAAAAAGCTTATAAAATCTTAAGACAAATTAGGAGGAATCCAAAACTTTTTGGAGAAATTGCTACTAACAGTTCAGACGGTCCAAGCAAAAACAACGAAGGTGATTTAGGGTTTTTCCAAGAGGGTTTCATGGAAGAAAGTTTTTTTGATTTTGCAAATAAAAATAAAGTTGGTAAAACTGGAGTTGTTGAAACAAAATATGGATATCACGTCATAAAAATAACTGATAAAGAAGATGTGGTTTTATTAGCAAATATTGTTCAGTCACTTGTTCCCTCAGAATCAACATCAAATAAAATTTTTAAAAACGCAACTGATTTTGAGATAAAAGCAATAAAATCCAATCAAGATGATTTTGAAATTATAGCTGATAATCTCTCTTTAACCTCAAAAAAAGTCGAATTTATAAATCTCTTGGACGAACAAATTCCAGGATTAGGAAATCAAAGGCAAATAGTAAAGTGGTCCTTTTCTGAGGGTTCTGAAGAAGGAGATATAAAAAAATTCAATTTATCCACTGGGGGCTATGCAGTTGTTAAAATATTAAAAATCAGAGATAGTAAAGTTGCTGAATTTAATGAGGTCAGCGATGAAGTCAGGAATAAATTAATTGTCCAGAAAAAGATTAAACTCCTTGAAAAGATGTATAAAAATATCCAATCTTTAGAAGAAGCTTCTAAAAAGTCTGGACAAGAAATACAGACTGCTTCTGCATTAAATAGGAAAAATTCTGTTCTTTCAGGATCAGGCCAAGAACCATATATAATAGGAGCATCTTTTTCAATTGAGGAAAATAAAGATTCTAGATATCTTGTTGGAAATAAGGGACTGTATATGATTAACGTTGTCAGCAGAGAAATTGCTCCAGATCTAAAGTCATATACAGGGTATAGAAATTCTTTGAGAGAAAATGAAAAACTTAGAATAAACTCAAAAGTTTTTGATGCCTTGAAGATGTCTTCTGAAATAGAGGATAATAGACATTTATATTATTAGTAAGTTTATAATATAAAATCTTCATATCTATAGCCAATTTTGAAGTTTCTTTTTTTGAAATAGTCAAGTGTATCATCTGGACCAGCCGCTAAAAAAAAATCTCCCCCCCAAGCCCCAAGACTCTTAAGTGATCCATTATAATCTTTAAAATTGTTTTTTATGGGATTAGTTTTTAAAACATAGCTGATTATTTTTTCATGAAGCTCCATTGACTCTCTAAACTCATCAAGGCTTTTAGCCAAAATTAAACTTTTACATATTTTAGATATATCTTTTATAATTGATTTAGTCAATAGTTTCTTGTCTTCAAAACCTTTAATTGAGTCTAGAGTATTTTGTTTTTTATTTTGATATATGAAAAATAAATTTTTTTTAAAATCTGGATTAAAATCAACTGGTATCACATTTTCCTTTCCTGACCTTAATGAGAATATAATTGGAGTATTGTTTTGGGCACACGCTATATCATAACCACTTCCTCCGAATGTTTTTTTCAATAGTGCATAAGGATTTATTTTTGCCCATCTGGAAATATTATTTATGAGTGTAGATGATGTTCCCAACCCCCAATGTTGATCAAAATTTAGGTTTGTAATAATTTTTTTTCCGCTTTTCAGAAAATTTGGATTAAAAAATCTGCATTGTTCTAAAATTTTAACTAAACGCAGACATATTTTTTTATCATTTGTTTTGATTATTTCTAGCGATTTGACATCAAGTACACACTCAAACCATTTTACTAAGTCTTTGTTATAGCTTGACCATACGATTGTTTTAGATAAATTATTTTCAACTAACATCTCCTGACCCATTTTTGTTGGTAATCCAACCGCTATAGAGCCACTTAGAACTGTATATTCTCCACTTAATAATACCTTTCCATTGCTGTAAAATGATTTCATTTTATCTGTTTAGAAATTTTTCAACATTAGTGTAGTTTACTTCTTTATCTATGAAAAATAAAAGTGCATCCTTCTTTTGCTTTTTTGACGCTTTTAGTTGATTCAAAATATTTAACAGATGCAATTTCATGTGTCCTTTTTGTATTCCAGATGTAATTAGTGATCTAACTGCAGCAAAATTTTGAGCTAATCCGGATACACAAATAATTGACATAAGTTCTTTTGCATTTGGATTACCGAGAAGATCCATTGACCACCTTACTAGTGGATGAAGCTTTGTTAACCCACCAACTGTACCAATAGATAATGGTATGGTAAGCTCGATCGTAAACATCTTGTCTTTTATAAAAGCATTTGTAAGACCTTTGTACCTTCCATTTTTGGCGGCGAACGCATGAATTGAAGCTTCAACAGCTCTAAAATCATTACCGGTCGATAAAACTAAGGAGTCTATACCATTCATAATCCCTTTATTATTTGTAACAGCTCTATTTAAATCAATTTTTGAAATATTGATTGCATTTACAAATTTTTCAGCAAATTGTCTTCCATTAATACTGTCATTTTCGTCCAGATCATCTATTGAGCAGGATGCCCAACTTTTTACTAAGCAATTTGGTACATGGTTTGACATTATACTCATTATAATTTCTAATTTATATTTTTCATTCAAATTTGCCTTGATAAACAAATTATTCAGAGTTTTTGATATTTTTTCTAAACATGAGTTAATAAAATTTGCACCCATAGCATCAATTGTAATAAAATGAACAGATATTTGAAAGTAATTTTTCAAATCTGATGTTTTATCTATCAACTCTATGGATTGAATTCCACCTCCTCTTTTAGTCATCTTCAATGATATGTCAAAACATGACTCAAGAAGTTGTTTTTTATTTTTTTTAAAAAACTCATCGATTTCGTTTTTATTACCATCGAATAAAAAATGTATTTGACCGCTTTTTTCAATATTTAAAATTTTTGTGTGAAATCCACCTCTTCTCGACCAATATTTTGCAGTTTTTGATGCTGCAGCAACAACAGAGCTCTCCTCAATTACCATTGGTAATGTATAATCTTTACCATCTATTATGAAATTTGGAGCTACACCAAATGGCATGTAAAAGTTACTCAATGTATTTTCGATAAACTCATCGTGGATTTGTTGAATTTCAGTGTCAGAATTCCAGTATTTTTTTAACTCTGACTCAGCCTTAAGAGAGTCTTCAAAATAGAGTTTTGTGATCCATTTGATTTTTTCTTTTTTGGTCAATTTAGAAAATCCAGAGATGTATTTTTTCATCACTTCATTGAGTTGTTCAAATATATGTAAATTAGATACTAATATTATTTCATTTTTAAAAAAACCACTTTATTAAAAATTATATTTTGACACCAAAAAAAATAATATTATTTAGTTTATTTTTCAATTCAATTTTTTTTTCATATTCTCAATATAAAATAAATCTGAATGATATCTGGAGTGATAAATTTATTCCCAAAACATTGGATGGATTAAGGTTGATGAATGACGCAAAAAGATATACATATATNGTTAAAAATGAGTTAANTAAAGAAGCAAAGATTGTTTCAGAATATTATAANTCAAATAAAAAGAAGGAAATAATTTTAAGTTCAGNCCTTCCCCTAGTCCCATATTTTACCGATTATGAATTATCCAAAGATGAAAAAAAAATAATTCTTACAACTGAAAAAGTTGAAATATATAGACGTTCNATTAAAGCNATTTATTGGGTATACAATACCGTTAANTCATCAATTCAAATGGTATTCAATGAGAAAATNCAAGAACCCTCNTTTTCTCCAGATGGAAATAAAGTAGCTTTTNTATACAANAGAAATATTTATGTAAAAAATTTAATTGATGATTCAGTCTNTAGAATNACAAATGATGGTAANAATGAAATAATAAATGGAATTACAGATTGGGTTTATGAGGAAGAGTTTGGTTTTGTTCGNGCTTTTTTGTGGAGNCCTGATAGTTCCAAATTAGTTTTTTTACGTTTTGATGAATCAAAAGTTCCTCTTTTCTCNATGGATATATATGGAAAAGGTTTATATCAATTTCCATATAAATTTAGATACCCAAAAGCCGGAGAATCAAATTCAAAAGTTTCACTTCATTTNTATGATTTTGCATCTAAAGCAACNTCTCAAATTCAATTTTCGAATAACTNTAAACCATATTATATTCCAAGGTTTAAATTTACTAANGATCAAAATATTTTATCTGTTCAAACGATTAATAGAGAACAGAATCACTTAAGATTNCATTTNGTTGATGTCATTTTAAAAAGNAGTAAACTTATTCTTGAAGAAAAATCTGAAGNATATTTGGATGTGAATGATAACTTAATTTTTTTAANCGATAAAAGTTTTTTATGGACAAGTGAAAAAAGTGGNTTTAATCATATTTATCACTACAANAAAAAAGGAAAGTTNATAAATCAGNTTACCAGAGGTTCATGGGAAGTAGAAAATATAAATGCTTTNAATCANAAAACTAATCAAATAATTTTTGGGGCTGCAATGAAATCTTCAATTGATAGAGGGCTCTATTCGGTNGGATTAAGAGACAGAAAAATAAAACCGATTACAAAAGAATCTGGTTTTAATCAAGCAGTATTTAATTTAGAGGGTAATATTTTTATTCACTCATATTCTGACAAAAACACCCCTCCAAAATATGTAATCAGATCAGTTGAAGATGTATCTCTTANAAGAACCATATTAGANAACCAGGANTTAAAAAATAAATTGAGTAAATATAAACTACCTGAAAAAATTTTTGATACAATTNGTTTGAATGGACAAGCTATGAATTATTANATCATTAAGCCTGATGATTTTGATTCATTGAAAAAATATCCTTTATTACTTTTTCAATANTCTGGCCCAGGATCTCAACAAGTTTCAAANAGATGGGGAAATAATAAAGACNTATGGCATAAAATGTTAACTCAGTATGGATATTTTATAGCCTGTTTGGATGGAAGAGGAACCGGCTATAAGGGAGAAAAATTTAAAAAAATNACATATATGAATTTGGGNAAATTAGANACTCAAGATCAAATATCATTTGCCAAAANAATNTCACTTTTACCNTACATCGATGATAATCGAACAGGTATTTGGGGTTGGAGTTATGGTGGGTANATATCNACAAATTCTTTNCTTAAAGGGAATGAAGTTTTTGAAATGGCTATTGCTGTTGCTCCNGTCACAAGTTGGAGATTTTANGATACNATATACACGGAAAGGTTCATGAAAACNCCACAAGAAAATTCAGATGGTTANNATGATAATTCACCAATTAATTATGTTGAGAGGTTGAAAGGAAAATATTTATTGATTCATGGTTCNGGAGATGATAACGTACATGTGCAAAACTCTATGCGATTAATTGATGCAATAATTGAAAANGGTAAACAATTTGAATGGATGATTTACCCAGATAAAAAGCACGGAATCAGTGGNTTAANTGCACANAATCATTTATATACAAAAATGACTAATTTTATAAAAAACAACTTATAACAATGAGCTACATATATAATGGAGGTGAACTAAATCAAAAAACAATTCTTGGACACCCTTCGGGTTTGTATGTTTTATTTTTTACTGAAATGTGGGAGAGGTTTTCCTACTATGGTATGCGAGCAATNNTAGTTCTCTTTTTAGTTTCGTCTTTTCAANATGATGGTTGGGGATGGGAAAGAAGCGANGCGCTTGGACTTTACGGAGTTTATACTGGACTTGTTTACATAACACCTATTTTCGGTGGTTTATTAGCAGATAAGTTTCTTGGATATCGAAAAGCAGTTATATTAGGAGCATTAATTATGACCTTAGGCCACGCTTCAATGGCACTCGAGGGTGTTAGTAAATTATTGTTTTATTCAGGATTAATTTTTTTAATAATAGGTAATGGATTTTTTAAACCAAATATAAGTTCGATGGTTGGACAGCTATATAAAACTGAAGGACGTGATAAAGATGCTGGTTATACAATTTTTTANATGGGTATAAATTCTGGTGCTTTTTTGGGTATTTTGCTTTGTGGTTANATAGGTGAAAAAATAGGCTGGCATTATGGATTTGGTTTAGCTGGAATNTTCATGTTTTTTGGCATGTTACAATTTTATTANGCTCAAATGATTTTTGGATCTATTGGAATTATTGAGGATTCAAGTTCAGANAAAAATGAAAAATTAGTCCAATCAACCATCAAAAATAATTCATCATCNAAAATTATTTATGATAGACTAAAAGTCATTGTTATATTTTCATTTTGTGTTATATTTTTTTGGTGGGCCTTTGAACAAGCAGGTGGATCCATGACAATTTTTGCTTCAGATTATACCAACAGAATATTAGATGGTAGCGGGGCCTTAATTTTTAAAATTTTCAATTCTTTGATAACCGTAGTCCCNATGATAATTATCAGTTACATCGTTTATCTATTATGTGTTAATACTTTTTCAGTATTCAAATTATCTAGTCTATTTTTAATCTCAAGTTTTTTTATAATTTGGTTAATTATCNTTTGGATGCTATTACGTGAATTTAATAATCAAACAACTGAGGTTCCTGCATCATGGTATGGAATCCTCAACTCCTTTTTCATTATTGTATTTGCTCCATTGTTTTCTAAAATTTGGCAAAGTAGNTATAACATTTCAGGNCCCCATAAGTTCGGTGTTGGTCTTATACTTTTAGCCATTGGTTTTGGAATTCTCTCATATGGTTCAATTGAAATCCCTCTNGGTGCTAAAACNGCTTCTGTAAGTATGATATTTTTGATACTGGCATACTTTTTTCACACTATGGGTGAACTATGTATTTCNCCAGTGGGACTTTCATATGTTAGTAAATTAGCACCAAAAAATCTTGTAGGATTAATGTTTGGNGTTTGGTTCGTGGCTAACTTTATAGCGAATACTGCTGCNGGACTTACNGGGAGTTATATAGATCCAATTGTTGAAAATTATGGGATGAGTGTTTTTTTCTTGATATTTACTTTAATACCNACAGGTGCGGGCTTATTAATGATATTTGCAAATAACAAAATAGTTAAGATGATGCATGGAATCAATTAANTATCTATTAAATATAATAATTAAAGTTAGTTTTGGCTTTTTAATACTTTTCTATAACTCTTCAGGTTTCAGTCAGGAAATTAAATGGATGACTTTGGAAAATGCTTTAAATAAACAAAAAAGTAACCCAAAAAAAATTTTGATGGATGTATATACCGTTTGGTGTGGTCCATGCAAATTAATGGAGCAAAAAACATTNGCTAATACTGATTTAGCAAATTATGTTAACGAACATTATTATGCTGTTAAATTTAACGGTGAGGGAGATGAAATNATCAATTTTTATGGTAATACTTTCACTAACCCTGATTATGACATTAATCGAAAAACCAGAAGAAATAGTACGCATCAATTTTCCCAATTTTTGGGNGTTAAGGGATATCCAACAACTATTTTTTTAAGTGAGTCTGGATATCTTATAACTCCAGTTGTAGGATATCTTAAAGTTCATCAGATGGAACTTTACCTGAAGATGATTAAACAAGGTGATTATCAAGTTTTCTCAAAACCAGAAGATTTCGAAAATTATAGAAAATATTTTAAGCCAAAATTTCGATTAAACTTAAAGTAATTACTCTGTTTTAACTCTTTTTAAAATTAATTTTGAAGTTATTTTACTAGCACCTCCTTGATCAAGCATATTATATAATTTAATGTAGTTTGATTTAATTTTTGTTGTGTTAGATTTATTCAATAATTTCTGAAGAAAAAAACAAATCTTCTTAGAATTACAATCAAATTGGATTAATTCATCTATTATATGCTCATTCATTATTAAGTTAACGAGTGAAATGTATTTAAGTTTTACAATCAGTTTTGCAATCAAAAAACTTAACAAGCTACTCTTGTAGCAAACTAATTGAGGGGTGCCAATTAATGCTGTTTCAAGTGTTGCAGTACCACTGGTTACAATAGCTGCCTTTGACAATTTTATTAGATCATATGTGTTGTTGAAGACCACAGGGATAGAAATATCATTTATAAAATTATAATCAGAAATTGTTCTTCCAGGTGCGCCTGCAATAATAAATTGATAATCCTCATATTTTTTTGCTACTTTAACAAGTTCCGGTAAAATTTTATTTATTTCTTGTTTCCTGCTACCTGGTAATAAGGCTATTATTGGTTTTTTACTTATTGTAACGATTTTGTCAAGAAATTTTTTATCAAATTTTCTGTTAGGAATATGTTCCATTAAAGGGTGTCCAACGAAGTCAACTTTAAAGTCATGTTTATCTCTATAAAAGGATTTTTCAAAGGGTAGAATTACATATAAGTAGTCTATGTTTTCTTTTATAATTTTAACACGACTTTCTTTCCAAGCCCATACTTGCGGACTAATGTAATAATGATTTTTATATCCTTTTTTCCTTGCCCATTTCGCAATTCTTAAATTAAACCCAGGGTAGTCAATGTAAATTATTACATCAGGATTAAATTCTTCAATATTTTTTTTACAAAAATCCATATTTTTAAAAATTGTAAGAATATTTTTAAAAACTTCATAAAATCCCATAAACGAGATATCTCGGTAGTGTTTAATTAGGCTTCCTCCAGCTCTTGACATTAAATCACCACCCCAAAAATTAATTAGAGCTTTTGAATCAGATTTTTTAATCTCCGTAATTAGCTTTGAGCCATGTAAATCTCCAGATGCTTCACCTGCAATAATATAATATTTCATTTATAAAAATTTTATTAAAAATATTAATACAACGATAACTAAAGATGATATTACAAGGCCTCCTGCAAAAGAAACTTTATTTTTTTTGATCGAAATAATAAATATTATAAGATTTGAAATTGCTCCTAAACTTATTAAACCACCCAGTTTTTTTTGAGTGTATAAATAAATCCAACTATCCTCAATAGGTCTATTAGACAAAATTAAGGTTATAAATATGACTGATGAAGCTGTTGCTAGTAAACCTGTAATAAAACCAATTAGAATATTTTTTTTATTCAAAACTCCATTTATTTAATTCTTCAATCATATTATAAGCAGTAAAATCGTATTGAACAGGCACTATTGAAATAAAATCATTACTGAGCGCCCATTCATCTGTATCATTTTTTTTATCATTATTTATAAAATCCCCTGATAACCAAAAATATTCCTTTCCCATTGGATTTATTCTTTTGTCAAATTTTTCTATCCAGTGTGCTCTAGCCTGTCTACATATTTTAATTCCCATAATTTCTTTTTCATGATTAACTTTAGGCATGTTAACATTTAGCACAAGATTATTTGAATTTTTTTTTCTCAAAGTATTATGAGTAATTATTTCAATCGCTCTTGTGAAAGGCTTGAAGTTGGCTTCCCATCGATAATCTAAGAGTGAAAAACCTATTGCTGGTATTCCTTGAATGCCAGCTTCAAGAGCAGCACTCATAGTCCCAGAGTATATGATATTAATAGAGGAATTAGACCCATGGTTGATTCCAGATACACATAAATCAGGTTTTTTGTTTAATATTTCATTTAACGCAAGTTTTACACAGTCAGCTGGAGTGCCTGAGCAGCTATATTCTGACTGTGGACCTGAATCAATTTTTATTTTAGTACAACTTAATGTTGAGTTTACTGTTATTGCGTGACCCATGGCAGATTTTGGACTATCTGGCGCTACAACAACTACCTCACCTATTGAATTCATAATTTTTATTAAGAATCTGATTCCAGGTGCAGTTATCCCATCATCATTGGTAACTAGTATTAGGGGTTTAGAATACATTATCCTTTATTAATATGTAAATCTAATAAAATCTTACTGCTTACAACATTTTATTATTTAACAAAAAGTTTTGAAATCCATTTTAATAAATATTTCATTTTACTTAATTTTGCCCTTTCAATGAATAAAGCCCATGAAAATTTTTGATTTTGTATTTTATACTTTATTTAGTTTAAATTTAATCTTTGGAAATACTCCATCATTAATCCTATCTTCAGATAAAGATAAATTTTTATTGGAAATCATTTCATACGTTATCGACAAAGGACACTACGATCCAAAGGAAATGAATGATAAATTTTCAAAAAATGTTTTCAATTCATTTATTGATGCTGTTGATGGTCAGCATAGGTTTTTCTTAAAAACTGATATAAATAACTTTAAGCGATATGAATATGAAATAGACGATCAATTGAGATTATCTAATATAGATTTTTTTAATTTGGTTTATGAAAAAGGTCTTCAAAGAATAGAAGATGTTAAAAATTTTTATCCAAGCTTATTAGAGAAACCTTTTGATTTTAGCATTCAAGAAACTACTTCTTTAGATTTTAAAAATATATCTTTTGCAAATAATCTGAATGAATTGAAAAAAATTTGGAGGAAAAGACTTAAGTTGTCCACTCTTGACAGATTTGTTTCAAAAAAAGAAGAAGAAATTTATAAGAAAAGAATTGATTCTTCTTATCAAATCAAATCTGATATGACACTTGAGAGAGAATCAAGAAATCTAACGAGACAAAATATAGATGATTATTTCGACTGGTTGGGTGAATTGGAAAGAAAAGATTCATTTAACTCATTTGTTAATTCAATAGTAAATGAGTTTGATCCCCACACTCAATATTTCGCTCCGCAAGACAAAGAGCTTTTTGATACAAGTATGTCGGGAAAGTTTGAAGGTATCGGAGCTAGACTTCAAAAAAAGAATGAACAGGTAAAGATTGTTGAAATTATTCTTGGCGGTCCAGTCTGGAAAAATAATTCATTGGAACCTGGAGACCAAATATTGTTTGTTGCCCAACCCAATGAAGATCCTGTAGAAATATCTGGAATGAGATTAGATGATTCTATAAAATTAATTAAAGGACCAAAAGGAACTAATGTCATATTGACTGTAAAAAAAGTTAATGGGGAAATTAAAGATGTCATTATTGAAAGAGATGTAGTTGTTTTAGAAGAGTCTTATGCAAAAAGTGCAATCATAGAAAAGGAAAATAATAAATTTGGACTCATTGAATTACCAAAGTTTTATGTTGATTTTAAAAATTATGGACAAAGAAATGCCGCTACAGACGTCAAAAAAGCCCTGCTTTCATTTAAAGAAAAATTTGTAGATGGTATTATAATAGATCTGCGTAATAATGGTGGAGGATCACTAAAGACTGTGGTGGACATGGCTGGTTATTTCATTGATAAAGGGCCAGTAGTTCAAGTAAAAAGTATTGGTGGAAGAAAAGAAGTTTTAGAAGATAATGACCCTACGATCATATGGGATGGACCTATTATTATATTAGTTAATGAGTTTTCAGCATCGGCTTCAGAAATATTAGCGGCAGCCCTTCAAGATTATAATAGAGCTATTGTTATGGGTAGCTCTCAAACCTACGGAAAAGGTACCGTTCAAAATGTTATTGATTTAAATCGAATTATTGCTGTTAATCAATATGGAGATCTTGGTGCGCTTAAGGTGACAACTGATAAATTCTACAGAATAAATGGCGGGTCGACTCAATTAGAGGGTGTTAAAAGTGATATTGTTTTTCCGAGTCAATATGCTTCAATAAAAATTGGTGAAAAAGACCAATCCAACCCGCTATCATGGGATAAAATTTCTCCAGCTAATTACTCTGAAAATAAATATAATATCAGAGATAAATATGTAATTGAGAGGAGCAAGGCTAGATTAGCAAGTAATCCACTTGTTAATTTGATTCTTGAACAAGGTGAATGGATTAAAATAAAACAAGAAGATTATAATTTTCATCTTGATTATAATAGCTACATGGATAAAAGAGAAGATGATAAAAAATATACCAAAAAATTCGAAGTTCTAAATGATTTCAGATCTGACCTTTCCTTTATTTGGTTAGAACAAAATGAATATTCAAATGAAACTGATGATATTATAGTCAGAAGGGACAGATGGTTAGAAACTTTGAAAAAAGATATCTTCTTAGACGAAGCTGTAAATGTATTGGATGATTTAAGTCAAAGCAATACTAAATTATCACAACTCAATTAAAATGTAATTACCATTCATTTAGCCTATTTGAATCAAAATTCAAGTAAATGAAAATTAATAAACTAAATGAGAGTAAAGAGGAGCCTCCCGAACTGATAAACGGTAATGGAATACCTATTGTTGGCAATAGGCCCAAAGACATTCCAATATTGATTGTAAAATGCGAAAAGAGTAAGATACAAATACTGTAAATAAAATTTCTTCTAAAAATATTTGTTTGTTTTTCAGCTTGATTAAGCATTCTAACAATCAAGATAACAAATATCAAAATAAGTAGAGAACTACCAACGAAACCCCACTCTTCTCCCACAGTAGTAAAGATATAATCAGTTTGTTGTTCTGGAACAAAATTTCCTTTTGTCTGAGTCCCTTCCAAAAAGCCTTTACCTTTTAAACCTCCTGAACCAATTGCAATTTTTGATTGATTGACATTGTATCCTAATCCCTGGGTGTCTTCTACTAAGCCAAGAATTACATTAAATCTATCACGGTGTCTTTGTTCAAAAACAGAATCAAAAATAAAATTTACTGACAGAATGAAAGTTGTTGATACTAAAATAAATATTATGTAAGGAAATATTTTAATTTTTTTACTAGGTCTATTCAAAATATAAAAAATCATAAGACTAAAAATTACTAATAAAATAATTATATATTTTACTTCAATAAGGAGTGTAGAAATAAACAAAATCAATGCTATTAATAGAAAAAATAAATAGTTAAAGGATAATCCTTCCCTGAAAAATACCAAGAAAAAGGATCCAAATATAATTGCAGAACCGGGATCAGGTTGGAGAATAATCAATAAAAATGGGATTAAAATTAAAATTAGACCTGTTAACAATGATTTAGTTTTTTTTATGTCTGTATTAAAATCACTTAGATGCCTTGATATTGCGAGTGCAGTTCCTATTTTAGCTAGTTCAGATGGTTGAAGACTAATTCCTTTTATTAAATACCAGGATGTGGCTGAGTTAACAGTTTCTCCAAAAAAAAATAAACCTATTAGAGATAATATGCTTACAAAATATATTACATATGATAATTGTTGAAAAAATTGTGTTTTGATAAATAAAATTAGAAAACCCAAAAGAAAGCTAACAAAAAATATAATAATATGCTTACCAGCAAGGCTTTCAGGACTAAAACCCTGATTCATACTATTATCATATGTTGTAGAGTAAATGTTAACTGCTCCAAATAAAACAAGACTTATATAACATATAATTATTAGCCAATCTATCCTGTATAAATATGTTTTATTCATTAATTTTAAATGGTTTTCCCGATAAGTGTTTAGAATACTCTATTTCTAGACTTCCTTTCAATATTCTATTTTCCAACCACTTTCTTTCAACTTTATTTTTTAAATATTTTTCAATCATTAAACTGGCTATAGGTGCAGCCCATCGTGATCCCCAATAACCATTTTCTACAAAAACAGCCAAAGCTATTTTAGGTTGAGTTTTTGGAGCAAATGCAATAAACATTGAATGATCAGTTAATTGAGTTTTTTTACCATTTATTTTGATGAAGTTCTCTACAGTTCCAGTTTTGCCACAAACTTCGATATTTTTAATTTGAGCAATCCTTGCAGTTCCATATTTAACAACCTTCTCCATTCCTTCAATAACAGGTTTAAAGTGAATAGAATCAATTGTAGTCATTTTTTTTTTAAATTTTCGAGTTTTTATTTCACTGGTTGATTTAAGAAAATGAGGCGTTACATAGTATCCTCTGTTTGCTATTGCTGCTGTAAAATTTGCCATCTGAATTGGAGTGGTTAAAATCTCTCCTTGTCCAATCGCATTTGAGATTATTGTTGATGCTTTCCAGCCTCCATCCCTATACCAATTATTATAATAAATCGAATTTGGGATAAAACCTTTTTGACCTATTGATAAATCGTAACCTAGATAATCTCCCAAACCAAAACTTTTTAAGTGGTTAGACCAAATATCTAGACCTTGACTTACCGTTTCTTTGGAGTTAATTATTTTTTTATACGTCTTTGCAAAATAACTATTACATGATTGGTGAATGGCGGTTATCAGATTGTTTTTCGTACCAACTTTGCAATGACACTCCATAAATGCATCTTTAGCATAAAAGTGCCCTTTATTACATACATACGAATGATTTTTATTTATTACTCCTTCTTGAAGCCCAATAAGGGCATTTAAGACTTTAAATGGAGATCCTGGAGAATATTGTGCCTGTAAACCCCTGTCGAATAGGGGTTTTGAAATTGTGTCTTTTGCTAATTTTCTATAATTTTTAGACCTGTCCCTTCCCAATAAAATATTTGGATTATAGTTAGGGGCTGTAATTAGAGCTAAAATTTCACCTGTTTTTGGTTCTATTGCGACTATACCACCTCTTTTATTTTTAAAAAGACTTTCTCCATACTTTTGAAGTTCCAGGTCAATAGTTAGTTTTAAATTATTAGCAGTTTCAGGGAGTAAATCATATTTTCCATTTTTATACGATCCAATTATCCGATTAAATCTATCTTTTTGAAAAAATTTTTTTCCCTTTTTACCTCTCAATATATTTTCATAATATTTTTCTATACCCTGCCTTCCAATTAATTCTCCAGTTTTATAATACTTATCTTTTTTAATATCCAAATCATTTACTTCACTTATGTAACCTAAAAAATTTGATCCTATGTCATGATAATATTTTCTTATGGATTTTTTTTGCAGATAAAACCCATCATATTTCCATAATTTCTCCTGAATGTAGGCATGATCTTCTTTTGAAATCTCACCCAGAATAATCGAAGGAATCTTTCTTGAAAATTTTTTTGCTTTGTAAAAATTCAATTTAAATTCATCAATTGATAGATTGATAAGTTTACTCAACTCAACAGTATCAAATATCTTTGTGTTTTCTGGTATGACCATTAAGTCATAAGCAATTTGATTAGCCACGAGTATTTTACCATTTCTATCAAAGATAAAACCCCTTTCAGGATAAATGGGTGATTCCAGGACAGCATTATCCTCAGATAGAGATTTATACTCAGAATTAAATATCTGTAGTAATAACAGTCTCAAAATAAAAATACTAGCAACTAATAAAGTAAGTATTTGTAAGTAATATCGTTTCATCATTTTTTATTAATAAATCCAATTGAAATGGTTAGAACAATGAAGCTTAAAAAACTGTTTATAAAAGTACTTTTAAGAATGTTGAGGTATGCTAATAAACTAAAATAAGAAGTCAAAAAATAAGTAAAATGATGAATTAAAATAATTAACCCTGTAAACAAAAATCTATTTTCGTTTTTATTTTTACTTAAGATACTACTTATTGTGTTTCCACTAACTCCAAATGAAAAATTTACCAAAAGAGGACGTAAGTATGAAGTCACAGTGCATGCAACTGTGTGCGATCCTGGGCTACCTGTTAACAGATCCAAAATTAGGCCAAGAAAAAAAGATGAAATAATAAGTTTTATCTGTGACCTATCAAACCTATACAATACGATATATATCAAATAAAAAAAAGGGTTAAAGTATCCAAGAAATCTCCAAGATTCAAAAAAAATAACTTGAAATATAATTGCAATAAAAAAATATTTTATTAATTCAAAATTATCATTTAACATCACTGAATACTTTTTATTTCATCTTTATGTCTATTATTTATGATATATACATTATTTAGATTACCTATATTATCAAATAACTTGATTTCAATATCATAATATCCATTTTGTTTGAAGATTTTATAATCAGATATTTCACCAATTAAAATATCTTTAGGAAAATATGTGGACATACCACCAGTTATTATTGTATCACCAACATTTATAATATTGATAGTGGTTATATCATGTAATTGTAATTTATCTGAATCAATTCCATTCCAATTTAATGATCCAAATGCATTTGATTTTTTATGTTTAGCATTTATACTCAAGTCTCTGTTTAAAATTGAAATTACGTTTGAATAATTTTCAGAAACTGAGCTAATAACACCGACAATTCCATTTGATGAAATAACACCCATTTCTTTGACTACACCATCTCTTTTTCCTTTATCTAATAGAATAAAATTTCTTGCAGATCTGATACTATTTTTAATAATTTTTGCATCAATAATTTCATATTTAAATTTTGCACCCTTCTTTGAGGAATCGAACTTTTCTTTATTAATCAAATTTTTTTTTAATCTTTTATTTTCTTTTAATAAAGCTCTATTTTCTTCTTTAAGAGACATGTAATATTTAATGGATGAATTAAAATTGAAAATTTTACCTGATAGATTTATAATGAAAGTATTTAGTTTTGTAGAGTGGTAGTAGCTTTTATTATTAAAAAAAATTAAAGTAAATAACAAAAGGGATGCAAAAACAACAAAGTTTTTGTTTTTAATGAGCACGTTAATAATTTGTTGCATTATATTATTTGATCAAGATAGTTTTAAAACGATCAATATTTTTTAAAGTTATACCAGTACCCCTTACAACTGCTTGAAGTGGATCTTCAGCAATATATACAGGTAAATCAGTTTTTCTGGATAATCTTTTATCGAGACCTCGCAATAGAGCACCACCTCCAGCCAAGTAAATACCAGTGTTGTATATATCCGCTGCGAGCTCTGGTGGTGTTTGTGCTAAGGCTTCCATTATTGCATCTTCGATTCGAATAATCGATTTATCTAATGCCTTGGATATTTCAACATATGAAATCATACATTGTTTTGGTTTTCCTGTTAAAAGATCTCTTCCTTGAACTGACATTTCATCTGGGGGGTTTTCAAGATCTTCAATTACAGCTCCAATTAGAATTTTAATTTTTTCAGCAGTTCTCTCGCCAACATACAAATTATGTTTACTTCTCATGTAATAAACAATATCATTAGTAAAAACATCTCCTGCGATTTTTATTGACTTATCACACACAATGCCTGATAGAGCGATTACAGCAATTTCTGTGGTTCCACCTCCTATATCAACAACCATATTACCCTTTGGTTGCATTATGTCAATTCCTATTCCTATGGCGGCAGCCATAGGTTCATGGATAAGATAGACTTCTTTTCCATTAACTCGCTCAGCTGATTCTTTTACTGCTCGCATTTCAACCTCTGTTATTCCAGATGGAATACAAATAACCATTCTTAACGAGGGGGTTATAAATCGTTTTTTTAAATTGGGAATACTTTTGATAAGTTTACTTATCATTTGTTCAGAAGCATTAAAGTCAGCAATTACTCCGTCTTTTAAGGGTCTAACAGTCTTGATATTCTCATGTGTTTTACCCTGCATCATGCTTGCCTCGTTTCCAATTGCAATTATTTTATTTGTTGTTCTATCAATGGCAACAATTGAGGGGCTATCAACAACCACCTTATCATTATGTATGATTAAAGTATTTGCAGTTCCAAGATCTATCGCGATTTCTTCAGTAAAAAAACCCATATTTAGAAAATTTCTACAAGTTATATAAATTAATGCTTAAAATGACGTACTCCAGTAAAAACCATCGAAATATTATTATTGTCACAATAATCTATTGATAATTTATCTTTAATTGATCCGCCGGGTTGAATTACAGATTTAATACCTGATTTATCTGCTATCTCAACACAATCTGGAAAGGGAAAAAAAGCATCACTAGCCATTACAGAACCTTTTAAATTAAATTTAAATGTTGTTGCTTTTTTTATTGCTTGATTTAATGCATCGACTCTTGATGTCTGTCCTGTCCCCGATGATATTAACTGCTGATTTTTGACTAAAACAATTGTATTTGATTTTGTGTGCTTACATATTTTAGATGCAAATAAAAGATCTTTGATTTGTTTTTCAGTTGGAGAAGTGTTTGTTACAGTTTTTAGATTATTCAAATTATCGGTCACTAAGTCTTTATCCTGAAACAAGTATCCATTAAGGCAAGACCTTATATTAACAATAGGCAAATCAAACTTCTTTTGTTTTAAAATAATCCTATTTTTTTTCTCTTTTAGTAATTTAAGAGCTTGATCACTATAACTTGGGGCAATTATTACTTCAAAAAATAAATTTGACATTAGCTTAGCACAGTGTGTATCTAGTTCTTTATTGCAAATTAACACTCCCCCGAAAGCTGAAATAGGGTCACCTGCAAGAGCATCTTGATAGGCTTGGTTTAAAGTCTTTCTTGAGGCCAGTCCACATGTATTATTATGTTTTAGTATTGCGAATGTAGAATCAGAATCTTTAAATTCATGCATTAAATGTATTGCCGAATCAATATCTAACAAATTATTATAGGAAATTTCCTTTCCATTTATTTGTTCGATTATTTCATTTAATTGCCCATAAAATTTACCATTTTGATGAGGGTTTTCTCCATATCTAAGGTTTGTTGAGTTTTTTATATCAATCGTTAACCCGAGTTTAGAGGGTTCAAAATATCTATTTATTTGATTATCATAAATTGAAGAAATACTGAATGCGTTACATGCAAATTCCTTTCTTTCGGCTAATGAGGTACACCCACTATTTTTAATTAAAATATCTAGCAACTTTGCGTAATCAGATTTATTTGAAATACATGTTACATTTTTAAAATTTTTGGCTGCAGCCCTAATTAATGAAATTCCCCCAATATCAATTTTTTCTATTATTTCATTTTCGTCAGCATTGGAGTTGACTGTATCTTGGAATGGGTAAAGGTCAACTATAACAAGATCAATTTGAGGAACATCAAATTTTTTTATTTCTTCTATATCTGATTTATTTTCTCTTCTATTCAAGATACCTCCAAAAATTTTTGGGTGTAATGTTTTGACTCTCCCTCCCAATATTGAAGGGTAGCTTGTTATATCTTCTACAGAAGTAACCGAGTAACCTAATGAATCTATATAGCTTTTGGTTCCTCCGGTTGAGAATATTTTAATTTTATTTTCATTTAGATATTTTAATACAGGATCTAAACCTTTTTTATCATATACAGATATTAATGCTGAAGATATTTTAACCATGCTCATTTTTAAGAGTTTTAATTTTCATTGCAAGCTTTTCACAAACAAATTCAAGAAATTTCACATCAGATTCTGTGAAAGGGTTGATTGAATTTGAATCCACGTCAATTTGGCCAATATTTTTGTTATCTACAAATAATGGGATTACAATTTCAGATTTCACGTTTATGTTACAAGAGAGATAATTTTTCTCCAACTCAACATTTGGTATAATTAGTTTTTTATTTGAAATTGCTACTTGGCCACATACTCCTTTACCATAAGGGATTTTTTTATGTTCAGTAGGAGCACCTGAAAATGATATAAGTTCAAGATAATTTTTTTTATCATTATTAAAATAAAATCCTACCCAGTCAAAATGAACAATATTTGATCGAAGTAGCACGCATATTTTTTTCAAGGAATTTTTTAAATCAAATGGGCTGTGATTTAAAATTTTTTCTAACTCATTAGAATATTTATGGATTAGATCCATTTTTTTTTTTTTTTGTAAAAATATTAAATANATCAAATGTTTTATTTTTTTTAATTAAATTAATGTGTTAAGATTAAAATATTGTGATGCATAAAAGTCTTAAAGTGTCAGGAATGACATGTAAAAAATGCGAAAATTACATTGTCGAGAAAATATCATCTTATCCCGNTGTAATAAGTGTTGAAGTTGAACTTAAAAAAGGACATGTCATNATTTCATCTGCTACTGAAATTAATGAACAAAAAATCCAAGAGTTAATTGGAAATAAATATTTAATCTTATCTGAAAATAATTTTAGTGAAGAAAGTAAATTGATGAAANTAAGACCACTTTTTNTNATTTTCATATATTTANTTTTNGGNNCNNTTTATTTGAATCAAAATAGTTTTGAACTNAANAATTTGATGATTGATTTTATGGGCTTATTNTTCATCACTTTTAGTTTTTTCAAATTTCTTGATTACTCAACTTTTCCAAACAGTTTTTCAAATTATGACCCGTTAGCTAAAAAATTTAACTTTTATGGTAAAATCTATCCATTTATTGAATTAATTTTAGGAATATCTTTTTTGTTCAGTTATCAATTAAAGATAATTTCTGTTATTACATTANTAGTATTAGGTATAACAACATTTGGAGTAGCTAAATCTATTTTTAGAAAAAGTGATATTCAGTGTGCATGTCTAGGTACTTCCATGAATCTTCCNATGACTGAGGCCACTTTGATTGAAAATATATTAATGATTTCAATGGCATTGGGTTTATTGATTTAATAATTGTTGTATTTTTGTATGTAATGGTATTTAAAAACATTTGTAATTCGTTAATTGTCTTTTTATTGATTTTCAATCAATTAGGGCTAAGCCANAATATGCATTTTTGCGGTGGAAAGCTTTTTTCNATATCCTTTTATAATAATATTACAAAATGTGGGATGCATAAANTTAAATTGGATGATACAAATAATTCTCNCNATTTAAGTACCCAGGACTGTTGTAAAGACACCCAATTAAACTACAATACAAATGATTTTAAAAATCAATCAACTTTTGAGTTAAACTACCCGAAAAAAACCATTAATAAATTTATTTGTAGCAATCCAATTAATTATGAGTATGCTCACAGAAAAATTGCTAATTATTCGGATCCACCAATTCTAATCCAAAAGTTCTATATAAATTCTCTACAGTTATTATTTTATGGTTAATTAGATTGTTTACTACTGTCAACAATTTCATTACTAAATATTAAATAACATGATTAANAACATAAGTTTATACCTACTATTTTACTTTTTTTTGTCTAATGTTTCGTCTCAAAAAATAATTGAGGGAAAGGTTGTTTACAAAGAAAAAAACGAGACATTAGCCCTTGAGGGTGCCAGTGTTTATTGGAAAAATACTAATGAAGGCACAATAACAGACATTAAAGGTGATTTTAGTCTTCCAATTTCAAAAAAAACTAATGAATTGATAATTAGTTTTATTGGATTTAAAACGGATACATTAACAATATTTTCAGACAAAAAACTAATTCATTTCCTNAATGAAGATTTGTCAACAAATCTNGATGAAGTATCCTTGGTTGAGAGAAAAAAATCTTCAAAATTATCTTTTAAATCAAATCAAAATTTAATACTTGTAGACGCAAATGAACTTCTGAAAGCTGCTTGTTGCAATCTATCTGAAAGTTTTGAAACAAATCCTTCTATAGATGTTAATTTCTCCGATGCATTAACTGGAACTAAACAAATTAGTATGCTTGGGTTAAAGAGTCCATATATTTTGATTTCGGAGGAAAATATACCAATGGTGAGAGGGGCCTCTCAGGCATTTGGGTTAACATTCACACCAGGAACTTGGATTGAGAGTATTCAAATTTCAAAAGGCGTNGGTAGTGTTGTAAATGGNTTTGAGAGCATAGCTGGTCAAATTAATACAGAGTTAAAAAAGCCATATTCAGATAATCCTCTATTTGTAAATTTATTCAGTTCAGGAAATGGTAGAGTAGAGTTAAACACTCATTTCAACAAAAATTTATCAGATAAATGGAGTACGGGTTTATACATTCATTTGAATCAGAGAAATAAAAAAATTGATAATAATTTTGATGGGTTTTTAGATGTCCCTATATCGAACCAAGTCAATATCTTAAATAGATTTCAGTATACAGATCCATTGAACGGGTGGGTGATTTTTTACAATTCCAGATTCCTTAGTGATAAAAAACAAACTGGGGAAGTTTTATTTGATCCAAATTTTGATAAAGGATTCAGTAAGCTTTGGGGAAGTGAAATTGAAACTAAAAGATGGGATTCGGCTNTCAAATTAGGGTATGTTTTTCCTCAATATCCATACAAAAGTTTTGGCTTACAAGCCTCATTTAGTAGACATGACCAGGAAGCATATTATGGGCTAAGAAATTACGATATAATCCATCAAAGTTTTTTTGGTAATCTTTTATTTAATTCAATTTTCAATAATACTACTAATAAGTTCAAATCTGGATTGAATTATACTCTGGATAAATATGATGAAAATATTGATAATCAAAATTACATCAGAACAGATAAAAATATTGGGATGTTTTTTGAGTGGAGTCACGATGATTTGGAAAAACTGAGTTGGACAGCTGGGATCAGATTGGATTTTAATAACAATATTGGAACATTTTTTACTCCCAGGCTTCACTTAAGATATTCCTTCAATCCATCAACAACAATAAGGCTTTCCTCTGGTAGCGGAAGAAAAGCTGCAAATATATTTGCTGAAAATCAATCTCTGTTCGCTACAAATAGAAGAATTATAATAAATAAAAATAATAATTCNTTTTATGGATTACTTCCGGAGAGGGCATGGAACTACGGAGTTAGTTTAAATCATAATTTTAGATTATTTAGTAAAAACTCTACACTTACTNTGGATTATTATAATACCTCTTTTGTAAACCAAGTAGTAGTGGATTATGAAAAAGAGGGAACTGTTTTATTTTACAACCTTGAGGGTAATAGCTATTCCAAGAGCTTTCAATTAAAATTTGATATTAATTTGACACCTCAAATAGAATTTATATCTGCGTATAAAAATGATAATGTTTCAATCGATTACATAAGTGGAACAAAGCAAAAGCAACTGGTACCTTTAAATAGATATTTTGTCAATCTCAGCTGGAATTCAATAAAAAATATAAAAAATAAGCAGTGGAAATACGACTTTACGATTAATGGAGTTGGAAATCAAAGATTAGTTGAGAACAGTTTGAATTCAAATTTNAATGAAAGTCCNTCTTTTTCCATCATTAATTCACAATTAACCAGAGTCTTTTCAAANTTATTTGAAGCATATATTGGGATTGAAAATTTANNAAATTTCACTCAGAAAAATCCAATTATTTTTGAAAATGATCCATTTAATAATAAATTTGATACATCTCAAATATGGGCTCCTATTTTAGGAAGGATGTTTTACCTAGGATTGAGATATAAAATTTAAAAATCATGAAAATATATATAAGTTTATTATTTACNTTTTGCATATTCACAGNNAATGCTCAAACAGGTTCAAAGAACGAAAAAACAAGNATTAAAGTACTTGGAAATTGTGAGATGTGTAAAATGCGAATCGAAAAAGCTGCATTATCAGTTAAAGGTGTTAAATATGCAAACTGGAGTATTCCAGAAAATCAACTTAGATTGATTTATAACTCTAATAAAATCGATCTAGCAGAAGTTCATAAATCAGTTTCAAATGTTGGCCATGATACCTCTGAGATGANAGCTCCAACTGAAATTTATAATGAACTTCCTATNTGTTGCTTGTANNTAAGAAAAAAAAATAAAGCCTCAAANTGAGGCTTTATTTNAAAGTATTTTGATATCGTNTTCACTACATCATGCCAGGCATTCCACCTCCCATTGGTGGCATGCCTCCTCCAGCGCCAGCAGGTGTTTCTTCTTTGATATCGACTAGAGCACACTCTGTAGTCAAAATCATACCAGCAACACTAGCTGCATTCTCCAAAGCAACACGAGTTACTTTTTTTGGATCAATAATACCTTCTTTGAGCATATCTACGAATGTCCCATCTTTAGCATTATAGCCGAAGTTAGAATTACCATCAAGTACTTTGGATACAACTACTGAACCTTCACCACCTGAATTTTCTACAATTGTTCTCAGTGGTGATTCAATTGCTTTGTANACNATTTGAATTCCGGTTCCNTCGTCNGTGTTTTCTGATTTCAATTTATCTAAAGTCTTCTTTGTATTTAATAATGCAACCCCGCCACCAGCTACAATTCCTTCTTCAACTGCGGCCCTTGTTGCATGTAAAGCATCATCTACTCTGTCCTTTTTTTCCTTCATCTCAACTTCGGAAGGGGCCCCGACATACAAAACTGCTACACCACCGGAAAGTTTAGCTAAACGTTCCTGTAATTTTTCCTTATCGTAATCGGAAGTTGATGATTCAATTTGAGCCTTAATTTGGTTTACTCTATCAGAAATTGACTTGGNGTCACCGGATCCATTGACAACTGTAGTATTNTCTTTGTCAATAGTCACCTTTTCTGCTGATCCCAGCATTTCAATTGTTGTTTTTTCAATTGTGAAACCTCTTTCTTCTGATATAACCGTACCACCTGTCAATATTGCTATGTCTTCAAGCATGGCTTTTCTTCTATCACCAAACCCTGGAGCCTTAACTGCTGCGATCTTGAGTGCACCTCTGAGTTTGTTTACCACTAGAGTTGCCAATGCTTCACCATCTACATCTTCAGCTATCACCAACAATGGTTTTCCAGTTTGAGAGACTGGCTCTAAAATAGGAAGCAAATCTTTCATAGCAGATATTTTCTTATCATANAACAAAATGTATGGAGTGTCTAATTCTGTTTGCATTTTTTCTGANTCTGTTACAAAATAAGGGGATAGGTAACCTCTGTCAAATTGCATTCCTTCAACCACATCCACATATGTGTCGGTTCCTTTTGCTTCTTCGACTGTTATCACACCTTCTTTACCAACTTTTTCAAAAGCTTCAGTTATTAAACTTCCAATATTACTGTCATTGTTTGCGGATATACTCGCAACTTGTTTAATTTTTTCGGACGAATTTCCTACTTGTACTGATTGCTTTTCTAGATCCTTAACAATTGCAGACACTGATTTGTCTATACCTTTTTTTAAATCTAATGGATTTGCGCCTGCGGCGACGTTTTTTAATCCTTCTTTAACTATAGACTGTGCAAGTATTGTGGCTGTTGTTGTTCCATCACCAGCTAAGTCATTTGTTTTGGATGCAACCTCCTTGACCATTTGGGCTCCCATATTTTCAAGTGAGTCCTCTAATTCAATTTCTTTAGCAACAGTGACTCCATCTTTTGTGACCTGAGGTGAACCAAATGATTTTCCAATTATTACATTTCTTCCTTTAGGTCCTAATGTTACCTTTACCGCATTTGCTAATGCATCAACTCCTTTTTTAACGCCATCTCTAGCGTCAATATCGAATATAATTTTCTTTGCCATTATTATTTATTTTTGTTATACAATTGCCAATAAGTCACTTTCTTTCATCATTAGGTAGTCAATACCATCATGGTTAAGCTCAGTTCCTGCGTACTTTCCATATAAAACTGTATCACCTATGCTAACAGTAATTGGATTTTTCTTCGTACCAGGGCCGACTGCTTTTATAGTTCCTTTTTGTGGTTTTTCTTTAGCGCTATCAGGGATATATATACCTGAAGCGGTTTTTGTTTCAGCATCAAGAGGTAATATAAGGACTCTGTCTGCTAGTGGTTTAATAGAAATTTTACTCATTTTGAATATATTTATTTAATTAATTTGATTTCATAAACTATGCCAGTAAATAAAAGCTTTGTTTGTTTCATACAAAAATGTCATACTGTCAGTAATCTAGTTAAAATTTTAATCCTTAACTTCAGGAATCAGTGGTTCTGGAATGCTTTCTTCTGGTATATATTCATTTGTATTTTCAGAGTTTAAAAGCTTTGATTCATTTGTATTACTATTGTCTCTTTCCAAGGCAAGATTTGATAATAGTATCAAAATTAATAATGCTGCTCCTAAAATCCATGTGCTTTTATCCAAGAAGTCAGTTGTTTTTTGAACTCCACCCATTTGTTGTGCTCCACCTCCAAAAGATGATGATAACCCACCACCCTTAGGGTTTTGAACCATTATTACAAGTATTAGTAAAAAACAAAAAAATATAATTAAACTAATAAAAATATAAAAGGTACTCATGTGTTTTCATTTTTAAGTTTTATTAATTTATCGATTTCGTTTGCAAATAAAGTGTTTTTTTCTGGATATTTCAAACTCAATATTTTGAATGCTTGGATTGCTTTATCAAACTTTTTTTGTTTTATAAAAATTCTAGCTAATGTTTCAGTCATAAGTTCTTCAGGTGAAAAACTATTTTTCAGAACAATATTAAAATCAGTTTCAGATACTGGTTTTTTTTCTAAACGTTTTATTTTTGGATTTTTTTCTATAAACGATTCCACTTTTTTGGAATTAACATCAAACTTTCTCTTTTCAAATGATTTTTCTGTTAAAGAAATCCATTGCAAAAAATTTAATCTATCAACTGCATCATCATTTTCAATTGATTTTTTTTTCAGAATTATTTTTTCCTTTTGGTTGATTTTAGGATTCTCATTTAATTCTTTTTTATAGATTGTTCCGTGGTTATCATTTAGCCAATTTAGCAAAATACTTCTGTCATAAGTTTTAATTGAGGTTAATTGAAGTGTGTCAATATAATTTATGTTTTCACTTTTATGAAGTGATTTTAGATAATAAAAATATGCTGTTTGAAAGTATGGATAAATTTTGGTTAATTTTTCCAATTCAATACTTGTTTTATTGTCCAAAGGATCAAAATTTCTAAAGATGTTGGTAAAATCAGATTTATTCATACGGCTACCATTTTGCAAGTGTTTCGTTGAAAATATTTTGAGTGATTCTTTCAAATATTTCTTTCAAAGCTTCATCTTTAACGTCGTAAACTTGACTATTGGATGGAAAATCAAAAAAATGAGAAAATCTTCTTTCGAAATTATCTTCTTCTTTCTTGGAATTAAAATATCTAACATTTACTTCCATATTTAATCTGTTTTGAGCAGCCTTAATTTCTGATGTAGCAGCCATAGGGGTCACACTAAACTCAGTAATTTCTCCTTCGTATATTAAATCTCCACCTTTGTTGACTATTGATAAGTTAGTTTGGTTTAAAAATAAATCTTGCATTGCAATAGTAAAATCCTGATCTAAACCTGGCTCAACAATCGATCCAGGCCGGTTGGCAGCAAGGTTTTCAAAAAAATTTACTTGAAATGTTTTAGTTCCAGCCGGAATTGATGCCCCAGTAAATGAATAGAAACCACAACTTGTGGTGCAAAAAAAAAGGATTATGTGTATATAACTTAATCTAAAAATATTAATCATCCAATTCATTTAGGTCATATTGTTTAATTTTTCTGTAAAGTGTTCTTTCTGAAATCCCTAATTCATCAGCAGCCTTTTTTCTCTTTCCCTTACTCCTCTCAAGAGCTTGTTTAATCATTTCAATTTCCTTGTCTAACAATGATAAGGGCTCCTCTTCAACTATTGTCTCCGCATAATCATACTTATCCTTTTCAATTGAAAGCTTTTCTTTTTTTATTTCTAAAGATTTATTTTCAATATCTTCAGAAGTTTCATTCTTATATATTTTTTCAATTAAAGTTTGATTTTTTTCACGGGTTTTTCTAGAATTACCATCCTGCATTAAATCTAGAGTTAATTTTTTGAGGTCATTAAGGTCTGATTTCATATCAAATAATACTTTATATAAAATTTCTCTTTCAGACGAAAAATCTGAATTAGATTTTTTCTCACTAATTAAGGCGGGCAACTGATTTAATGATTTAGGAAGATAGTTTTGAATTGTATCGACTGACAATAGTCTGTCTTGTTCTAAAATTGATAATTGCTCAGCGATATTTCTGAGCTGCCTTACATTACCTCCCCATTGGTAATTTTGTAAAATTTTTTCTGCATTTTCATTGATTTTTAATTTTGGCATTTTATATTTTTCTGCAAAATCTGCAGCAAATTTTCTGAAAAGAAGTGGAATATCTTCTTTTCTGTCTCTTAATGGAGGTAAATTAATTTCGACAGTACTGAGCCTATAATATAAATCCTCTCTAAATTTTTCATTAGTAATAGCATCTGATATTTTTAAATTAGTTGCTGCAACAATTCTTACATTAGTTTTTTGGACTTTTGAAGAACCAACTTTAATGAATTCACCATTTTCTAATACCCTAAGTAATCTAACTTGAGTTGCTAGAGGTAATTCTCCAACTTCGTCAAGAAAAATTGTTCCTCCATCAGCAACTTCAAAATAACCGCTTCGTGATGAAGTGGCCCCAGTAAAAGCTCCCTTTTCATGGCCAAATAATTCACTGTCAATTGTTCCATCTGGAATCGCACCACAGTTTACTGCTATATACTTGAAATGTTTTCTTTGAGAGTTTTGATGTATTATTTTAGGAATACTTTCTTTTCCAACACCACTTTCACCAGTAACTAAAACAGAAATATCAGTAGCAGATACTCTCAAAGCTTTTTCTAATGCTCTATTTAAAATATTATTGTTTCCAATAATTCCGTGACGTTGTTTAATAGATTGTAAATCTTTCATTTAATTAACATGTTTAGAATGTTTAAAGGCTATACCTTTGAGTGTCGCAGATGTTACATTAGTAATTTTAACATCAACAAACTCTCCGATTAAATAACTATCCTTGGGAAAAACAACAACTGTATTCTGGCTGGTTCTTCCGCTCCATTCATTGGTACTCTTTTTTGACTCTTTTTCGATCAACACACAAACAATTTTGTTTAAAAAAAGTCTTGTCCTAAATTTACTGTGTTTCTGTTGAAGAGATATAATTTCCTGTAATCGGTTTTTTTTAATTTTGGTAGAAATATCATCCTCTATTTTTCTTGAAGCAAAAGTTCCTGGCCTTTCAGAATATGCAAACATGAATCCAAAGTCATATTTAACGTATTCCATTAGCGATAATGTATCCGAGTGATCTTGTTCCGTCTCGCTGGGAAAACCAGCTATTATATCTTGTGAAATTCCGCAATCAGGAAGTATTTCTCGGATTTTATCTATTAATTTAAAATATTGTTCTCTGGTGTGGGAACGATTCATTTTTTTTAATATTTTGTTGCTGCCAGATTGAACTGGCAGGTGGATGTGTTTACATATATTTTTGTGCTTTGCCATAATATCCAGCACATCAATTGACATATCTTGAGGGTTTGAAGTGGAAAATCTAATTCTTATTTTAGGATAAGCATTCGCAATGATATTAAGTAGCATCGAAAAATTGATTGCGGTCTTTTGTTGAAGCTTTGAAGATTTATTAAAATCTTTTTTCAGTCCTCCTCCGTACCATAAGTAGCTATCAACGTTTTGTCCGAGTAAAGTAATTTCTTTAAAACCATTTTTTGAAAGGTCGTTTATTTCACTTAAAATACTTTTTGGATCCCGACTTCTTTCCCGTCCCCTTGTGAAAGGAACCACACAAAAAGTACACATGTTATCACATCCCCTTGTGATTGTAACAAATGCTGTTACACCATTAGAATCAATTCTTACAGGAGATATATCTCCGTAAGTCTCCTCTTTAGATAACATCACATTGATTGCTTCTCTTTTATTTTCAGCCTCAATTAATAAGTTTGGAATATCCTTATAAGCATCTGGTCCAACAACTAGGTCTACGATTTTTTCTTCTTCTATAAATTTGTGCTTTAATCTCTCTGCCATACAGCCTAAAACACCAACTTTTAAGTTTCCATTTTCCTTTTTAATTGACTGATAAAAGTTGAGACGTTTTCTAACTGTTGTTTCTGCTTTTTCCCTAATTGAACATGTGTTAATTAAAACCAGATCAGCTTCATTTATTTCTTTTGTTGACGAATAACCATTTTTATTTAGAATGGAAGCAACAATTTCACTGTCA
Source organism: Flavobacteriaceae bacterium (assembly GCA_002721275.1). Classification (GTDB taxonomy): domain Bacteria; phylum Bacteroidota; class Bacteroidia; order Flavobacteriales; family Flavobacteriaceae; genus Marivariicella. The sequence continues at coordinate 137,095 of PBJZ01000001.1, forward strand.
GAAAAGTTCATCTGACAACCGTAACTTTCGATATAGAATTTTTTTGGATTAAATAATGAATTTGAATTCAACAGGCTATTATCAGTTCCTTTATCAGAAAAATCAACGATTGCCTCTTTAAATTTATATGGATTTGAATTCAATTTTTTTTCTTTAATTCCTTTCATTTTATATTCTGTAGTAGTTCGTAAAAATTATAATCAAAAGTAAGTAAATAAAATCAATTATGCCAAGTTGTCAGTTATTTATAACTTCATTAAAAACTAACTTAATATTGAGTAAAAATTATAAATTACAAATCTAGTTTTAACGATAATTAAAAAAACTATATACTTTTGTTCTCAAAATTTAATGTTATGGCCAAAAATTTAGTCATTGTTGAATCACCAGCTAAAGCTAAAACCATTGAGAGGTTTTTAGGTGATGAATACAAGGTGTCATCAAGTTTTGGTCACATAGCTGATCTGCCATCAAACGAGTTAGGAGTTGACGTGGATTCAGATTTTTCTCCTAAGTATATTGTTTCCGAGGATAAAAAGAAAATTGTTAAGGAATTGAAAAGTTTAGCAAAAAATGCTCAAACAGTTTGGTTGGCATCAGATGAGGATAGAGAGGGTGAGGCAATAGCATGGCATTTATCTCAACAACTAGATTTAGATTCAAAAAAAATAAAAAGGATTGTTTTTCACGAAATAACTAAAAATGCAATCTTGAATGCTATAAAATCTCCGAGACTTATTGATGAGAATTTAGTAAATGCCCAACAGGCCCGAAGAGTTTTGGATCGACTTGTAGGATATAATCTTTCTCCAGTTTTATGGAAAAAAGTCAAAGGAGGCTTGTCTGCGGGAAGAGTTCAATCAGTTGCTGTCAGATTAATAGTTGAAAAAGAGAGATTAATCCAAGACTTTATACCACAAGAATTATATAGAACAATAGCTATTTTTGAGACAAACAATGGCAAAAGCATCAGGGCACAATTTAAAAGTAACCAAAAGAACAGAGAAAGTGCATTTGAATTTTTGAAAAAAAATATTGATTGCTCATACAGTGTGGCGGATGTTGAAAAAAAACCAGTAAAAAAATCTCCAACTTCACCATTTACGACCTCAACCCTTCAACAAGAGGCCTCAAGAAAATTATATTTTTCTGTAAGCAAAACAATGACACTGGCCCAAAAATTGTATGAATCGGGTTTGATAACTTACATGAGAACCGATAGTGTAAATTTATCAAAAGAGGCAAAAAATTCAACCATTAACCAAATTCAAAAACTTTATGGAAGTGAATTTGCTCAAGCCAGAAATTATAAAACTAAAAATAAATCCGCGCAAGAAGCACATGAAGCAATTAGGCCCACTGATATATCAAAAATTAAAATATCAGCTGATTATGACCAAGTTCGTTTATATGAATTAATTTGGAAAAGAACAATGTCTTCTCAAATGAGTGATGCTAAATTGGAGAGGACACAGCTTAAAATAAAATCTTCAAACTATGAGGATATATATTCTGCGACAGGAGAAGTAATTATTTTTGAAGGTTTTTTAAAAGTATATATTGAAGGAACTGACGATGATGCATCCGAAAATCAAGGAATTTTACCCAATATTAAAAATAACGAACCCCTTTTTGTTAAAGAGTTAAAATGTGTTCAAAAATTTACAAAGCCGTCTGCTAGATATAGTGAGGCAGCTCTTGTAAAGAAATTGGAAGAACTTGGCATTGGAAGACCCTCAACCTATGCTCCAACAATTTCTACGATTCAAAACAGAGGCTACGTCCAAAAGGGAGATGATGATGGAAGCGAGAGAAAATATAATTGTTTAACCTTAATAGATGGAAAAATTAACGAAGAATATTTAGCCGAAAAAGTAGGATCCAATAAAGGTAAAATTATTCCAACAGATATTGGATTTATTGTAAATGACTTTTTGGTCAATAATTTCAAAAATATTTTGGATTACAATTTCACTGCGGAGGTAGAACAAAGTTTTGATCGTATAGCCGACGGTAATCAGAGATGGAAAACAATGTTGAAAAATTTCTACTCTGATTTTCAAAATACTGTAGACCATGTCAAAGAAAATGCAAAGCGTGAATCTGGTGAGAGAATTTTAGGTAATCATCCTGATAGTGGAAGAGTAGTAAAAGTTAGACTCGGAAAGTTTGGACCTTTAGCACAAATTGGCACTATAGATGATGATGAAAAACCTCAGTTTGCGAGTTTAAATCCTGATCATAAGTTGAACAAAATTACCTTAGATGAGGTTTTAGATTTATTTAAGCTCCCCAAAACTATCGGAGAATATAAAGGCGAAAGTGTAACTGTTAATAATGGGCGATATGGTCCTTACATTAAATATGGAAAAACTTTTGTTTCAATAAAAAAGGGAGTTAATCCATCTGAAGTAGATTACGATACAGCACTGGATCTGATTGAAGAAAAAAATAAATTAGATGCACCAATTCATAGTTATGATTGTATGCCTGTAACTAAAGGTAAGGGTCGTTTTGGTCCTTTTATCAAATGGAATAATTTGTTTATCAATGTTAACAAAAAATATGATTATGATAATCTTCAACCAAATGATATAGAAGAATTGATAATTGATAAGTTGAAAAAGGAAAAAGAAAAGATAATTTCTAATTGGGAAAGTGAAGGTATAAGAATAGAAAAAGCAAGATGGGGTAGATCAAACATTATAAAGGGAAAAATAAAAATTGAGCTTCCTAAAACTGTTGACCCTTTGAAGATAAATCTCGATGAAGCAAAACAAAAGATAGCTTTGTTTTCTAAAAATAAAAAAAAATCTAAACAAAACTAATGAGTTTAGATATCTTGAAACCAGTAACCACAACTTCCTTAAATAATTTAGAGTTGTCTCCAGATCAGGTTCTAGGAAAAAATATTAAAATTCATTCCCTTGAATCAGGTCTACCTGATCTTGAGGATGTTAAGATTGCAATTGTTGGGATAACTGAAAATAGGAATAGTTTTTTTCAAACATCAGATTATGAACTAAGTTCATTTAGAAACAGTTTTTATAAGCTTTTCCCAGGAAATTGGGGGTTTCAGATTGCCGATCTTGGTAATTTACCTAATGGTGAAACAGTTAATGATACTTATTTTGCTTTGACGGAAATATCAAAAGAACTTCAAAGACTAAATATAGTTTCAATTTTTTTGGGCGGAAGTCATGACATGATTTATCCAATATATAAATCATATTCATTTAATAAAACTCCGGTGAATATTGTATCTATTGATAATCAATTTGATTTTTCTCAAGATGAAGAGCTAATATCTGGAAGATCTTACATGAGTAGAATAATAATGGAAGATCCAAATTTTCTACAAAACTATACTAATTTAGGTTATCAAAGTTTTTTTATCGCACAAGAGGAATTAGATTTAATGAATAAATTATTTTTTGAAGCTATTAGATTGGGTAAAATTCTGGATGATGTAAGTATAAGTGAGCCTTATTTCAGGGATGCAAATATTGTCGGTGTTGATATGAAATCTTTGTCATGCATTGCATCTGGAAATACAAATTATTTAAACCCCAATGGTATTGATTCCAGAACCATATGTTCACTAGCCAGGTATGCAGGTATTAGCGATAGAGTTACTTCATTTGGTCTCTTCGAATTGCCCAGCACAAATATTTTTCATAATTTACTATCGCAAATAATTTGGTATTTTATTGAGGGTATTTCTTGCAGGTTTAATGAGTACCCTATTTCAATAGATGATCGATTTATAAAGTATATTGTAACTTTGTCTGATAGAGAATTAGTTTTTTACAAGAGTAATTTGAGTAAAAGGTGGTGGCTAGAGATAAAAAATGAAAATTATATAGATAATAAATTAAAAAGATCAACGTTATTACCATGCACGATAGAAGATTATGATTCTGCATGTGATGATAAATTACCTGAAAGATGGCTAAAAGCCTACAAAAGGTTATAAAAAAAAAAAAAAAAATTGGCAGTATTGCTGGTTCTTTGTAATGAAATAATAATTTTGCAAAGAAATAAACAATAAAGAGCTTCGTTAGCTTATGAAAAAAATTGTTTTAATTTTAATAACTGCATTAGTCGTTTTCAGTTGTGGAAAGCGGAATAAAGGCGAGTTAATTGGTGTCAAGCAAAAAAAGTGGTTTCCTGAAAAACCATTTGGAATGACCCTAATTGAAGGGGGCTCATATATAATGGGTAAGTCTGATGAGGATGTTGCACAACTTCAAAATGCCCAAGCTAGGACAGTAACAGTCCCATCTTTCTATATGGATGAGACTGAAATTACAAACAGTGAGTATAGACAATTTGTAAATTGGGTTAAGGATTCAGTTGCATTATCATTACTAGCAAGAAAAGCTGCTGAAGAAGAGTTGACACCAGACAACAAAGATGGAATAGGTAGGTGGGCTTTTCAAGACGCTGATACTTCCAAACTATCAGAGTATCAAAAATACATGCGTGAAAATTATTATGACTTAAATGATGACCCATATGCAGGCCGTCCAATAAACTGGGATGAAGATATCGAGTGGGGTACTGAAGACTACCCAGACCAATTGTATTCAGAAGTTATGGATTCAATATACTTACCGCCGGAGTATTGGTTTGATGGTGATATGAAAATTGATGTTCAAAAATTAGTATATTCCTATGTTACTTTTGATGCTGAGGCCGCTGCAAGAGAAACAAAAAGAAGAAGAACCAAATATCTTCCTGATTCAATCCATAGATCATTTATCGATACTCTAAACGTACCAATTTATCCTGATACTACAGTTTGGATAAAAGATTTCATGTATTCTTACAACGAGCCAATGCATAATGATTATTTTTCACATCCAGCTTTTCAAGATTATCCAGTTGTAGGTGTTAGTTGGGAACAAGCAATGGCATTTTGCAGTTGGAGAACCCATCACAAAAATAATTACCAGAGATCTAAAGGTAAACCTACAGTCAACAAGTTTAGACTTCCTAGCGAAGCCGAGTGGGAATATGCTGCCAGAGGAGGAATCCCATCTGGAACATATCCCTGGGGTGGACCGTATTTAATGAATGATAGGGGATGCTTTCTGGCTAACTTCAAACCTTTAAGAGGTGATTACGCAGTTGATCAGGCCGTATACACTGTTGAAGCTAAATCATACCTCCCGAACGATTTTAATCTTTACAATATGGCAGGTAATGTCTCAGAATGGACAAACTCATCTTATGATACAGGTGCTTATGAGTATGTTTCAAGTTTAAATCCCAATATGTCTCTAGCAGAGGAAAATAGAAAAGTAGTAAGGGGTGGTTCTTGGAAAGATGTTGCATATTTTTTAAGAGTAAGTTCCAGAGATTTTGAATATGCGGATACATCTAGAAGTTATATAGGCTTCAGAACTGTTCAAGATTATCTTGGAACGCCAAAGGTTAAAATAAGATAATTTAGTATATTTAATTAATAACAAAAAACAAATATTAAAATGGATGATAAAGCATTAAATAAAAGATTAAAAAGTAAAGTCGCAATGCACATGCTCTTCGGACTTGGAGGAGCTGTAGTAATTATAGGAGCACTTTTTAAAATTCTTCACCTTGAAATTGGCCCAATAACAGGTGGTTTGGTCTTAGGAATAGGTCTTGGGACGGAAGCTTTGATCTTTACAGTATCAGCACTAAATACTGGTGAAATTAAAGAAGAACATGAAGATTTTGTAAAAAAAGCCAAGGGAGGTGGGGCTAAATCCTCAGGTGGATCAGGAGACGAGGGACTATCATCAAAAATTGATGCGATTATGAAAGAGGCTAAATTAGACGTAACACTTATGAATAATCTTACCTCAAGTATTAAAAAATTAGAATCCTCTGCAAAAGCTCTAGAACCAGCCTCTACAGCGATATCTGCTTCTTCTCAATATTCCGAACAATTAGATAGAGCAGCATCACAATTGGATGAATTAAATAAACTATATGCTTCACAAGTAAAAGCTACTCAATCAAGATCTGACCTCAGAGATAAAATGCAAGCAGATGTTGATCAGCTCAAACAACAAATGGAGTCACTTTCTGCTAATTTAGCATCATTAAACGATGTTTATGGGGGAATGCTATCTGCAATGAAAAAATAAAAAAACCAAACATATAAAATATAGAAAATGGCAGGAGCAAAAGAAACACCCAGACAAAAACTAATCAGTTTGATGTATTTAGTTTTTATTACTATGCTCGCATTAAATGTTAGTAAACAGGTTTTAGATGGTTTTGGTCATATGTTCAAAAAAATTCAATCAGCCAATGTGCGTTTAGATCAGAGTAATGATGTATATTATGAAAAAATAGCTGTTAATGCTAAAGAAAAAGAAGGAAAGTGGATAGGCCACAACAGAACAGCTAACGAAATTAAAGAAGAGTCCCAGGAGTTTTCAAATAAAATCGAAGACATTAAAAATAGAATTACTGAAGCGCAAAGGGAAAAAGATCCTGAATTAGAAAAGTATGATGAAATGGATAAAGGGGAGGCTCTTGATTTAATATTTTTTGATTCCAGTGGTGTTTCTGAAGAGGGACAAGCTTTTATCGAGACGATGATTAACTACAGAGGACACGTTATTCAAGTTTTTGGTAGTCAATATCCAGAGTACATAGGACTGGTTGAAGAAAGATTTTACTCTGGAGATTTCGAAAATAATCTAGAGAACAGCGATGGAACAACCCAGCCATGGCTTGCTGCAAATTATGAAGGATTCCCTTTAGTATCTTCTTTAGCTAAATTAACTATGATGCAAGGAGATATTAAAGCAACAGAACATGATGTTCTACAAACTCTTTTAGGTAAAGAATTGGAGTTAGAATCCGGTGTGAATGAATCAAATTACATTACACTCTTGAAGACAGAAAAAGGAGCTTATTACCAGGGAGAAACTTTTGATGGGAGTGTAATTCTTGGTAGAAAAGGTGGTGCGCAAAATCCAAACTCAGTAAATCTTACGATTGACGGTCAGCCATTAGGAGATGGGGACTTTGAGCTTATACCTGGAGGAGTTAAGTTAAATGTAACTACAGGTTCTCCTGGTGATCATGAAATTTCTGGTGACCTTGTATTTTTAAATGAGGGAATTGAGTCAAAAATTCCAGTAAATCAATCTTTCCCTGTTATTGCAAAACCAAATTCGGCTGTAATATCTGCTGATAAAATGAATGTAGTTTACAGAGGTGTTGATAATCCAATGACAATTTCAATTCCTGGGATTGCAAATAATAAAGTTTCTGCATCAGCACCTGGACTGATAAAGCTAAGAGGGTCGAAATATGTTATGACTCCAGGAAAGGGAAGAGAGGTTAATATTAGAGCAAGTGCGACTTTACCAGATGGGAAAAAAATAGCCACCTCCACAAAATTTCGAGTAAAAGACATTCCGGCGCCTGTTGGAACTGTGAGAGGGTTAGATGGTATTGTGACTCTAAATAAAGCAGATCTTGGGGTATCAACTATTGGAGGTAAGCTCAAAGATTTTGATTTTGATATTCAATTACAAACTTTAAGTTTCAAGTTTAAGGTTCCAGGGAAACCAACAATAACCGTTCAGGGAAATAAGCTGGATAATAAAGCTAAAACTGCTTTAAGAGCAGCAAAAAGAGGTCAAAGTGTTCAAGTTTTTGACGTTAAAGTTAGAAATCCAAAAAGTCCAAAGTACATTTTTAAACAAGTAGCACCAGTTATAATAAACATAGGAGGTTAGGATATGAATTTTTTTAAATCATTAATTATATCATTTTTTTTGTTATTGAGTTATAACATTCTAGCCCAAGCTAATTTGCTTAATGCTGTTATTCCACAGGAGATAGGACAATTAAACGAACAACAACTTGCTACAAGTGACAATGAACCTCTTGCATATGGATATGTTGACGACAGGGACGTAATGTGGTCGAAAACTGTATGGGAGAAGATAGACTTAGATGAAAGAATAAATTTTCCTTATTATTACCCAGTCGAAAATGTTAGTCCTCACAGAAAACCTTTATTTGATGTTTTGACTGAAAACATTATTAATGGTAATATAACCGAGGTATATACTTCACCCTATTTTACTGATAAAATGACAATACAGGATGTACAGGATGGTTTATTTGCTCAAGTTATGACAGACCTTGGAGTAGAAAAAGCAAACAATGGTGAGGAATTGACGGACGAAGATTATCAAACTACTAATCTTACTTCATTTGATATAGAGCAATATTGGATAAAAGGGACTTGGTATTTTGATAAACGTTTAGGTGAAATGAAATATCGTTTACTTGGTATAGCACCAGTAGCTCCAGATGTTAATTTTATCAGACAATATTCTGAAGAAAAAACCCCAAAAGAAGACCAAGATTTAGCACCACTTTTTTGGGTTTGGTTCCCAGCAGCTAGAGAATCTTTAAATAAATATGAAATTTTCAATTCTAAAAATGCTTCTCAACCAATAACTTTTGATCTTATGTTAAATGCTAGACGTTTCAATTCAATAATATTTAAAGAAGAAAACCCATACAATGACAGAGAAGTTAAAGACTACATATACAAAGATGCTCTAAGGCAAATACTTGAATCAGAAAGAATTAAGAACAAAATTCGAGACTTTGAGCAAGATATGTGGAATAATTAAAATTTACCGCCTCCATTGTGAGGCGTTTTTTTTATATAATATTTAACTAAATGATCAGTGCTCAAAACATAAGTGTATCTTTTGGTGGTTTTAATTTATTTGACAATCTGAATTTTAGATTAGGTACTGGTGATAGGGTAGCATTAATTGGGAAAAATGGAGCAGGGAAGTCAACTCTACTAAAACTAATATCTCAAGAACAGCATCCTTCTAGAGGATCTTTTTCCATAGAAAAAGATTGCAAAATTGGATATCTACCCCAAGACATAGAATTTGAAAATACAGCCAATTTGATTGAAGAAACATATAAAGCTTTCAACGAGATTTTAGAAATAGAAAATAGACAGGAATTTATTAATAACCAACTTGAAACAAGAACTGATTATGAAAGTGATGAATATTTAAATTTAATTCAAGAATTAACTGAAATAACAACTGAATATGAATTGCTAGGTGGTTATAAATATAAATCAAAGACAGAAAGAATATTACTAGGATTAGGTTTTGATAGAAATGATTTTAATAAACCAACTAAAAGTTTTTCAGGAGGTTGGAGAATGAGAATAGAACTAGCCAAGCTTTTATTGAAAGATAACGATGTTTTATTATTGGATGAACCAACAAATCATCTCGATATTCACTCAATAATATGGTTAGAAAACTTTTTGTTAAAGTTTAAAGGTGCAATATTATTAGTATCTCATGATAGGATTTTCCTTGATAATATTACTAATAGAACCATAGAAATAATCCAAAAGAAGATATTTGATTTTAGAAAGTCATATACAGATTATGTCAATTTTAGACAAGAATTAATTGAACAACAAAAATTAGCAAAAAAAAATCAAGATAAGCAAATACAAAACACTGAAAAATTAATAGATAGATTTAGAGCAAAAGCCTCAAAAGCAACCATGGCGCAATCTCTAATAAAAAAACTTAGTAAGATTGAAAGAATTGAAATAGATCAAGAGGAAAATAAAACAATGAAGATCAATTTCCAATTAAGTAAACAACCAGGAAAAGTAATATTAGAAACCAAAGGGATATCTAAACAATATGGAGACAATTTAGTTTTTAATAAAGTGGATATCTTACTTGAGCGAGGAAGTAAGATAGCTTTTGTTGGTCAAAATGGACAAGGTAAATCAACGCTAGCCAAGATAATAGTTGGAGAAATAAAATATCAAGGTCAACTTAATATAGGTCATAATGTTGAAATAGGGTATTTTGCTCAAAATCAATCTGAGTATCTTGATGGAAAATTAACTATTTTACAAACAGTAGAGGAGGCGGCTACTGAAAACAACAGATCCTCTGTTCGAGATATGTTAGGAGCC
>PBJZ01000002.1 GCA_002721275.1 Flavobacteriaceae bacterium
AAAATGTCGGGGTGGCAGGATTCGAACCTGCGACCTCCGCGTCCCAAACGCGGCGCGATAACCGGGCTACGCTACACCCCGAAAAGTTTTGGCAAATATAGTATTTAATAAACTTTTTACAAGTTGTTTTAAAATTTAGATTTTAAAACACTATTTCGGTTGTATGATTTTAACATTTTCGAAGGCAATTAATCCTTTCATTACAGAATCAATTGTTTTGTTCAAAGCATTGATGACGGGAAGTTTTAATTTGGATTTGGAATATACCAAGCTTATTTCTCTTGCAGGGACTGGATCATTAAAGTTTCTTAAATTTTGCTTCTTTTTTTCTGATAATGTTTCTGTGTGTAAAAAGGGTAGGAGTGTCATACCTAGACCTTCATCAGCAAGATTTATCATTGTTTCAAAGCTACCACTTCTTATGTTAAAGTTGTAATTTATTTTAGTTCTATCTCTGGACCAACAAATATTTATAACTTGACTTCTGAAGCAATGTCCATCTTCAAGTATTAGCATTTTATTATTCTCCAAATCATCTATTTCAATATTTTTAAGACCGTGGAGTGGATGATTTTCGGGAACATAGCCAACAAAAGGTTCGTAATAAAGTGGATTCTCAATTAAATCTGGATTTTCCAGAGGAGTTGAGCCTATTGCAGCATCGATTCTTCCATCTAAAATCTGTTCGATGAAATTTTGAGTATTCAATTCTTCAATCTTGAGTAGCACTTTTGGGAAATTTTTTGTGAAAATATTTAAGAAGAAAGGAAGAAGAGTTGGCATAACTGTAGGAATAATACCTAGAGTGAATTCTCCATTAACATCACCTTTTTCATGATTTATTAAATGTTTCATTTTTGTAGATTCATCCAAGATATTTTTAGCCTGAATAATAATCTTTTCACCAATAGCAGTTAGTTTTATGGGCTTTGTATTTCTATTAAAAATTGATGAGCCCAATTCTTCTTCTAGTTTTTGAATCTGCATACTCAGTGTGGGTTGAGTAACATTAGATTTCTCTGCTGCTAATGTAAAATTACCGTATTTTGATACAGCAAGTGCGTATTCTAGTTGTGTAAGTGTCATATCTAAAACTTATTGTAAATACAAATTTAATAAATAAAATCTATTTATTCAATAATTGAGATATTTAAATATATATTTTTATTAGGAGTTTCTCTATTATCTGTTGGTTCTCTATTGATTTTATCAACTACATCAATTCCGTTTATTACTTCACCGAACGCAGTGTAATCTTTATCTAAATGATATGCTCCTGGACTCTGTTGAACAATAAAAAATTCATATGGTGATGCAAGTTTGTGAGGATTATCAATTTCACTACTTGGCATCGAAATCACGCCCCTGTGATGTTTATTTCCCTTTCTTGTATCAGGAGGAAGCAAGTATTTTCCAATTTTACTTCTTCTAATTAAGACTTTTGAATCATCAGAATTTCCACCCTGAATTATAAAGTCTGCAACAACCCTATGAAAAATTGTCCCATTGAAATACCCTCTTTTTGTTAAATATATAAAATTTGCTCGATGAATATGTGTGTTATCGAAAAGTAGTATATCTATATCACCATATTCTGTATGAATTCTTACTTTATTTTCTTTATTCAAATTTCCATATTCATACAAAAATTTAACAGCATTTTTTTCATTCAAATAATTGTATTCATCTTGATTTGTATTTACTTCTTTTGAAGTTTTTAAATGTTGGTTATTTTTGATTTTTGAATTAGCTTTCTTTTCAGATTGACAACCAAATAGAATTATTAACATTAAGAGCCTATACATGGAATTTTCTTATTTTAAACAATTAATACCAAAATTAAAAGAAATAATTTTACCGGGCCTTAAAGCCCAGCTTCCTATGGCCTCAGTCAAGCGGAACCAAGTTATTAAACATAAAATAAAACTAACTTTTAGGACAAACAAAGCCTCAGTTCTTATTTGTGTTTACAAAAATAATCTTGGAAAAGCGTGTTTTGCTTTAATAGAAAGATCTGAGGATAATTCAGTCCATTCTGGACAAGTTTGCCTTCCAGGTGGTAAAATTGAAAAATCTGATGGTTCTAATTGGTTTACAGCAATTAGAGAAACTAATGAGGAAATAGGATTAAATGTAAATAAATCAAATTTTGTAAAAGAATTGTCATCAATATATATACCTCCTAGTAATTTTTTGGTATATCCTTACCTAGCTAGTTATGATATAACACCAAGTTTTAAAATTAACAATAGGGAGGTGAAAAAAGTTTTTGGCGTATCTTTATCCTCTTTATTAGATGAAAAGTCTGTCGTTAGTGTTGATATAACCAATCATTATATGAACGAAAAGGTAGTACCGGCTTATAAATTTGATCAACAAATAGTTTGGGGTGCTACAGCAATGATTTTATCTGAATTTAAGTTTTTATTGAAACAATTATTAAATAATTGAGGTTAAATATTTATTCATACTATGATACTATTTAAGAAAAATCCTTTTGGACATTACTTAATTCTAAAAAAATGGTTGATACGATATATGGGTATTATGACTCACAGAAGGTACAGGGGCTTTAATAGTTTAAAAATAGATGGATCTGATGTTATTAAAAATTTACCAAACACAAATGTTCTATTTGTATCTAACCATCAAACATATTTTGCAGATGTTGTAGCTATGTTTCATGTTTTTAATGCCTCTTTGCATGGAAGGACTGATTCAATAAAAAATATCGGATATATATGGCATCCAAAATTGAATATATATTATGTTGCTGCCAAAGAAACAATGAAATCAGGTTTGCTTCCAAGGTTATTATCTTATGCAGGATCGATTTCTATTGAAAGAACGTGGAGAGAAAGAGATAAAGCTATTAATAGAAAAGTCAGATTCTCTGACGTTTCAAATATTGGAAAAGCACTTGGTGATGGCTGGGTTATTACTTTCCCTCAAGGAACAACACAACCTTTTAAACCAATCAGGAAGGGAACAGCTCACATAATTAAAAAGTTTAAACCAATTGTTATACCAATAGTAATAGATGGTTTTAGACGTTCTTTTGATAGGAAAGGGATAATGATAAAAAAAAGAGATATTTTACAATCTATGCACATAAAAAAAAGGTTAAAAATTGATTACGAAAATGATTCAATAGAAAATATTATTGAGAAAATAGAATATGCAATAGAACAACATTCTTCATTCCTTAAGGTCATCTCAATAGATGAAATGAAGGCACAAGAGAAATTAAATAAAAATAGAGAATGGTAACTTTTCGAAAAATAAATTATNTACCAAATAANTTTATTTNAATATTATTTTTCTTNTNGATGGATTAAAAGGGGATTTAATTAATTCTCCGTTTGAATTTATCAATTCNAATTTTATTGAAATTTCACCTTTTTTTAAACCTTCAATATAATACGGAACCCATTCATCAATTAAAAACTCTTTATTATCAATTGTCAGTCTGACTTTATTTCCTTTTGGTGATATTTGAGTATTAATTAAGTAAAAGTCTAACAGTAGTTTTTTTGTAGCTTCACCCTCATATGTTCCTTTTGGTCTGCTATAAAACAAAAATTCATTATTCAGGTCGATTTTTTCATTATTTCCAATTTGTGTAAAAAAATATGCATTTGGATTTTTTACAGATTCATGNTAAGATCTTGATAAAAAAGCAAGAATAACATTGTTTCCTTCTTGCAATTTTTGTGTAAAATCAGTAGTATATTTGGCAAAATAAGGCCCATTATTAATTATTAGGTGGATGTGTTGACCTTTTTCAGAATTTGCAAGTTNATAATTAAAATTTTTTNGNGTTTGGTCNCCTAAATTATATTCATCTACGTTAAATGAGAATGAATAACCCTCTTCATTTTTGAATATAGAATCAGATAGTGATAGTTTAGCTTCATTAAAAGATGGAGAACCCTCAACCTTTGAAATTGAAATTTTTTCAAACCCATCATTACAATTCCAAATTAAAATAAAAAAAAGGANAAATAATTTTCTCATAAAAATTGTTATTNAATNATTTCTAAATATAAACATATCTTTAACATACCTTAGTTTAATATTTCAAATAAATTTTTTCGATTTTAGAAATTTAATAAAAAGTAAGATATTNGTTCATGAAATTTTTTTTAAACAAACTAATTTTAATTTCNACATTTTATTTACTNGTAAATGGATGTTCTGTGATAAAAAATTATTCCTTNAAATCCTTTATATCACCAAAATATAAATCTGTAGATTTTTCATACGATAGNTTGCCCAAAAAACCAGATTATTCCNACAATGAATCATGGGCGGTCCTTCCATCAACTTATCCTGAACAGCTTTTTAAATTTGTTGGAAATTATGAATCAAAAAATGCTGTTGTATTTTACATCTACCCAACCTTACTTTTAGATCCAAATGATGTGAGTTGGAATGCAGATATTTTTGATCAATCAATCAGGAAGGATNTTATGGATAAAGCTGTTAAATATCAAGCTTCAGCATGGCTTAAAGCAGGNGAGTTGTACGTGCCATTTTATCGCCAAGCTCATATTAGAATTTTCGATNATCTTCANTATGAACANGGNAAAGANGCTGGAGAGATTGCTTATNTGGACTTGAAAGANGCATTCGAATATTTTTTAAATAATTTTAAAAATGACCGACCTATAATTATTGCCGCACACAGCCAAGGTACTATCCATGCCAAACGGCTTCTTCAAGAATATTTTGATGGATCCGATTTACAAAACGATTTAATTGCGGCCTATTTAATTGGGGCGCAAATAAAGGTTGATGATTTTAAGGTTTTAAAACCAATGACTTCCAATAATGAAACTGGTGGNTATGTCAGTTGGAATACATATAAAAAAAATAAGTATCCTAAAAAATACGATTATTGGTTTAAGGGAGGGGTAACTTCAAACCCNATAACATGGGATAAAAAGCTAGAGACTGATTACAAAGATCATTTAGGATTACTGTATATAGATAATAAATTTTATCCTAATAGTGTAAAAGTAAGTGTAAAAGACGGTCTTTTGTGGACATCAATTCCAAAGGTTCCAAATCGACTTTTGTTGTCATTTATTAAAAATTATCATTATGCTGATATTAATNTGTTTTGGCTAGACATTCAAAAAAATGCTGTAGATAGAGTAAAAGAGTGGTTTGAAAAAAAATAATTTTTANATAAAACAAAANTTAAAGTATATTAATGTGTAGATTNTAAAAANAAATGAAGAAAAGTAAAAATTATATTAAAACAACTAGGAGGGATTTTATTAAAAAAACCTCTTTGATATCGACTTTTTTTATAGTCCCTAGGCNTGTTCTAGGAGGAGTAAATTATTTNGCTCCAAGCGATCAGCTTGCAATTGCAGCAATTGGTGCTGGAGGAAAAGGACAATCTGATATCCTTCACGCATCGTCAGATGGAAGAGAGAGAGTTATTGCATTGTGTGATGTAGATTCAGGGGATATTGTAAATAAATCACGTGCNAGTTTTCCTGAAGCTCAATTCTATTCAGACTANAGAGTGATGCTCGATAATCATCCTGAAATAGATGCAGTTACAATTTCTACACCAGATCATACGCATGCTAATGCTGCCATAAATTCTATGCAAAGAAATAAACATATTTATGTTCAAAAACCACTATCTCATAATATNAGAGAAACTAGAATTATGACTGAAATGGCTAGAGATCANAAAGTTGTATCTCAAATGGGTAATCAAGGAGCATCTAACCCATATCAATTNTCCATGCAAAAATGGGTAAATGATCGAGAAATAGGAAATGTTCATAAGGTCTATGTTTGGACAGATAGACCAGTATGGCCTCAAGGTGTNTTAATGCCAAAANCNGATAATTCAAAATTACCAAGTAGCTTAAATTGGGATTTATGGTTGGGTCCTGCAAAAAAATCCGATTATATTCCAGGCATGCATCCATTTGATTGGAGAGGTTGGTGGGAATANGGAACTGGTGCTTTGGGAGATATGGGTTGTCATATAATTGATATTCCATTTAAAGCTNTAGGATTAAAATATCCTACCGATGTTGAATGTAGTGTTGGAAGNGTTTATACTAAAAAATGGACACCTGAATATATACCAGAGGGATGTCCTCCTTCATCATCTGTTACTTTGCACTTTGAGCAAACTTTTATTAATAAAAGTAAATTAAAAATGATCTGGACAGATGGAGGAATTAGACCATCTCACCCAGATTTAATTCCTCCAGAGTATAATTTGGGTGGTTTCGATGGAGATGGAAAAAATGGTATNATGATGATAGGTGATAAAGGAATAATATGTTGTGATGAGAAAGCAAGAAACCCACTTTTGTTCAAAAATGACGGTTCAATTATTAAAGCAACTCTTTCTGCGAGTTCTGTAAATGAATTACCGGAATGGGGTCATCAAAAAAGATGGGTTGATGCTTGTAAAGCNGGATTTAATAGTNANGAGCACTTGTCCNTAACCTCTTCATTTGACTATGCTGGACCCCTGACAGAGACAGTTTTGATGGGAAATATTGCTATNCGAAGTTANCTGCTTAGAAAAAAAGTTAATTCANNATGGGATTATTTTGGTAGAAAAAAATTATTGTGGGATGGTATTAATATGAAAATAACTAATCTTGANGAAGCNAACCAATTCACAACAAGAGACTACAGAAAAGGATGGGAGATNTGAATAATTAAATCCCATAGGGTAAAACAAGTTCCATCTGTATAACTTAAAAATCAACATTTGAATATATTAGTTACTGGAGGATTGGGGTATATAGGCTCTCATGTAGTTGTATGTTTAGTCGAAAATGGTTATGATGTAATTATACTAGATAATCTTAGTAATTCTGATATATCTGTCCTATCAAAATTAGAAAAAATAACTAATCGTAAATTAAACTTTAAAGAGATTGATCTTGGTATTGAAGATCACGTAAAAGATTTTTTTAAAAAAAATACTAATATTGAGGGCATAATTCATTTCGCTGCTCTAAAATCTGTAGGAGAAAGTGTTAGAAAGCCTAACAAATATTTTCAAAATAATCTCAACGCTACCATAAATATTCTAAAATATATGCCTGAAAAAGTTCCTTTTGTATTCAGCTCTTCTTGCACAGTTTATGGGTCTGCAATGAAACAGCCAATTAATGAATCAACTCCACACGGTATCGCAGAATCTCCCTATGGTAAAACAAAACAACTTTGTGAAAAATTAATAAATAAAAAGTTTTTTGAAAGTAAAAATTTTAAGGGCATTTCACTTAGATATTTCAATCCAATTGGTGCTCATCAGAGTGGTTTAATCGGGGAAAATCCAAAAAATATTCCTGAAAACTTAATGCCCTATTTAACCCAAGTAGTGGGTGGAAGAAGAAAAGTATTAACTATTTTCGGTGATGATTATGACACGAAAGATGGAACATGTATTAGAGATTACATACATATTATGGATTTGGCTGAGGCACATATTAAGGCGATTGATTACTTGATAAATATAAAAGTTACTAAGTTTTTAGAATTTTTAAATATTGGCACAGGGATAGGAGTTAGCGTATTAGAATTAGTTAAAACATTCGAGAAATCTACTGGTTTAAAAGTAAACTATTCTATAGGAAAAAGAAGGCCAGGTGATATTGAAAAAGCATATGCACAGACAAATAAAGCTAAACAAATATTGGGATGGAAGCCAAAATATACTTTAACAAATGCATTAAAGTCTGCCTGGAATTGGGAAAAGAAAAGTTTGATCTAAATCTACTAAATTGTAATTTTTTAGGTAATTAAAAGTGATGAATAGAAGAAATTTATTAAAAACATTTGGAACTGGTGTAGCTGGCATAAGTATAAGTCCTCTAATAAACGCTCAGAATGGTATGAATAAAAAATCAAAAAAGTTAAAAGGTAATATTAACCATTCAGTTAGTGCTTGGTGTTACAGTAAATTACCATTTGAAGAATTAGTTATTCAGTCTAAAAAAATAGGATTGGTAGGAATAGATCTGGTTGGGTCTGAGAATTGGGACATATTAAAAAAACATGGTATGATTTCTACGATGTGTTATGGGGATCTTGAAGGTAAATCAACACGAAGTCTAACAAATGGATGGTGCGATAAAAGTTTTCATGATGAACTGATTTCAAATTATTCCAGGCACATAAAATTAGTATCTAATGCAGGGTGGAAAAATTTAATATGTTTTAGTGGAAGTAGAAGAGGTATTAGTGATGATCAAGGATTGATAAATTGTATTGAGGGTCTCAGTAAAATTTTGCCTATTGCAGAAAAACATAATGTCGTAATTCAAATGGAGCTTTTAAACTCCAAGGTTGACCATCAAGATTACATGTGTGACAACTCAAAATGGGGAGTAGAATTATGCAAAAGATTGAATTCAAATAACTTTAAATTACTTTACGATATCTACCATATGCAAATTATGGAGGGTGATGTAATAAGAACGATTCAAGAAAATTACAAATATATAGGACACTATCATACTGCTGGAGTTCCAGGAAGAAATGAAATTGATCAAACTCAAGAGCTATATTATCCTGCTATAATGAAAGCGATTGTATCTACCGGTTATAATGGGGTTGTTGCTCAAGAATTTATACCAACAAAAGATGACCTTATTAACGGCTTGGCTGAGGCTATTCAAATTTGTGATATATAAATAATCAATAACTTATTTATAAATTACCCCTCAAGCAATATTAATTAAGCTACTTTTGTGCCTTAATTCTTTATATGCTGTCATTCAAAGATATTGGTCTTAAGCCATTTTTAATTAATGCGATTGAAGATTTAGGTTTTCAAAAACCAACTGATGTTCAAAAAGAGTGTATACCCCTACTTTTAAAAAGTGATAATGATCTTGTTGCTTTGGCTCAAACTGGTACAGGAAAAACTGCTGCTTTTGGAATGCCTTTATTACAAAAGATTAATATTAATTCTAATCACACTCAAGGTTTGATTCTTTCCCCGACAAGAGAGCTTTGCATTCAAATTACTAAGGAAATTCAATCTTACGCAAAACATCTTCCAAAAGTAAATATTGTTGCAGTTTATGGTGGTTCAAATATTCAAGAACAGTCAAAAAAAATAAAAAAAGGTGCCCATATTATAGTAGCAACACCCGGGAGAATGCAAGATATGCAAAGAAGAAAAATCGTTAATATTAGTCAAATAGATTATTGTGTACTTGACGAAGCAGATGAGATGTTAAATATGGGTTTTTATGATGATATAACTAAAATATTAGCCAAAGCTCCCAAGAAAAAAAATACTTGGTTATTTTCAGCAACAATGCCATTATCTGTATCAAAGATTGCAGAAAAATTTATGAATTCGCCAAATGAGATAATAATTGGAAATAAAAATTCTGGTGCAAAAAATGTTTCTCACGAATATTACATAGTCAGTGGAAGACAAAGATTCGAAGCACTAAAGAGGTTGGTTGACGCAAACCCAACAATATTTGGTTGTATATTTTGTAGAACAAAACGCGAAACTCAAAAAGTTGCTGAAAATCTTATTGAATCAGGATATAATGCTTCTGCTTTGCATGGAGATTTAAGTCAAAATCAAAGAGATACCGTGATGAATTCTTTTAGAAGGAAACAGATTCAACTTTTAGTTGCAACTGACGTTGCTGCGAGAGGAATAGACGTTGATAATATTACTCACGTGATAAATTATCAATTACCAGACGAAAATGAGGTTTATACCCATAGGAGCGGTAGAACAGGTAGAGCTGAAAATAAAGGTGTTTCAATAATTATCGTTACTCAAAGTGAAAAACGTAAGATTCGATCTATAGAAAAACTAATACAATCAAAAATAATTCATAAATCTATTCCAGATACAGATGAAATCTGTAGAGTACAGATGTTATTTTTGGCTAAAAAAATTAGTAATGTAGAGCCCTCTATTTCTGCTGAAAAACTTATTCCCGATTTCACAACTGAACTTAATAATTTGACTAAAGAAGATATTCTAAAAAGGCTAATTACTGTTGAGCTTGATAGATTTTATAATTATTATAGCGATAAATCTAAAAAGTTGGATACAACTAAAAAAGGATTAAATGAAAAAAAATCAACAGAGAGAATAAATAGAAAAGATGAAATCCGCTATCACATAAATATTGGGGAAAGGGACAATTATGATTGGCGATCATTAAAAGAATTGATTAAATCATCTCTTAATTTTCATGGAGATGAAATCTTTCATGTTGATACAATGAGAAATTTTTCATTTTTTTCATCAGGCCCAGATGAAAAAAGTAAAATATTAGAAGGTTTTAAATTTTTAAATATAAATAATAGGGATATAGAGGTCTCAGTGACTGAGAAATTTGATTCAAAAAGAAATACAAAGTCAAAATCAAGGAAAAAAAACCGAAAATTTTCAAGCAAGAAATATGTAAAGAAAAATAAAATCAATCCATTTAAGTATCAAATTAAAAAAAGAAAGAAATAATATTTAGGATAAACTCATAATAAAAAAACCTCTCATTTGAGAGGTTTTTTTATTAAAAAGGAAAATATATAATTATTTACCTCTACTAAATTCAACTCTTCGACTCGATTTTCTATCTGATTTAGGTTTAGTTTCACCAAAACCTTCGGCAGTAATTCGGTTACTTTCAACACCTTCGGCCTCAAGTAATGCTTTTACTTTTTCAGCACGTTTGATTGATAATTTCATGTTGTAATTCGCTGAACCATCTTCTGAAGCGTGACCTTGAATAACTATATTTTCATCAGGGTATTCGTCCAAAAGATCTTTGAGTTTCATGACGAGTTCTTTTCCACTTTTTCCTACATAAATACTTGAGGATCCAAAGTAAATTTTTGATTCACTATTTGCGATAAAGTCAATTAATTTTGTAGGTTCTGCAGCACAACCCCCATTTTCTGCTACACCAGCTACATCTGGACATAAATCGTCTTTATCCAGTACACCATCACCATCGGTATCTGGCCATGGACATCCGTTATTAGCCATTTCACCGGCAACATCAGGGCATTTATCATCTTTGTCTGCAACTTTATCTCCGTCACTATCAGGACATCCGTTCATCTCGGCAGTTCCAGCCGCATTCGGACATGCGTCGTCTCCATCAGCTATTCCATCACCGTCTGAGTCTGGACACCCATTCATTTCAGCTGAGCCAGCTTCTTCAGGGCAAGCATCTTTGTTATCTGGAATTCCATCACCATCCGTGTCTGGACAACCATCAAATTCTTTTAACCCAGGAACATCAGGACAGACATCTTTTTTGTCTGACACACCATCGCCATCAGAATCACCGGAGCCAAACATGTAAGTTAATCCAATCACATGCTGTAATTGATTGGCTGAACCTTTTTCAGATGCATTACGCATTGACGTACTCAGATTAGCAGCCCATTTATCGTTAAGCTTTACATTAATTCCTGCTCCACCAAGTGTGGTTCGAGCAGACTCTTCAGATGGAAACATCCCTTCTTTGGTTGTTCCATCTCCAAATCTTGATAGTCCATAACCTGCAAATAGGTAGGGTATTACGTTTCCTTGTTCAACAATATTATATTTGATTATACCGTCAATTGTGTAGTATTCCTCAGCAGATTTATCAACGCTGTTTGAAGAATATTGCGCACCAATTGAAAAACCTCCACCTAAATAACGGGTAAGGCTTAGGGCAGGAACACCTGTTCCCGAACCATCATTTGCATCATCAATACTGACAATATTTGCACCGAAGCCAATTGCCCATGGGTTTTCGGCAGTTTGAGCTAAAATACTATTGGATGTAAAAATCCAAGAGAATAAAGCTATTGCGAGAGTAATGTGTTTTTTCATTTTTTATTTTAATTATATTCAAATATACTAAAAAAGCTTATATCTTATATAAAATTGGCAGTGTGAATCTAAATCAAGATCCATAATTCTTTATGTGTAGAGAATATTTGTTTTTTTCTGGTTTTTGTAAACGATAGTAAATATTTGATAAAATTGTAGCTTTTGAAAATTTTTCGTTGATTATTGGGATATTTTGCTTGGTCCAGTTTTTGATTTTATCAATATCTACTTGTGGTATTCTTATTGAGACGGCTTTAATCAGAAAATCTAATTTAGATTCATTAATTTCTGATTCAGATTCTATGGTAAATTGAAGTGATTTAATTTTTAAATTCCCCTCTACGTTAATTGTGTATAATACACCATAATTTTTTTTGATAAATTCTTTATTTATTATTTTTTCAGAAGAAAAGCTTTGGTCTTTACTTGTAAAGTTCCAGTCAGCAAGTAACTCCTCAAATTTTAATGGATCAAGCCCCTCAATAAACTTTGTATTTAATTGAGTTACATTTTTATCAATAGTCAATAAATCAAAATTAAAATTTTCAAAAGATCGATTATAGCAAGATAATAGAGTGATGGAAAGTAATATAAATAAATTTTTTTTTTGAATCATTATTTAGAATTTAAAGTATGCTCAACACATTTACTTATTTAATTGCAAAATTTACTAAAAATAATTACTTTGAAAAGAAAAAAAAATATGAAATCAAAATTAGCCCTAATAATATTCCTTCTAATTGGGAGTCTAACATACGCTCAAATTGAAGTTATTGGAGTTGTGAAAGATGAAAAAACAAAAACTCCCCTCGAAGAAGTCAGGATTCAGTTAAAACCAATAAGCAACAAAGGTGCTGGTTATTGGACTGGAACAATGACAAAAGAAAATGGAAAATATCGAGTGTCAACTACAATGACGCTTCCTGCAGTTATTTCTTATCAAAAGCAGGGATGTGGAAAAAAATCAATAAATATTAGAAAGGGAGATCAGGTACCTAACGAAGTTTTCTTGGACTGTACAGACGAGGCAATAAAAGCTATTATCATTGAACAAACTTTGGATACAGATGGTGACGGATTAGTTGATAAAAACGATAAGTGTCCAAAAGAATTTGGAACTGAGGAGAATGAAGGTTGCCCTGATGAAACTGACGAAAAAGAAGAAATTATTGAGAAAAACATTAAAGCAAACACCGTAAATGATGCAAGTGAAGAGGATCGTAGAAAATCAGATATTGATAATGTGATATCATCAAGAATTTATTTTGATCTTAACTTGTATAATATTAATCCAGGCGAAACAAGTAAATTAAATGAAATTAAAAAACTTCTTGAATCATATTCTGACATAAACATAAATATTATTGGTCATACATCAAGCGATGGACCCTCTGACTATAACATGATATTGTCCCAGAAAAGAGCCAAAATGGTAGAAAATACTCTGATAAAACTCGGAATAGATTCTTCAAGACTGAATGTCAGTTTTTTTGGAGAAGATAATCCATCAATGACAAACCAAACATCTAATGGTAAAGCCATGAATAGAAGAGTTGAATTTTCTATTAACAATAAATAAAATTTTTATGAAACTATTTGATTTATCATACTTCAAAGAAAAATGTCCAATCGAGGCGAGAAATTATTTTAAGCAGATTATCGAAAAACTAGAAAAACTAGAAAAAAGAATTGATTCGATTGATCAAAAAATAACTAAATTTTGAATATTCAATCCTACAAAAAATACTTCTTTGAAGGACTAGTTATTTTTTTTAGTGTTTTTTTGTCCCTTTATGTCGGAAATTTGAATGAAAGAAAAGCAAATTTTGAAAAAAAACAGCAGTACGTGTATGATCTAATGGAAACATTAAATCAAGATATTTTTCAAATTGAAAAATTAATGGATCAGCTCAATAAATCGGAAAAGTTTATTAATTCAATTCAAAATGATATTGACTCAAAACACAAGTTACTGTCTGATAATGACGTTATTAATAAGTTGATAGACATAGAAGTGGGCTTTTCCTTTTTCCCGAAAGATGGAATATTTAATCAGATGATTGCAACTGGAACTTTTGAATTGATCAAAAACAAAGATTTAAAAATGAATCTTCTTGAAATGTATAATCATCAAAAAGAAAGAAATTTCGCAACTTCTAAAGAAATTGATGAATTCAATTTAAAATTTAGAAACTTGCCTTATTCTAGATTTAAAATTAGATTCGACTACAATTTATTGGAAGGAGAATTTTATGGTACTAGAAGCCTAACTAGTTTTGAGTTTGATAGTGAATTTTATATGTCAAAGGATTTTTATGGAATTTTGTCTCAGGCAAAATTATACTCTAATATGTACAAGAGACAATTAAATGATGTCTTGAAATCAAATAAAGAGTCTCTATTGTTATGTAAAGAAGAAGTAGATAATTAGAAGCTTATGTTTTATTCTTTTACAAAATCTGTGACCTCGGCAGGATTCAAACCTGCAACCTCTTGAGCCGTAATCAAGTGCACTATTCAGTTATGCTACGAGGCCGTTATTAGTGTTCATAATACTTTAGCAATGTTTCAAGTTACGACCTAAAATATTTGTTTCCACCTGTGTTTCAAATAAACCATAATATTTTAAAAACATTCTTAAAGTATTTGTGGCAAATATATGTAATTCGAGTGCACTACCCAAGAAGCCGTCGGGTTCGAATCTATTAGCATCTGTGATTAAATTCATCGTCAATTCCTAGATTAAAAAAATAGGTCTTTCGATACACTCATTTAGATCTGGTGATTTCTGTGGATATTTTGTTTTTTTCGTTACTTAGAAAGTCAGTTACACATGACCAATCACTTCCATCACAGTGCTTGTTCAGTCTTCCTGATTTTCCACAAAAACATAAAATGATATTTTCTCTGGCTCTCAATTTACATGATATTATTGGTAAATATCATTTAAAATTTATTTGTAGTTATGTTTAATTAATTGATTATTCTTATTATTGTATCGAATAAACTTATACTATTTAATACTTATAATAGTAAATATCTATTACAACATAAGTTTTTAGTATTGAATTCAACCAAAGCTGACTTGTATTAAAGCTATATTTATTCAGTAATATATGTATGGTTTGTAGATTTTGGGAAATGAATTAAATTGTTTTCTTCTTTCAAAATAGTGTTTGGTTTTTTTTATATTTCATTTCCCACAAATCTCAAATTACTCTAAACTTAGATAAATTATCTATAATCACAAAACACATATTTTATATACTTGACTCTCTTTTTGAATTATTTATTTTATAAATTTTTAAACTATTTTTTTCTTTTAAAAATGTACCTATTATAGATTATACCGTTGGGATCATCGTAACCACTCATTGCCTCGGCAGAACCTGAGACAAAAGCAAGCTCCCATCCTTTCGATGCTAAATCATTAATTTTTGAAATTATTATTGCATCATTTGTTGCTATATTTTGAAACCTAATCCCAAACTGATTGTAAAAGTTTAATAATAGGGTTTCCTCATATTGCTTGGTTCTTATTTCACCTCTATCTAAATTTTCACCCTTTTTCTTTTTTTGTATTTTCTTTTCTTCTTGATCTGCGAGTCTCAATGTCGTAGTTTCCTTAAAATTTACTCCTTCTGCCTCCGCAATCATTCTAGACCTTTCAGCAATTAAACCACCTAGGCCAAGTTTTTTTGTTTTCACAACTGATTCTATAGTAGATATAATTTTATACTCATATTCTTGAGAATAACTTTTTTGAAATAAGATGAAACAAATTGCAATGGTAAAAAATTTATATTTCATGTTGATTAATTTTTGATTATTCATCAATGTAATAAAATTTATATTACTCAACTATAATTATTCAAACATTAATTAAACATATTGTATATAATACAAGCTTAAAAGCTTCTTAAATCATATATTTGCAAAAATTATTGAATGGCCTTTTTAGCTTTAATTGTTGGAATTATTTTGTTAATCAAGGGTGGTGAGTTACTTTTTGATGGTTCCATAGCAATTTCTCTAAAATTAAAAATTCCAAAGTTCATAGTGGGAATGACCGTAGTATCATTCGCTACCTCAGCTCCTGAATTAATTGTAAGTATTCAAGCTGCGATAATGGGCTACCCTGATTTGGCTTTGGGAAACATTGTAGGTTCCAATATTGCCAATGTAGCCTTTGTTCTTGGTATTATAATTATAATAACTCCAATAAAGGTTGATAAAGTTTTCTTCAAGACTGATTGGCCAATCATGATGGTAATAACTCTATTGTTTTTTTTGTTATTTAAAAATGATAATTCCCTAAGCACAAATGAAGGGATAGTTTTGTTAATTACTCTTTTAATATATCTTACTTTTCTAATACTTTACAAAAGAAATGATTCGGAGGAAGACGCGTTGCTGAATTACCAAAACGATATAACTTTTTCAAGAATATTTTCTCAATTGATATTTGGAGGTTTTTTTCTCTGGCTTGGTTCTGAAGTTCTGATAAAAGGGGCTGTTGAGCTTGCTACGCAAATTGGAATTAGTGAGAGAATAATAAGTATATCAATTGTAGCATTTGGAACTAGTATCCCTGAGTTATCTACTTCAATAGTTGCAATTTTGAATAAAGAAAAGGGTATTTCAATAGGAAATTTAATAGGGTCTAATATTTTTGACATGTTAGGGGTCATGGGAATTACTGCCATCATAGCACCAATTAATAATGTAGATCAGGAGCTTATCCAAAGTGACTTTATTTGGATGTTGGTTATTGCCTTCTTGATACTTCCCTTAATTTTTATCAACAAAAGGTATATTTTTGGGAGAATTGAAGGGATAATTCTAATATCTATATATGTAGCTTTTATAAGCAGAATATTTTAAAAAACTCCTTCTTGATTTTCAAAAAGGAGTTTTATGATACTATCAAAAAAAATCATCTAAGCTGATTTAACTGTCTTTATAATTCTAGCAGCAATTTTATATGGATTACCATTTGATGCGGGTCTTCTATCTTCTAGCCAACCTTTCCATCCTTTTTCAACTGTTCCAATTGGGATTCTAATTGATGCTCCCCTGTCAGATACACCATAACTAAAATCATTAATTGAAGCAGTTTCATGGAGGCCTGTTAATCTTTGATCATTATCATGCCCATACACAGCTATGTGTTCTTTAGTTACTGGTCTAAAAGCCTCACATATTTTTTCATAAGTTGCTTTATCCCCACAAGTTCTTAATGTTGTGTTGGAAAAGTTTGCATGCATACCTGATCCATTCCAATCTCCTTTTATTGGTTTTGGATGATATTCTATATAGTAGCCATATTGCTCTGTTAGACGGTCTAATAGGTATCTTGCAATCCATATTTCATCGCCCGCTTTTTTTGCTCCTTTTGCGAATAACTGAAATTCCCATTGACCACTTGCAACTTCTTGGTTAATTCCTTCAAAATTTAACCCAGCATCTATGCACAAATCTGCGTGGTCTTCAACAAATTCTCTTCCATGAGTATTTCTTCCACCAACTGAGCAGTAATATAGTCCCTGAGGCCCTGGATATCCACCAACAGGGAATCCAAGAGGTAGCTGCGTTTCAGTATCCATTATAAAATATTCTTGTTCAAAACCAAACCAAAAATCATTGTCATCATCATCTATTGTTGCTCTTGCATTCGATTCATGGGCAGTTCCATCTGCATTTAGAACTTCATTCATAATTAAAAATCCATTTGACCTCATCGGATCAGGATATATAGCAACTGGTTTTAGAAGGCAGTCAGAAGAACCACCCTCAGCTTGCAAAGTAGAACTTCCGTCAAACGACCATACTGGACAGTCTGATAATTTTCCACTGAAATTCTCAATAACCTTAGTTTTACTTCTCAAATTTGCCGT
This sequence comes from Flavobacteriaceae bacterium, assembly GCA_002721275.1. Lineage (GTDB taxonomy): Bacteria > Bacteroidota > Bacteroidia > Flavobacteriales > Flavobacteriaceae > Marivariicella. The sequence goes on from PBJZ01000002.1 coordinate 17,767, forward strand.
AGGCTTGTATCCATCAAGCCAAATATACTCTAGTTTTGATTTACTCATTTTTATTTTTTTTTATTAGTTTTAAACAATAAACCAATTTAATAATTTATTAATACCAGTCACTAAGGTCAAATAATTAAATATCATTATTTATAAACTTTTGCGAAAATCCTAATTTTTTTATCTTACATTTTAAAAATCCACAAAATCTGGTGTAAATTATGAAGATTTTTTTTTATTAGTTAATAATTTAAATAAAGATTTTAATGTCAATTTATACAGTTAAATTACTTTTGTAATAAATAAACACAACATGTCAAAAAGACTTTATGATCAAAGAGGTGTATCGCCTCAAAAAGAGGATGTTCATGAGGCTATTAAGCACATTGATAAAGGTCTTTACCCTGATGCATTTTGTAAAATTATACCAGATCATATTACTGGGAGTGAGGAGCATTGTATAGTAATGCACGCCGATGGTGCAGGAACGAAATCTTCTTTGGCATATGTATACTGGAGGGAGACTGGTGATCTGAGTGTATGGAAAGGAATTGCTCAAGATTCATTAGTTATGAATATTGATGATGTTTTGTGTGTAGGGGCTGACAATAATATAATATTATCTTCAACGATTGGGAGAAACAAAAATAGAATACCAAGTGATGTTCTAACGGCAATAATAAGTGGAACAGAAGAACTGATTGAGGAATTCAAAGAACATAATATTAATATATTTAATTCAGGTGGAGAAACAGCTGATGTTGGTGATCTTGTGAAGACAATTGTCGTCGATTCTACCATAATGACCAGAATGAAAAGAGCTAATGTGATTGACAATAAAAATATACAAGCTGGGGATTTGATTGTAGGTCTAGAGTCCTTTGGGCAAGCAACTTACGAAAATAAATATAATAGTGGGATGGGGAGTAATGGTTTGACATCAGCTAGACATGATGTTTTTTCAAAATATCTTGCAAAAAAATATCCTGAAAGTTATGATACAGCTATAGATTCATCTATTGTTTATTGTGGCTCAAAAAAACTAACTGATAAATTTAATGATTTGGATTTGGATATTGGAAAGATGGTGTTATCTCCTACAAGAACTTACGCACCAATTGTAAAAAAAATATTTAGTGACTTAGGAAGAGAAAATATTCACGGAATGATTCATTGTAGTGGAGGTGCTCAAACTAAAATCTTAAACTTTGTAAATGATCTACATGTAGTTAAGGATAACTTTTTCCCTGTTCCACCTTTGTTTGATATGATTCAAAAAGAGTCGAACACACCCATAAAAGAGATGTATCAAGTTTTCAATATGGGTCATAGGTTTGAATTTTATGTTGAACCTTCAATTGCAAATAAAATTATTTCAATTTCAAAGAAATTTAATGTAAACGCAAAAGTTGTGGGGAGGGTAGAATCCTCTTCAATAAAAAAACTAACCCTCAAAACCAATGAAGGTGAATTTGTGTATTAATTATATTGTAACATAAATTAAAATGATTGATAAACTTAATACAATAAAACAAAGATTTAATGAGGTTACAGATCTTATAATTCAACCAGATATAGTTTCAGATCAAAACAAGTACATAAAAATTAATAAGGAGTACAAGGATTTGAAGAAAATTATGGACAAAGGCGATGTTTACTTATCTTTAATTGCCAATGTTACAGAGGCTGAATTAATACTTAAGGAAGAAAAAGACTCTGAAATGATTGAGATGGCTAAAAGTCAAATAGAAGATGCAAAAAGTCAGTTACCAGAGCTGGAAGAGGAAATTAAACTTTTATTAATCCCAAAAGATCCTGAAGATGCTAAAAATGTTGTTATTGAAATTCGAGCTGGTACTGGAGGGGATGAAGCAAGTATTTTTGCAGGTGATTTATTTAGGATGTATCAAAAATATTCTCAAGATAAAGGATGGAAATCTAGTTTGGTTGATTCTAGTGAAGGGACTGCCGGAGGCTTTAAGGAGATAATTTTTGAAGTATCTGGACAAGACGTTTACGGCACATTAAAATATGAATCAGGTGTTCATAGGGTTCAGAGAGTCCCACAAACAGAGACACAAGGACGGGTTCATACTTCTGCCGCCACAGTCATGGTTCTTCCGGAGGCAGAGGAGTTTGATATTGAGATTGATATGAATGAGGTTAGGGTTGATTATTTTTGCTCCTCAGGTCCTGGAGGGCAATCGGTAAATACAACATACTCTGCTGTCAGATTGACTCATGAACCAACTGGAATTGTTGCTCAATGTCAAGATCAGAAGTCTCAACACAAAAATAAAGATAAGGCTCTTAAAGTTCTTAGATCAAGATTATATGAATTGGAGTTAAATAAAAAATTAGAGGCTGATTCAGAAAAAAGAACAAGCCTTGTCTCATCTGGCGATAGATCAGCAAAAATCAGAACTTACAATTATCCTCAAGGTAGGGTGACCGATCATAGAATAGGACTTACTTTATATGATCTCCAGAATATAGTTAATGGCGACATATCTAAATTGATAAATGAGTTACAACTTCATCAAAACACTCAAAAACTGAAAGAATCTGAAGAATTGATATGAATGAAAAAAAACTTTTTGCGCAAATAAAGGAAAAACGATCATTCTTATGTGTGGGTCTAGATGTGGATTTAAAAAAAATTCCATCTCATTTATTAACTGAATCTGATCCAATATTTTCCTTCTGTAAAGAAATTATCGATTCAACAAGTGAATATGCTATTGCATACAAGCCAAATATTGCCTTTTTTGAGTCATATGGATCAATGGGGTGGAAGGCGCTTGAAAAGGTAAGTAGTTACCTGTCTACCAAATATCCTGATATTTTTTCAATAGCAGACGCCAAAAGGGGTGATATAGGAAATACTGCATTTCAATATGCTAAGGCATTTTTTGAAAATTTATCCTTTGATTCTATAACAGTAAACCCCTATATGGGACGTGATTCNGTTGAGCCCTTTTTGAGTTATGAAGATAAGTATACAATTTTATTAACACTTACCTCNAACTCTGGTGCAAACGATTTTCAGTTCTTTGGCTCACCAAATAAGCCCNTNTTTAATAGGGTTATTGAAGTTTCAAAAAAATGGGAGAATGCAAATAGATTAATGTATGTTGTTGGAGCAAATCAAATAGATCAAATAAGTAAAATCAGAGATTTACTTCCAGATTCATTTTTTCTCGTTCCAGGAATCGGGATGCAAGGTGGTGATATAGAAAAAGTTATTTCGAATGGATTAACTCATAAATGCGGGCTAATNATTAATTCCTCAAGACAAATCATNTACGCTGATTCAGGTCGAGAATTTTACAAACATGCAAAGAANCAAGCAAAAACGGTTCAGAAAGTTATGGAAAAACAATTAATAATAAGAGGAATTTTATAATGTTGCATTACACTAAATATCAAAATAAGAAAAAAGAATTACCATGGCTTACTTTTATACATGGAGCAGGAGGGAGTTCTTCAATTTGGCACAAACAAATTAGATTTTTTTCTAAATTTTTTAATTTATTATTAATTGATTTAAGAGGTCATGGTAATTCTAAAGGATTGACGTTAAACCCTTTTCAGTCAAAATACACCTTTGATGTAATCACAGATGATATAATTAAAGTTTTAGATCATGAAAANNTTCTAAAATCACACTTCGTTGGAATTTCNNTAGGAACAATATTGATNAGAAAACTTGCAGATTTTTCGCCAGAAAGAGTTATTACAATGACTATGGCAGGAGCTATAATACAATTAAANTTCAGATCAAGAATAATGATGTACTTTGGAAATTGGACAAAATCTTTTTTACCNTATATGTGGATATATAGACTTTTTGCATTAATTGTGATGCCGAATCCAAATCATAAAGAATCAAGACTTCTTTTTGTACGAGANGCAAAAAAATTATATAAAAAAGAGTTTTTAAAGTGGTATAAATTAACAACTGAAATTATACCACTACTTAAAATTTTTAGACGAGTAGAAGTTAGAATCCCNACGTTGTACATCATGGGATCCGAAGATTATTTATTTTTAACTCCTGTCAGAAAATTAGTTAAAGAGCAGAATAATTCAAAATTATTTGTAATTCCTNATTGCGGTCATGTAGTTAATGTGGAAAACCCTNCCTTATTTAATGATAAAATGCTTTCATTTATTAAGAGTAAATCTTGAATAGATTAATCTTTAACTCCTGGTTGTTTAATTGTGAAATTTTCTTTCTTCTTTTCTATATCCACAATTTGCTTTACCTCTTTTAAAAGTTTTTTTGCATCGTATATGACCCCGTTACTAATTGTATACTTAATACCACCCACACGTCTAACTTCNTTATTTTCATCTAATTTTATTGCACCNGTCCCATATAAAACCTTTAAATTTTTAAGAGGGTTTTCTTCTAGAATAATTAAATCTGCTTGTTTGCCAACTTCAATTGATCCAATTTGGTCATCCATNCTTAAGGCCTCAGCACCATTTAAAGTTGCGGACATAATAATCTCTAAAGGGTGAAATCCAGCTTCTCTTAAAAGTTCAAGTTCACGNATATAGGCAAACCCATATAGTTGATATATAAAACCTGAGTCAGATCCAGCTGTAACTCTTCCGCCTCGATTCTTGTATTCATTTACGAACTGCATCCATAATCTAAAATTTTCTTTCCATGCAACTTCTTGTTCAGTNCCCCAGAAATGCCAATAAGAACCATGNGATACTTTACTTGGCTCGTAAAATCTCCAAAGAGAGGGTAGGGTATATTTTTCGTGCCACTCGGCTCTTCTNGCTCTATGCAGATCTCGACTAGCCTCATATATATTGAATGTTGGATCGAGAGTAAAGTCGAGCTCAATTAATTCATTCATTACAGAATTCCAATGATCAGAATAAGGAGTAGCTGATTGNTTCCATAATTTACCAGCTTCTTCAAATCTGTGTTGCTCATTTTGATAGTTGTAATCTGCCGGATAGTTNTGGATAGTTTGTTTGTCAAATAATGCTTCGGGCAAACCATACCAATGTTCCATTGAAGTCAATCCTGCTNTTGCTGAATGTAATACATTCCATCTAGCAACGCTTAGTTGAGCATGGTGACACGCAGATCCCAATCCAAGTCTTTTATTTTCTTTCAATGCTGCAGCCATTATTTTNGGCTCAGCCCCAAAAAATTTAATTCCATCTGCTCCTTTTTTCTTATTTAGTTGAACCCACTCNATAGCTTGTTCAACAGAATTTATTTCTTTTTTTGAACCTTCACCAAAACGACTGTATGCTATTATTCTTGGTGCAATAATTTCATTATTTTTTGCTCTTCTTTTTAAATCAAGAGCGTAATCAATACCTCTACTTCCACTGGGCTCTCTGACTGTTGTAACCCCATGAGCAAGCCATAATTTGAAAACATATTCCCAGTCTGCACCTTGTGCAACTCCTCCAATATGACCGTGCATGTCAATGAATCCTGGAAGTAAAAACATTCCTTCTCCATTAATCTCTTTTCCTTCTTTTTTAAGGATTGCTCTTCTTTTATCATCAATAGGAACTCCTGGATAACCAACTGTNACTATATCCACTATTTTATCTTTTTCAATAACTATGTCCATTGGTCCTCTTGGTGGTGAGCCGTTNCCATTNATGAGTGTTACACCTCTTATAATTAANTGATTAAAAGGTCCTTCAGATGATTTTTGAGCATTTAGTACAATAAATGTAAAAGTTGAAAGAAATAGAAATAATTTTTTCATTTTATAAATCATATAGAATATAATCAAAGATAAAAAAAACCCCCAGCAATTAAGCTGGGGGAAACCAAACAAATAACCTTATGTGTTTACGTTGCCTAGAAGGAGTATATTGCGGCAACCACAAAAGAGGCTATATTATCNCTNTATTTCAAAAGGCCATCTGGATAAACTGGTTCTGATGCAGNGTCAACTCTNAATTCAGGTTTGAAAATAAAGTTTCCAGAAGTATAACTTCCAGTAATTGTAAATGATGTATTNTCAAGATCTTGTTTACNAGAAATAGCATCACCATCTATAGCACCTACACCACCGTCAGTCTCAGAAAACGCTTCATATCTAGCTCCNATGGTAAAATTATCTGACAGAGCTAACTGTGGATATAAGGCTACACCAGANAATGATCCTGAATTATTATCTCCATTAAACGATGTTGCGTTAACACCTAGGAAAAAGCTATCTGAAATATCAAAACCACCAGTAAAATCAATATGGCTATATCCGTCACCAGATATAAAGTTTAAGTATTGTCCAAAAAGTCCAAGTTGAGCACCAAATGTATAATCATTCATATCTCCTGTCAAAGGGTTTAATGGTTGAGTTTCAGTGTAATCAGTATCATTCATAATAGCAAGCAATAGAGATATATCATCAGACAAAACAAAATCAGCTTTTATACCNGCGTGTGAGAAAGGTCCATATGAGAACATATATGANGTTGAATAATTAAAATTNGCAACAGGTGAAATAACTTCATACCCTAAAAAAGTGTTGAAATTACCTANAGTCAATGTAAAGCTATCATNAATGTTGTAGTATATATAAAGTTGATTTATGATATTNGCACTAGCAGCTCCAGTTTCGTCTTGAGGNGAATTAAATACAGCATCGTATCCTCTTGGACCATAGACAAAATCTGCAACAAAACCTGATTTCTCNCCTTCATAGGAAATTATAATATTTGCCATGCCCATAGAAAAACCAGGATATTGAGCGAANGATGAATTNGGNGCAGATGTTNAACTTCTATAGTATGTATCAACTGATCCTGATGTAATAAACTTTGGTGCTAAATTATTATCTGTTTCTTGAGAGTTTCCAAAGAAAAAACAGGTGAAGATTAACAAACATTTGATTGTTATTTTTAAGTTTTTCATTTTAGTATTATTGTTTTTAATTTTAGTATTATTGTTTTTAATTTTAATATTATTGAGCGTATGCCTCCATACCATCGTGTTCTGTGATGTCTAGTCCTTTAATTTCATGATCTTTATCAACTCTTAATCCAATTGTCTTTTTAATTGAATAAAAAATTATAAACGAACATGTTAAGCAAAAGACACCAATAATTACAATTGATTTGAGTTGAATTATAAATTGATCAATACCAGCCATTTGTCCGAATATTCCAACTGCAAGTGTTCCCCAGATACCACATATTAAGTGAACTGTCACAGCTCCAACAGGATCGTCGAGTTTTAATTTATCTATAAAGGTTATTCCCAAGACAATGATAATACCACCAATTAATCCTATGATGATTGCATCAGTAGGACTCATTTGATCTGCACCGGCAGTAATGCTAACTAAACCACCTAAGACACCATTCATAAACATTGTTAAATCATAGTTTTTATACATTAGATTAGAAAACAGTGCAGAACCAACCCCACCTGCAGCTGCAGCTAAACAAGTTGTAACTAGTGTAAGTGATGTCAGGGTTGGATCAGCTGAGAGAACAGAGCCTCCATTAAATCCAAACCATCCTAACCAAAGTATCAAGACTCCAGCAGCAGCCAGTGGTATATTTGAACCAGGGATTACTCGTGGATTTCCGTTATCGTCAAACTTGCCAATACGTGCACCTAATAAGTAAATTCCAATTAAGGCACCCCATCCACCCACTGAATGAACCAGAGTTGATCCAGCAAAATCATAGAATCCCATTTGATCAAGAAAACCACCACCCCATTTCCATGCACCAACAATAGGATAAACTAATCCCACGTAAAAAATTGTAAAGAGCATGAATGAGGTTAATTTGATTCTACCTGCAACTGCTCCTGAAACAATTGTTGCTGCAGTTGCAGCGAACATTCCTTGAAATAGAAAATCTGTCCACCAAGTGTAACCCCCATCAGCATATCCAAATCCCATACCTCCTTCAGGTACTGAAATTCCAAAACCAGCAAATTTCAATAAACCCTCTCCGTCCTCAAATCCAGGATACATTAGGTTGAATCCCCCAATTGCATATAGTAGTAGTCCAATTGTTATCACAAAAAAATTTTTAAATAAAATATTCACTGTATTTTTTCTTCTTGTTAACCCTATCTCAAGTAGCGAAAATCCTAAATGCATAAAAAACACAAGAGCTGTGCAAATCATCATCCACACATTATTAACTGTTAAAATTGTTGTTTCCATTATTATTTGATATTATATTAATTTAATGATCCTTTACCTTTTTCGCCTGTTCTAATTCTATATGCATCTTCTACTGGAAGAATAAAAATTTTCCCATCTCCGATATTTTCAGTTGCAGCTGACTTTAAAATTGCCTCAATAGTCGGTTGGACAAAATTGTCATTCACAACTATTGATAGAAATCTTCTTTGTATTTCTGAAGTACTATATGATATTCCTCTGTAGACATGTCCTTCTTTTTCATTACCAACTCCAGTGACGTCCCAATAGCTAAAAAAATTTACTTCTACATCATGTAGAGCTTTTTTTACATCTGTGAATTTTGATTTGCGAATAATAGCTTCAATTTTTTTCATTTTTATTTTAATTTGAGATCAAAATTATTTTAATTAATATTTTCTTTTTGAAAGAATTTTAAAAAAAAAAATATTTTTGGGGATATGGTAATTATGTATGCTATTTTTTTATGAATTTCACAAAATTAATATCTTTTATTTATAAAAAATTTAATAAAATATTAAATTCAATGAATAATTATTCTAAAATAAGCTTTGGCATAATAAATATCCTAATCTAACCATAATTAGTCCAATAATTATGCTCGAAGTGATATATGAGATCAATAAAATCCAATTTTGATGTTTTATCATAACAAAGGCTTCATGACTAAATGTTGAAAAAGTTGTAAGTCCTCCGCATATGCCAAAAACACCAAAAATAATCCAATCGGAGCGAAAGTTTTTTAAAAGTATATTTGTCACAAAACCAATAATAAAACAACCTACTATATTGACTATAAAAGTTCCCCACGGAAATACATTACCAACCGAATTGAATAACTTTCCAGCAAGATATCTCAACATTGACCCTATACCTCCTCCCAAAAAAACAAGTAAAAGATTCTTAAATGTATTCATCTTATTGGATAATAAATTCCAGTAATCCATTCAGTTGAATCTACAGTTTCAGTTGGTCCATACCAAAGAACTTCGAATGGAGCATTAAAAATTTTTTTATTTTCCTTAAGTAATTTATTATCCAATATTTCCCATGCTTGATCTCTATTTATCATATGTCCATTATAAGACAACCCAATAACGTCTTGCTTTGGAAAGTAATTGCATACCATTTTTGGGTATAAATTTAGTTTTGGACAGTCTGTAACAGGAATAGCTATAATAGATTGAATTTTTTTTTCTGTTCTTAATGTGTAAATAACAAATCTATTACCATTTTTAGATAATCTATTTTGAGTGATGAATTTCTCAAGATTTTTAAATTCAATATTTTTTATTTTATCGAAATTTTTTTTTGATGATGATAAAATTTTACCTAAATAAAACCCACCTTCGTGAATTTGTTTTCCATGATATTCATATTGATTGTATGACAAATCATTTATTATTAGAATTATTGATACAAAAACTATAAAAAACAATATTAATTTATATTTCTTCAATTTTTTACGAGTTAATTCTGCGTATATTTTTTTATTAAAAATAATGAGATGGTAAGACAAATCATAAAAAGAATAATCTTAAAACTTCCTTTGAAATATTCTTTTTGATTTTTTCTATCTTGTGCATAAGAATAAACTAGTATTAGTGTAAATATTATTACGAATGCTAATGCGAAAACAAGTTGTCCTGAAGTAAACATTATTTTTTAATTTAAAATTAATTAAACCATAAGTAAATTAACCTATAATCTAACATAAATAATGATCGAAAAACCAATAAATTTTGTAAAAGTATTTCATAAGGCATTTAATATTGATATGTCAGACACTCCCACGGTAAAAGTTCCAAGGGATATAATTAAACTGAGACACAAATTAATGTATGAGGAGAACAAAGAGTATTATGAAGCTGCTATGAATAACGATTTAATTGAAGTTGCAGATGCTTTGGGTGATATGTTATATATTCTATGTGGTACAATTATAACTCACGGTATGCAACATAAGATAGAGGAGGTTTTTGATGCCATACAGGAAAGTAATATGAGCAAACTAGATATAAATGGTAAACCTATTTATCGCGAAGATGGAAAAGTATTGAAAGGACCCAATTATTTCAAACCTAATATTAAAGATATACTGAAAGATTATAATAATTAAACTTCACTTCTCCAACCAAACTTATCATCCGATCTGTTGTATTGAATGTCGGTTATAATTTTTTTTATTTTTTCTGCGTAAGATTCTTTTACTGGTTTAATATCATAATCAATATTTTTATAACCAAAACCTGAAATTGAGAGAATCACAACCGCAGTTCCAGCTCCGAAAATTTCTTTTAAAGATTTATTTTTTACTGCTGCAACTAATTCATCCACAGTAAAAGGCCTGACCTCAACATCTATTCCAATATCTTTAGCTATTTGTATCACACTTTTTCTCGTTATTCCATCAAGAATCCTATCATTTGTGGGAGCAGTGATTAATTTATTTTCTATTCTAAAAAAAATATTCATTGTTCCAGCTTCTTCAATAAATTTGTGTTCATTTGAGTCAGTCCAAATTATTTGATGATACCCCTTATTTTGAGCTATTGAAGTAGGGTAAAAAGAACTGCCATAATTCCCTGCAGCTTTTGCAAATCCTACTCCACCACTTGAAGCTCTACTATATTTCTCAGAAATTAAAACGTTGAATTTGGATTCATTATAATAAGATTTAGCAGGTGAACAAATGATTATGAACTTGTATTCACTTGAGGGCGAAGCTTGAACTGTAGCCTGACTTGCGAAAACGAAAGGTCTTATGTAAAGTGAGTTTCCATTTCCTGGTTTAACCCAGTCAGAGTCAATTGAAACTAATTTTTTTAAACCGTTCATAAAAATATCTTTAGGAATTTCAGGAATTTTCATTCTTTTACAAGATTTATTCAATCTTTCGAAATTATCCTCAGGTCTAAATAACCATACCTTATTATTATGGTCTTTGTATGCTTTCATGCCTTCAAAAATTGCTTGACCATAATGAAGTGCACTTGTGGATGGGTCAATTGAGATATTTTGATAGGGAATAATTTTTGGATCAACCCAGTTGCCATCCAAAAAATCACAAATGAACATATGATCAGTAAAAGTTTCTCCAAAGGATAAATTTTCAAAGTCTACCTTGTTAAATTTTGGATTATCATTTTTTATAATTTCCACAACTAAATTTTTTGATAAATAAAATAAAAGTAATTTATTTTAGATCATAATTATTATTTTTTTTTTCTAAAAATTAAAAATATGCATAGAAAATGGTGTAAAATCATTTTCTTTATTAAATGAAAGAGAAAATAATTACTGCTGATGGAAGCTTTTCTTACTATGATTCGACAATTAATGAATGTTATCATTCAAAAAACGGGGCTTATTCAGAATCAACTCATGTTTATATAAATAACGGACTTAATTATTGGTTTGAAAAGAACAAAAAAAAAATATGCAGAATATTCGAATTAGGATACGGAACTGGTTTAAATGCACTTTTAGCGAAGAGATATGCTGAAAAAAATAAGTTGAAAGTTGTTTATCATACAATTGATAAATTTCCTCTCACTGCAAACCAAATTGAAGTAATTAAACCAAGAAAACTATCAACTAGTGATAATTTTGTTTATTCAGCTGCATGGGACTCTGAATTTAGTTTAACTTCTTTTTTTTCAATTCATAAAATTCATGCTGATTTTTTTATATATCAATTTGATAATACTTATGATATATTTTTTTATGATGCATTTGCATTTCATGCTCAACCACAAATATGGAAAAAAAATATATTAAAAAAATCAATTGATGTTCTGAATAATAATGGTGTTTGGGTAACATATTGTTCAAAGGGAATTGTTAGAAGAGCAGTCGAATCCTTTGATGTTAAAGTAGAAAAAATTCCTGGCTTTTCTCGAAAAAGAGAAATGTTAAGAGCATTAAAAAAATAATCTATTATTTTTGATTGAAATGAAAATTCTTGTTACTGGAGCCACTGGCTTAATTGGAAAAGTTATTATTAGAAAAGCATTAAAGAAAGGTTATAAAGTTAATTTTCTTACATCTGAAAAATCGAAAATAAATTCTATTCCTGGGGGTGAAGGTTATTATTGGAAGCCCATCAAAGGTATTATAGATTTAAATGCTTTTAAAGGTGTGACGCACCTAATTAATCTAGCTGGAGAATCTATATCAGGTAGATGGACAAGTAGATATAAAAATCAAATTATAGAAAGTAGAGTTTTATCAGCTAATTTAATATCTAATGCTTTAATTGATCTTCAAATCAATCTAAAAGGCATAATATCTGCATCGGCTATTGGATATTATTCTGATAGCAATAAATTATTCGATGAATCTGATTTATGTGTACCAGAAACTTTCCTTCAAAAAGTTGTTGAAAAATGGGAAAATTCCATCTCAGAACTTGAAATTTATACTCAAAATTTATCCATTGTTAGAATTGGGCTTGTGATTTCAGATATGGGTGGAATTTTATCCAAGATCGCTCCTCCAATAAAATTTTGTTTAGGTTCAGCTTTTGGGAGTGGAAAACAATGGCAATCATGGATTCATATTGATGATATATGTGAAATTTTTCTGCATATAATTGAAAATAATATTAAGGGTGTAATAAATGGTGTAGCACCTAATCCAATAACTCAAAATGAATTGATTAAGTACCTGGCTGACTTTCTAGATAAACCGCTGATTTTTCCAAATGTTCCTAAGCTTTTGATTAAACTTCTTTTGAGTGAGAGAAGTGAGTTGTTATTAAGCAGTCATAAAGTTAGCTCAAAAAAAATTGAACGAACTGGATACAAATTCAGGTATCCTCTATTTAAAAATGCAATAGATAATTTTAAAGTTAAATAAGTGACATTATGGCACTAATAAAAGAATGGCAGAACCTTTGTTGTATTATAATAAAAATCAATCATGTCTAAATCATCCAAAGACAAACCAAAAACAAGTAAGATTCCCAAAAAAAACTTGAAAAAAGTTAGTAAGACAGATCAATCTGCCAACTTAAAAAAAATAAATGAAGAGTTAGCAGATGAAAAAGAAAAGTTTTTACGTTTGTTTGCTGAATTTGAAAATTATAAAAAACGTACGACTAAAGAACGCATTGATTTATTCAAATCTGCAAATCATGAGTTAATGTCAGCTTTGATTCCTGTAATAGATGACTTCGATAGGGCGAAAAACCAAATAAAAAAAACAGATGATTCAGATAATATCCAAGGTCTTTATTTAATATTTAACAAAATGAGAGAAATTCTCAAATCCAATGGCCTTTCTGAAGTTGAGGTTTCAATTAATGATATTTTCGACTCAGAAATACACGAGGCAATTACCCAAATACAATCAAAAAACAAAAAGCAAATTGGAAGAATCATAGATGTCGTTGAAAAGGGATATAAACTGGGAGAAAAAATAATTAGATATCCCAAGGTCGTAGTAGGTAAATAAAATATCATGAAAGAAGATTTTTATGACATATTAGGAATTTCCAAAGGTGCTTCAGCCGATGAGATAAAAAAAGCTTACAGAAAGACGGCCATTAAGTACCATCCTGACAAAAATCCGGGAGATAAAGATGCAGAAGCAAATTTTAAAAAGGCCGCTGAAGCATATGAAATCCTTGGTAATCCTCAAAATAAATCAAAATACGATCAATATGGACATGCCGCATTTGAAAATGGTGGTTTTGGATCTGGATCTGGAATGAACATGGACGATATATTTAGCCAGTTCGGTGATATTTTTGGTGGAGCATTTGGTGGTTTTGGTGGAGGTGGATTTGGGCAACAGAGATCTACTCAAAGAAGAGGCAGTAATTTAAGAATAAAGGTTTCTCTCTCATTGGAAGAAATATTATCAGGAGTCGACAAAAAAGTCAAGGTTAAAAGAAAAGTACAAGCGCCTGGTATAGAATATTCTAATTGCGCTAACTGTAATGGTACAGGTCAAGTTACCAGAATAACAAATACCATATTGGGTAGAATGCAAGCCTCATCTCCATGTAACACCTGTGCGGGCTCAGGACAAACTATTTCAAACAGACCGCCTGGATCCGACTCACAAGGTATGATTCAAGAGGAAGAAACAGTATCAATACAAATTCCTGCTGGAGTTGAAGAAGGAATGCAATTGAAGGTTACAGGCAAAGGAAATGCTGCTTTATCAAATGGAGTTTCAGGGGATTTATTGGTACTAATTAGTGAACGCCCACATGAAAATTTTATCAGGGAGGGCCAGCATCTCCATTTAGATGTTTATGTCAGTATATCTGAGGCAGTATTAGGGATATCAAAAGACATACAACTTTTAAATGGTAAAGTAAGGATTAAGTTGGACTCAGGAATTCAGTCTGGTAAAACATTGAGATTGAGAGGAAAAGGTCTTCCCGACATTAATGGATACTCAACAGGTGACCTTTTAGTCCATATTAATGTTTGGACACCCAAAGTACTTAGTAGAGAACAAAAAAAATTTTTTCAAAGTATGATTGATGACGATAATTTTGAGCCAAAACCAGATAAGTCAGATAAATCTTTTTTTGAAAAGGTGAAAGATATGTTTTCATAGATTTTCAAATCATTATACTTTCATAAATTTTTTTAAAATTATCTTGAGTTTTAGTTTTGTTTTTGTATAATAGTCTATGTTTTTGATTCAAAACCCATTTAAAAAATTTTTAAGCAAGGAAATCTCCATAGGTGATTCAATAATTCTAAACCCTAAAGCAATACTAATTATTTTATTAGCTTTTTTCATTACATGGCTTTTTTTAAAGACAGTAAAAAAAATTGTTTACAAAGCGTTATCTGAGGATGCTAAAATCAAATTTGAGAGTATTTTTTCTTTTTTTAACTATTTTGTATACGTAGTCGTTGCACTAATAACAATTAATACTATAGGGATCGATTTAACCGGTTTTTTAGCTGCATCTGCTGCACTTCTTGTTGGAGTAGGTTTAGCTCTTCAAACTTTTATTCAAGATATTATTTCTGGGGTTTTTATTATTGCTGATCAGACAGTTCATGTTGGAGATATAATACAAATTGATGGACAGATTGGAAAAGTAGAGAATATTAAGCTGAGAACTACACGAGCAGTTACAAGAGATAATAAGGTGTTAATCATTCCGAACCATATGTTTTTGACAAAAATTTTATATAATTGGACTGAAAACGGGTCCTTGATTCGAGAATCAGTTTCTTTTGGAGTTTCATATGATACAAATGTAAATATGTTAAAAGATAAATTAATTGAAATAGCTCTTGAGCACCCTCTGATTCATAAAGATAAAAGGCCTTTTGTTTTATTTGATGATTTTGGTAAAAGTTCTCTAAATTTTACTTTGGTTTTTTCCATGTCAAATAGCTTTAATCTTCATAAAGTTAAAAGTGATTTAAGATTTTCAATGAACAAATTTTTTAAAGAAAATGGTATTGAAATTCCATTTCCTCAAAGAACAGTTAAACTAATTAATACAAACACTTAATTTAAATAATGGCTAAAATATTAATTATTGAGGATGAAGAACCTATCAGAAGGGTTCTTGTAAGAATTTTAACTGAAGAAGACTCGTTATTTGAGGTCGACGAGGCCATTGACGGAAAAGATGGATTAAAAATGCTAAGCAACAACAATTATGATCTTGTTTTATGTGATATCAAAATGCCTAAATTAGATGGTATAGAAGTCCTTGAAAAAGTAAAAATCTCAAAAAAAACACTTCCATTCATAATGCTTACAGGTCATGGAAATGTTTCAACTGCAGTTGAGGCAATGAAGCTTGGTGCCTATGATTTTATATCAAAACCACCAGATCTAAATAGACTACTTAACTCAGTTAGACATGCATTGGAAAGGAAAAGTCTGGTTAATGAAAATATTATTTTAAAAAAGAAGGTTGAAAAGAAATATGAGATGGTTGGAAACTCAGTTGCAATAAGAAAGATTCATGAGCTTATTGATAAAGTTTCTCCAACAGACGCTCGTGTTCTAATTACAGGCGATAATGGTACTGGAAAGGAATTAGTAGCTCATAATATCCATGAGAAAAGTAAAAGGTCGAATGCCCCTTTTATTGAGGTTAATTGTGCTGCGATACCATCTGAACTAATTGAAAGTGAGTTATTCGGTCATATTAAAGGGTCCTTTACCTCAGCAATAAAGGATAGAGCCGGAAAATTTGAGTCAGCAAACAAAGGAACATTATTTTTAGATGAAGTTGCTGATATGAGTTTAGCAGCTCAAGCTAAGGTATTAAGAGCTCTTGAGGAAAATAAAATTCAACGTGTAGGCGGAAATAAGGATATAAGTGTTGATGTAAGAGTCATTGCTGCCACAAACAAAAATTTAAATGAAGAAATTGAAGATGGGAATTTCAGAGAAGATTTATTTCATAGGTTAGCAGTTATACTTATTGATGTTCCCCCTTTAAAAGATAGGAAAGATGATATAGGTTTATTAGTTGATCATTTTGTCAATTTAATATCATCAGATCAAGGTCTAGAGAAAAAAACCTTTGATTCAAAAGCAATCGATTCCCTTAAAAATTATCCTTGGTCAGGAAATATTCGTGAATTAAGAAATGTTGTTGAGAGACTTTTGATTCTAGGGAATAATCCAATAACTAGGGATAATATAACTAAGTTTGCTAAAAAGTAATTTAAACATGCTTCGTTATTTTTTTATTTTATTTTTTTTTCAATGTTATCTATTTACACAGGAAAATAACGAGATTGAATTAAAAATTAGGGACTTTTATAATTACTCGCTTACTAACGGAAGTAGTTACAACAGACTTGAATATCTTTCGAATGACATTGGTAGTAGATTGTCTGGATCACTAGGAGCAGAAAGAGCAGTTCAATGGGTGAAAAAGGAGTTAGAAAACCTCAACTTAGATGAGGTTTGGTTAGAACCAGTTATGGTTCCAAAATGGGTCAGGGGGAGTTTTGAATATGCAAGTATTGAGAGTTCCACAGGTAATTCAATAAACGTACCAGTTTGTGCTTTAGGGGGGTCTATTTCTACTCCAAGTAAAGGAATAAGAGCCCAAGTAATTGAGGTAAAATCATTCGAAGAATTGAAAAATTATGGAAAAAATAAAGTTCAAGGAAAAATTGTTTTTTTTAATAAGTCTATGGATCCAAAACGAATAAATACTTTTTTAGCTTACAGAGATCTAGTTAACATAAGAATAAATGCTGCAACTGAAGCAATAAAATATGGTGCAAAAGCAGTAGTTATACGTTCTTTAAATCTGTCTAATGATGATTTCCCACATACAGGCTCAATGAGTTATGGAAAAACTAAGTTAAGAGAAAGGATTCCCTCTTTAGCTATAAGTACAAATGGTGCTAATCTACTAAGCTCAATGGTAAACTTAGATCCAAATTTAAATTTTTTTATTAAGCAAAATTGTAAAAATTACCCGGATGTCTTGTCTCATAATGTCATAGGTGAAATAAAAGGCCATGCATATCCCAAAAAAATAATACTTATTGGTGCTCATCTAGATTCTTGGGATCTAGGTGATGGATCCCATGATAACGGTGCTGGTGTTGTTCAGTCCCTGGAAGTTTTAAGTAATTTTATCTCACTAGATTATAAACCTCGTCACACCATTCGGGTTGTTTTATTTATGAATGAAGAAAATGGTTTGAGAGGAGCAAAAAAATATCTAGCAAATTCAATTAAAAATAATGAGGATCATTTATTTGCACTAGAATCAGATTCAGGAGGTTTTTCTCCGAGAGGTTTTTCTTTTGATTCTTCAGAGATAGAATTTAATAAGATTAATAAGTGGAGTAGCTATTTAAAACCCTTTTTCACTGATAATTTTTTTGTTGGTAGCGTAGGTGCAGATATTAATTTTCTAAAACCACTTGGAACAGTCTTATCAAGTTTATCAACCGACTCACAAAAATATTTTCAATTTCATCACTCAGCAAAAGATGTATTTAAAAATGTAAATAGAAGAGAACTTGAATTAGGTGCAGCAGCAATGACTAGTTTAATATATCTGGTAGATACTTTTGGTTTATAAAGTATAAATTTGCCAAAAATATGTAAATGATATTATCTTCTTACACAAAGGAATTCACCTACAATATAAAACTTGCTATACCTGTTATTACAGCACTTCTTGGACATACCTTTATTCAATTAGCAGATAACATAATGGTTGGGCAGCTTGGAACGGCTTCATTAGCTGCTATTTCTTTGGGTAACAGTTTTTTTTGGGTTGCTATGGCAATAGGTATTGGATTTTCTACCGCAATAACCCCGTTAATTGCCGAAACTGATGGGGAGAAAAATATACATAAAGGAAGAGAGGTATTTATTCATGGTCTTTATTCGTGTTTTTTTTTAGGTTTTATTTTATTTATTTGTCTATTTGTTACTCAACCTCTTTTATATAAAATGGGTCAACCTGCCGCAGTTGTTGGAATGGCATATGACTATTTATTTTGGGTGGCAGTTTCACTACTTCCACTATTGATTTTTCAATCATTAAAACAATTTTCTGATGGACTTTCATACACTAAGCCCTCAATGTATGCTAGTTTATTGGCTAATTTGATAAACCTTATTTTAAATTATGTGTTGATCTTTGGAAATTGGGGGGCACCAGAAATGGGAATTGAAGGTGCAGCAATAGGAACTATGATTTCTAGATTTCTCGCATTGATATTTATGGTTATCTATTTATTAATTGACCCCAAATTTACACCTTATTTAAAAGGCTTAAGTTTTAGTAAAGTTGAAATGATATTATTTAAAAAAATGTTTAAAATTGGTTTACCAAGTGCCGCGATTATGTTTTTTGAAATTACATTTTTTACATGTTGCATATGGATGTCTGGATTACTTGGGAAAAATCCACAAGCAGCTAATCAAATCGCATTAAACCTTTCTACAATTACATATATGTTTGCTATGGGATTGAGTGTTGTGGCAATGATTAGAGTTGGAAATCAAAAGGGGAAAAGGGATTTTATTGAATTACGGAGAGTTGCTATATCAGTTTTTTTATTGATTTTTATGTTTGATATTTTATTCTGTTTCATATTTATTTTTTTTCATCAAGACCTTCCATGGATTTATCTTGATTCAAAAAATATAATTGATTCTTCTGATGTTTTTAGTGTTGTGAAATTATCTTCAAATCTATTATTGATTTCAGCTTTTTTTCAAATTTCTGATGGTATACAATCGGTCGTAATTGGTGCATTAAGAGGGCTTCAAGATGTAAACTTACCAGCACTTATTACATTCATTTCATATGGTCTAATTGGATTTCCTATCTCTTATTCATTTGGAATTAAATTTGAATATGGGGTAGTGGGTATTTGGATTGGCTTACTTGTTGGATTAACCTTTTCTTCTATTTTCTTATTGATGAGATTTCAATACCTTACAAAAAAATTAATCAATAATAATTTATTTGTTTGATGATTGAAAATTTAATTGAATTAGATAGAGAAATATTCATTTATCTGAACTCTTTGGGTAAGCGTGAATATGATTTTTTTTGGTTAGTAATGACAAATAAAATTTTAAATTTTACTATCTATTTTATTTTTTCAATCATTTACTTATCCAAAACAAATCTAAAACGATTTTCTTTGCTTGTATTTACAATATTATTAATGATATTATTAACTGATCAGACAACAAATTTTTTTAAATATAGTTTCTCAAGACTTCGCCCATGTCATGAGGAGGATTTAATAGGTATAATTAGATTATTAAAGTCAAGCTGTGGTGGGCTTTATGGATATTTTTCAGCTCATGCATCAAATTCCTTTGCCTTAGCCTCTTTTTTTTCTATGTTATATATAAAGAACGGAATAAAAATCCCTATTTTTTTAATTTCTGTTGCGGTCTTAGTGTCTTACAGTCGAATTTATATCGGCGTTCATTATCCATTTGATGTTATCTCTGGTGCTTTTTTTGGGATATTGTCAGGATATTCCTTTTATTTATTTTCAAAAAAATATCTGAAAGTTTTTTAATGAGTTTCTTTCAAAATATTTTTGAACTTAGATTTGAATTTGTTTAATCTGGGTACCGATATATTTCTCACGTAAGGGTTATTTGGGTTTAGTTTTTCATAATCTTGATGATAATCTTCTGCATAGTAAAATTTTTTAATTTTTCTCACTTCTGTAGCTATTGGTTTTTGATAAGTTTTATTTTTCGTTAATGAATCAATCTTTTTATTAATTATTTCTTGCTCTTCCTTATTTGTGAAAAATGCTATAGATCTGTATTGACTTCCAACATCAGGCCCTTGTCTATTAATAGAAGTAGGATCATGTGATCCAAAAAATACATTAACAAGGGTTTTAAATGATACTTTTAAAGGATCATAAATTACTTCAACAGATTCGGCATGTCCAGTTTGACCTGTTCCGATACTATTGTAAGTTGGGTTATTTGTGTTTCCACCAGCATAGCCTGAAAAAACTTCTTCAACACCATAAACACTCTCGTAAATGGCTTCAACACACCAAAAACAACCTGAAGCAAAGTATGCTTTTTCTTTATTTAAATAACTAATTTTCTTTGGTGGTGAATTTTTAAATTCATTTTTAATAATACCCTGATTTCCCTGGCATGAGCTTGATAACAAAAAACTAAATATTAAAAAAATTTTCTTTTTTATCATGACATTTACTTATTCTATAAAATTAATAATCTCTTTTGAATATTTATTCCAAGTGTAATATTTAATTGAGGATCCTATATTTTTTATAAAAAACTTTTTTTCATTTGAATTCAACATTTTATCGATTTTAATTGATATATCAACAGGGTTTTGAGAGCATATCATTCCGGTTTTATCTTTTTCTATAGGTGTTTTCAACCCTAAAAGATTAGATGCTAAAACTGGCGTTCTGTAATGATATGCTAACGGAATAACACCACTTTGAGTTGCAGATTTGTATGTTAATGATATCATGTCAGCAGATGAAAAACATAGTTGCGTTAACTCCTCATTTGCAAATTTCGGTATTATATAAATTCTATTTTCTAATTTTAATTTAGCAATTAATTTTTTGTATTTGTTAATTGGTTCATAAAATTCCCCAACTATGGCAAGTTTTACATTTGACCTATTTAGAGGAGGTTCGTCAAAAGATTTAATTAATAAATCTAAACCTTTATATGATCTAATTAATCCGTAAAATAAAACAATTGGACTCTTAATATCCCAATCTAATTTTTTTCTTGAATCTGATTTTGGCAATTTTTTTGGTAGACTTTTACTTATAGGATGAAAACCCGAAAAAACCGGAAATTTATTATCCTTTTTTAACTCTGATGCGACATTGCTTGACAATGTTAGAAATTTATTTATTTTTTTTGAAAAAAGTTTATTTAAAATTTTATCAAAAGATTTTGGTTCATGTGGAATCCAATTATCAACTAATGCTACCAATTTAATTTTATTATTTAATCGGATCAT
The DNA here is from genome assembly GCA_002721275.1 of Flavobacteriaceae bacterium. Taxonomy (GTDB): domain Bacteria; phylum Bacteroidota; class Bacteroidia; order Flavobacteriales; family Flavobacteriaceae; genus Marivariicella. Next base: position 39,415 of record PBJZ01000002.1, read on the forward strand.
TAAATTGTAATAACAAATTGATAAAAAAGGAGTATAATATCTAAATATAACCACTTTTGGATTTGTATTATTTATTTTTTTTGAAACTAGAAACCAATTTATTGGATTGTAACTATGGATAAATCTATTTATGTTTAGTGATTCTGGTTTGGATTTATTCTTAATATATTGATCCTTACCCGGAAACAAAAAATTTGGATAAAGTTTTTTGAAAGTGTAGAGTTTTACTTTTTTCCCAGAATTTATTAGACTTTGTGCTAATTCATTTTGAGTCTCTGCGATCCCTCCTCTGTATGGGTATGAGGGTCCAATTAATATGTAATCAACTTGTTCCATCCATAAGTCTTTTTGGAGGAGAAATAAAAAGTAAACTTATTAGTGTGAAGGTTAGATAGATCAATATTGAATAAATAAATACTTTAGAATTGTTTGCATATAAATTCCACTTTATGGGAAAAAGAAAGTAAATTAGAATTAAGGAACATCTGATTAACTCAAATCTTTTTGACCAACTATGTCCATCCATGAAAGATGTGAACCCAAAAATACTTACCATAACTATAAAGCCCAACTCAAAACGATTTGATGGGTCTAGGCTAGCATAAAAAATTAGAAAAAAATAGAGTAGGGTATTAATACCAATAAATTGAAAAATTATCCATACTTTATTTTCAATATTTTCTTTAGTTCTGTATTTAATTTGTTTATTAACGTTTTCTATTGTTTTGATTGGAAACTTTTTCAACACATCATTTGGTCTCCAGCCTGTAGGTTTAAACCATATTAAAAACTTTGCCTTCCAATCTTTTGTATAATATGCATCCCTTAAAAGTCTCCAAAAATGCTGAAAATTGATCCAAAATGGATTCCAAGTTTGAACTGGTTTTAAAACACCATATACAGGTTCAATTTCATCTAATTCTTCCTGAAAGGTGCCAAAAATTCTGTCCCAAACACAAAAAATTGCAGAAAGGTTTTTATCTATGTATTCCGGATTAATTGCGTGATGTACTCTGTGTTGAGATGGTGTTACGATTATATATTCTAAAATCCCCAATTTCCCTATATGTCTGGTATGATACCAAAATTGAGCAAAAAGGTGAAGTGGGGTAAGTATAGAAATAACTTTGTAGGGAATTCCAATTATTGCAGCTGGTATCAGAAAAAATGCTGTAAAACCAATTAAATTAGAAATACTTTGTCTTAGTGCACACGCAAGGTTAAACTCCTCGCTGCTATGGTGGATTACATGTATATTCCAAAAAATATTTACTTTATGTTTAAGTCTATGAATCCAATACTGAGCAAAATCAATACAAATAAATGCTAAAATCCAAACTATGTATGTATCATTTAATCTTATTAGTGACAAATTATCAAATAAAAATGGATAAGAAATTAATATAATAATTAAGCCTAAAGAGTTTTTGATTATTTGTGTCATACCGGAAGTAAGACTAGTAATTGTATCAGAAAAACTGTAAGTCTGAAAACCTTTAAAATGTCCATATGCTACTTCGAATAGAACAAGAATGCTAAAACTAGGTATTGCGATTAAAAGGGCATTCATGTAGGCCTCCATAATTATTCAAATTTTATTACAAATAAAGTAAAAATCTCTTTTTTCAAAGAATTTAATGTTCTACTAAAACCCATTCTCCTCTATTAATTAGGATTTCTGCTTGTTTGTATTTCATTGTTTTCGAGGAGCCATCTTTGATATTTTTAATTGTAACCTTCTGATTTCTACCAATTTTTGGCTTTTCTCTTATAATAGTTTCAGTTTTGTTATAGTTTTGGCTCACATTAGAACCAACATCCCTATTTTTTGCTGCTGCTTGATCTATATTTAAAATTTCGTCTTTTTGTGTTGCCAAATTTTGGTTTCCTTTTGTTTGTTTAGCTTCCTGAATAGATGATTCATTTTGAGAAGGAAGATTTCCTTTGATTAAAAAGGATAAAGTATCTCTATTCAGTTGATTAATCATTTGTTTGAACAATTCGAAAGATTCAAATTTATATATTAATAATGGATCTTTTTGTTCGTGAACTGCAAGTTGAACTGATTGTTTCAATTCATCCATTTTTCTTAAATGTGTCTTCCAAATATCGTCAATAAACGCTAAAGAAATATTTCTTTCAAAATCTTCAACTAATTTTTTCCCTCTAGATTCATATGCTTTTTTTAGGTCTGTTACCACATTAATCGACTTTACTCCATCCGAAAAAGGAACAACAATTCTTTCAAATCTATTTCCTTGACTTTCATAAACATTTTTTATTACTGAAAATGCTATTTTAGAATTAGATTTGATTTTTTCTTGGTAGAAGTTTAATAAAAAAGTGTATAGTTTATCTATTAAGTCGTTTTCATCTATACTTTCAAATAGATCTTTTTTAATAGGAGAGGTCACAGAAAAATTACTAATTATTTCGAACTCAAAGTTTTTATAGTCATTGAGGTTTTTATTTTTGGTAATTATATCTTCACAAGTATCGAATAACATATTAGCGATGTCTAATTTTAGTCTATCCCCACTTAGTGCATTTCTTCGTCTTTTATATATAACCTCACGTTGAGAGTTCATTACATCATCATATTCAAGTAATCTTTTTCTTATGCCAAAATTATTTTCTTCAACCTTTTTTTGAGCTCTTTCAATGGACTTAGTCATCATCGAATGTTGTATTACTTCTCCTTCCTCTAACCCCATTTTATCCATTACTTTTGCAACCCTTTCAGATCCAAATAATCTCATTAAATTATCTTCAAGAGATATAAAAAACTGAGAGCTTCCGGGGTCACCCTGTCTTCCAGATCTACCCCTTAATTGTCTATCTACTCTTCTTGAATCATGTCTTTCAGTTCCGACAATTGCAAGTCCTCCAGAATTAATTACAATGTCAGATAGTTTTATGTCTGTTCCTCTACCAGCCATATTTGTTGCAATTGTCACTACTCCAGGATTTCCAGCTTCAGCAACTATATCAGCCTCTTTTTTGTGCAACTTTGCATTCAAAACATTATGTTTAACTTTTCGTATTGTTAATGTTTTACTTAATAATTCTGAGATTTCTACTGAAGTTGTTCCGATCAAAACAGGTCTTCCACTTTTTGATAGCTGGGTGACTTCATTTATTATTGCGTTATATTTTTCTCTTTTGGTTTTGTAAATTAAATCATTTTCGTCTTTTCTGGCAATTGGTCTGTTTGTGGGTATTTCCATTACATCAAGCTTATATATTTCCCAAAATTCTCCTGCCTCTGTTATAGCTGTTCCAGTCATTCCAGATAGCTTTTTATACATTCGAAAGTAATTTTGTAAAGTTACAGTTGCGAAGGTTTGAGTTGCTGCTTCAATTTTGACATTTTCTTTTGCCTCTATTGCTTGATGTAAACCATCTGAGTAACGTCTTCCATCCATAATTCTTCCAGTCTGTTCGTCAACTATCATAACTTTGTTGTCCATTACAACATATTCAATATCCTTCTCAAATAATGTATATGCCTTAAGTAGTTGATTCATAGAATGAATTCTTTCACTTTTTATATTAAAATCTTTGAAAAGAATTTCTTTTTTCTTTGCCTCATCCTCTGGTTTTAGTTCCTGAGATTCAATATTTGCAATTTCTGAGCCAATATCTGGTAGTATGAAAAGGTTTGAGTCATTACTTTTTTTCGATAACAACTCTGTACCTTTTTCAGTAAGATCAATTTGGTTATTTTTTTCATCAATTACAAAATATAACTCTGCATCAATTATATGCATATTTCGATTGTTGTCCTGCATATAAAAGTTTTCATTTTTTTGAAGTAATTGTTTTACACCTTCCTCGCTTAAATATTTAATTAAAGCTTTATTCTTGGGAAGTCCTCTAAAAACGGTGTAAAGAATTTTACCTCCTTCCTCTTCATCACCATCTTTTATTTTTATTTTCGCTTCCGCTAACAAACCACTCAAAAGGGATTTTTGTTTAGAAACTAGCTCTGATACCTGAGGTTTTAGTTGATTAAATTCATGTTTATCACCCTCAGGGGTTGGACCAGAGATAATGAGTGGTGTCCTAGCATCATCAATTAATACAGAATCTACCTCATCAACTATTGAGTAATTATGTTTTCTTTGAACTAAATCCTCAGGCCTGTGCGCCATATTATCTCTTAAGTAATCAAATCCAAACTCATTATTTGTCCCATAAGTTATGTCTGCTAAATAAGCATTTTTTCTTTCTTTGCTATTTGGTTTGTGATGATCTATACAATCTACACTTAGACCATGAAATTGAAATAATGGGGCCATCCACGCACTGTCCCTCTTAGCTAAATAGTCGTTAACTGTTACTAAATGAACCCCTCTGCCTGTTAGCGCATTCAAAAAAACAGGAAGAGTTGCAACTAATGTTTTTCCCTCTCCAGTTTGCATTTCTGCAATTTTACCTTGATGAAGAGCAATACCCCCAATGAGTTGGACATCATAGTGAACCATGTCCCAAGTAATTGGTTTTCCAGCAGCATCCCATTGGTTTTTCCAAATTGCCTTATCACCTTTTAATTCAAGATAATCATGATTTGGAGATAATAAACGGTCGAAGTCATTAGCATTCACCTCTAAATATGAATTCTCTTTAAACCTTCTGGCTGTCTCTTTTACTATTGCAAATGCCTCAGGGAGTATATTATTTAATTTTTCTTGAATTATTTTGTATGCTTCCTCTTCAAGAGAATCTACTTTCTGATATAGTTGATCATTAATTTCAAAATTTTCTGAATTCTGAATTTTATTCTCCAGTTCTTTTATTTCTCTATCAATTTTTATTCTTGATTGATTAAGTATATTTTTTAAATTTTCAGTCTTACCTCTTAATTTATCATTATCAATACTTGTGAATTCTTTTTGAATTTGGTTGATTTCATTGACAAGTGGTCTAATTTTTGATATATCTTTTTCTGCTTTGTTTCCAAGAAAGGTTTTGAGAATATTATTTAAAAAATTCATTAGATTGAATTAAATACGTTCAAATTTACGTAAAAAAAAATCTCAAAATGAGACTTTCAAAATTAGCCATTGAATTTAATACTCATCTTCATTCCACAAATAATCATCTTCAGTTGGAAAATCAGGCCAAATTTCTTCGATAGATTCATAAATGTCACCTTCATCTTCCATTGACTGTAGATTTTCAACAACTTCAAGAGGAGCGCCAGTTCGAATAGAAAAGTCTATTAGCTCATCTTTGGTAGCAGGCCAAGGAGCGTCGCTCAAGTATGAAGCAAGTTCTAATGTCCAGTACATTACAATTATTTTTTTGCAAAAATATAATCTTTATTAAATTGAACAACTATTTGCTGCTTTTTTTACGTCAAACCCATAAATTAAATTAGATTTTTGGAGTGAATCTACCGCTAATAGCAATAAAGAAGTAAATCAAAAAAATTAAAATACTAATTCTTCCCAATAAGTCCCCATACTTAGTGTAGAATGTGATTTTTTTCACTAATGGAATTTCCCCATATATAGACCCTTTTAAACCGTAATCTAGTTTTTTGAGATATTCGCCTCTTTCGTTTATAAGTGCTGAAATCCCGGTATTTGCGCTTCGGGCAATTGCTCTTCTATTTTCAATAGCCCTTAATCTTGTATAGCTGAGTAACTGTTTGTGGCCTGGTGAATTTCCCCACCATGCGTCATTTGATATTACCGATAAAAAATCTGCGCCAAGTCTAACATACTCAGTATTAAACTCTCCGTAAATTGATTCGTAACAAATTACAGGTGCAGAAATTATTTGTTTTTGGGGATGTTTAAAAACAGATCGTTTTTTTTGGGTAACCCTATTAGAAACTGTACCTCCCAAATCAATCATGAATTTTCCTATAATTGGCATCAAATATTTTGCGTATGGGAGTGTTTCTACTCCAACAACTAATTTTGATTTATGATAAAAATTTGTTTTTGCTACTGGGGAGACAGAGATTGCTGAATTGTAATAATCAATCCACATATTTTTTCTTACTTTATTTGATGTTAATGTTTTATCTAAATCGGTGTATACATCATAAAATTGTATTCCACTTATTAGTTGAGATTCTCCAATGTTTTCGAGTAATAATTTAATTTTTTTATCGAGCGCATTCAAATTAAAAGTTCTTAATCTTTCCCCGTAACCACTTGAAAAGTATGTTTCTGGTAGAAGTATATAATCAATATTTTTTCCGTGATATTTTTTTATTAAATCACCAAATATTTTTAATAAATCTGGGTTCGAATAACGATATTTTTCATTGTATGGATCAATATTTGGTTGAACAGAAACTATTTTTATCTTATCATCTGAATCTTCATGGTTTACATATATCAACAACGAAATTATTATTGGTATTGTAATTCCAATAATTAGTTTTGAACTGTTCTTCAAAAAATATAAGAGTGTATATGAATTTCTGTAGTTCTTAAAAGTTTCGAAGAAACCAATATTCAAAATCAGAATCCATAATGTGCCTCCCATAGTTCCAGTGAACTCATACCACTGAATCCAATATATATAATCAGAAAAACCATTACCAAGATTTAACCAAGGCCATGAAATACTCCAATATAGATGAAGCTTTTCAAACGAAATCCACGAACTAATAAATAATATATACGAGCTATTTAAAGAAAGTCTTTTTTTTCCTAGTTGAAACAATAAAAAAATAAAACTAAAAAATAGAGAATTAAATAAATTTGCAATTATCATACCTGAAATAGATGCATTTATTAACCACCATGTTGTTGATAAATTCCACATTAAAAAAACCAAATATGAATATAACCAAACTCTTAAATTTTTGTTTTTCTTATCATCTTCATTGATTTTTTTTTGAAGAAAAAAAATAGGAACAAAAATTAAAAATAGAAATATTGGAATTCCATTATTTGGCCATCCTGCATAAAATAAAGATGCAGAGATTAAACATAATAGTATATATATTTTATTTAGTCTCATTTATTATCGAAAGTTAAATTTTTTTAAACTTTTTAGCTTCAATTAACATAAATATTTGTTTTTTTGATTTATGTAAATCAAAAATATGCTAAGATATATTCCAAATTTCATAACAGCAGCAAATCTCTTTTGTGGTTGTGTTGCATCAGTACTTGTAAGTTTAAATCAGTTTGAGGCAGCTTTTATGATTGTTCTTCTGGGCATTATTTTTGATTTATTTGATGGTCTTTTAGCAAGACTACTAAATGTTACGAGTAAATTAGGATTACAATTAGATTCTCTAGCAGATCTAATAACTAGTGGTTTCGTTCCTGGTTTAGTTGTTTATCAACTATTTTTAAGAAGTGGAGTCTTGGTAAATCATTATAAAATAAACTTGTTTTCTGACGAGATTACTATTTCAATTGCACCAATAGCAATGACCTCTTTCATCATTCCTATAGGCGCTGCATTCAGACTTGCAAAATTTAATATTAGGGACTCAAAATCAGATGATTTCTTTGGATTACCCACACCTGCAAATGCAATATTTTTCTGTAGTTTACCCTTATTTATAGATCATCCATCATTTACATTTATATCATATTACTTAAAGTCGGCATATGTTTTAATTTTTTTGACCTTACTTTTTGTTTTTTTGATGAATAGTAGTTGGAGGTTGTTTTCATTAAAAAATAATACGGGGTTTGAAATCAAAAAAATGATTTATCCTATTTTACTTATTTTATGCTCAATTCCCTTAATATTTTATTTCAAAGGTGCAGCTTTTCCAATAATTATTTTTATTTATCTATTATTGTCAGCATCTAGAAATTGGATTTTATTTCAGTCCTGAAGCTTTCAATTTATTTAAATCCAAATATCATTTGGGGATTTCAAATAATGATCCTCACCACCAGTATTAATAGTATTTTTTCTTTCGATCAATATTATTTTACATTCTTCATCGCTGAATGGCTTGTGTTTTTCTCCGCTAGGAATCACGATCATTTCTCCTTTATTTAGTTCGGCAATTTTGTCTTTGAATTCTATTTTTAATTTTCCTTCCAATACAATAAAGACTTCATCCGTTTTATCATGTTTGTGACTAACGAAATCCCCTTTGAGTTTAACTAATTTTATTTCCTGTTCATTGAATTCAGATATAATCTTTGGAGACCATAGATCGTTGAATTTGGCAAGTTTTCTTTTAAAATTAATTATTTTTTTCAATTCGATTGAGGTTTCACAATTAATTGGTACAATAAAACATAATTGTTCAAACTATTTTTTTCTTAATTCAAAATTTTTTCCTAAATATACTTTTCTTACCATTTCATCTTTTGCTAGCTCTTCAGGAGATCCTTCTTTTAAAATTCTACCCTCAAACATAAGATAAGTTTTATCGGTAATTGCAAGTGTTTCTTGAACATTGTGATCAGTTATTAATATTCCAATATTTTTCATTTTAAGATGAGATATAATTTTTTGGATATCTTCAACTGCGATTGGGTCAACCCCAGCGAAAGGTTCGTCCAATAATACAAATTTTGGATCAGTCGCTAATGCTCTTGCTATTTCAGTTCTTCTTCTTTCACCACCAGATAATAGGTCGCCTCTGTTTTTTCTTATTTGCAACAACCCAAACTCGTCGAGTAGAGATTCTGTTTTTAATTTTTGTTCTGCTTTTGATAAGTTAGTTAACTGTAAAACACTTAAAATATTTTCTTCAACACTCATTTTTCTAAAAACTGAAGCTTCTTGAGCTAGATAGCCGATACCATTTTGAGCTCTCTTGTACATCGGAAAATTTGTTATTTCATCATTATCAATGAATATTTTTCCATTATCTGGTTTAATAAGCCCCACTATCATGTAAAATGATGTTGTTTTTCCAGCTCCATTGGGTCCAAGTAAGCCAACTATCTCTCCTTGTCTTAGGGTTAAAGAAACTTTATTCACAACTGTTTTTTTTGTAAAAAAATCATCTAATCCTTTGCCACGGTAGGATTTCTCAATGTTTTCGGCTATTAATTTCATAAACTAAGTCCTTGAGATTTATTTTCTTGATTTCCATAGACAATCTTTGATATAAATATACTCACTTCATAAAGAATCAAAAGAGGAATGCAAACAATTATTTGACTAGCTATATCGGGTGGAGTAATTATTGCAGATAAAGATAATAATATAACCAGGGCAAATTTTCTATTTGATTTAAGAAATTTAGGTGTTACTAATCCTATTTTTGTAAAAAAATATATAATAATTGGAAGCTCAAAAATTAATCCTGAGGCTAAAACAGAGGCCCTTAATAAGCCAATATAGCTGGAGAGGTCAAAATCATTAAAAACTTCCGTACTGACCGAATAATTACCTAAAAAATTTATTGAAAGTGGAGTAATAATATAGTAACCAAATAATACACCTAAAAAAAATAGTAGTGAGGCAACAAGAATAAATCCTCTTGCGTTTTTTCTTTCATTTTCATTTAATCCTGGACTAATAAATTTCCATAATTCATAGAGCACATATGGAAAAGAAACAATAAAGCCTGCCAAGATTGAAGTCCATAGATGAGCTGAAAATTGACCAGCCATTGTTCTGCTTTGAATTCTAAATGGCATTTCTTGAATGCAAAAACTATTTCCTTGTCCTAATATCTCACTTACGTTACAAAACCACCTGTAGGTAACGAAGTTGGTATTTTTAGGTCCAAATAATAATGTGTTAAAAATAAAATCCTTAAAAATAAATGCCATAGTTCCTAAAATAAGAATTGACATTACAGATCTTATAAGATGCCATCTAAGTTCTTCCAAATGATCTAGAAATGACATTTGATTTGGATCTTTCATCAACTTATACCCTCCTTTATTAGGTCTAATACATGAACAATCCCAACATACCTATTATTTTTTAAAACAACTATATGATTGATATTTTTATTATTTATCATATCAACAGCCTCAATGGCTAAGGTATCATGATTCATACATTTTGGATTTTTTGTCATGATATCGGAAGCTTTTTTATATTCAAAATTTTCAGTGTTTTCTAGCATTCTTCTTATATCACCGTCCGTAATAATGCCGCATATAAAATCATCCTCAAGAACAGCAGTAGCACCTAATCTTTTTGATGTTATTTCGTTAATTACATTTTTTAATGAATCATTTCTGTCTACACTGGGCGGATTATTAGTTTTAATCATTCCTTCTAGGTTAAGAAATAATTTTTTACCCAAGGTTCCACCAGGATGAAATTTTGCGAAATCCTTAGCTTCAAATCCATTTAGTTCTAATAAACACATCGCTAATGCATCACCCATGGCCAGTTGAACACTTGTACTGGTAGTTGGGGCAAGGTTGTTAGGGCATGCTTCTCTGGCTACTGGAGTGGTTATAGTTAACTTAGAGTTATTTGATAAATATGAATTAGGATTTGAAGTCATTCCAATAATTATATTTTTTTCTTTTTTCAGGGACGGAATAAGGCTTCTAATTTCAGGAGAATTTCCACTTTTGGAAATACATAAAATAATATCATCCTTTTGAATAAGACCAAGATCTCCGTGGATAGCATCTGAAGAATGCATAAAAACCGAAGGAGTACCAGTTGAATTTAAGGTTGCTACAATTTTCATTCCAATTACTCCACTTTTACCAACACCAGTAATAATAATTCTACCTTTTGAATTTGACATCATATCAACAGCTTTTAAAAAACTATCGTCGATATAATTGACTAAATTATTGATTGCTTCAGCCTCAATAAGAATTGTCATTTTAGCTCTTTCAGTAATCTTTTTCTTTGACATCAAACTTTAAACATTTTTTAATTTTTCAAAAAGAAAATTGTATATTTATTAATGCAAATGTAGCTAATTTATGAATAAGCATCGATCTCGATGAGTGAAGTAAGTTTAGAGCAAAGCTTAAAAAATTTTTTTGGCTTTTCAGCTTTTAAAGGCCTTCAGAAACCAGTTATTGAAAATTTATTAAAAGGTAAAAATTCTTTTGTAATTATGCCTACAGGTGGGGGTAAATCGTTATGTTATCAATTACCTGCACTTATTATGGATGGGACTGCAATTATCATTTCACCATTGATAGCGTTGATGAAAAATCAAGTTGATTTTATTCGAGGTTCATCTCAAAATAAATGTATTGCGCATGTTTACAACTCTTCCCTCAATAAATCCGAAATTGAGGAAGTTAAAAATGACATTATTTCCAAAAAAACTAAACTTTTATATGTTGCACCAGAATCTTTAACAAAAGAAGCAACTATTTTATTTCTCCAAAAAATAAAAATTTCTTTTTTTGCGATCGATGAAGCACATTGCATTTCAGAATGGGGTCATGATTTCAGACCGGATTACAGAAATTTAAGTTCCATTACTGATAAAATTAAATCAAATTCAATAATTATTGCCCTAACTGCCACTGCAACGCCGAAAGTACAGGAAGATATAATGAAAAATTTAAATATCGAAAACGCTAAAGTCTTTAAGTCATCATTCAATAGACCAAATTTATTTTATGAGGTAAGAAACAAAACCAATGATGTTGATGTCGAAATAATTAAGTTTATAAAAAAAAATACTAAGAAGTCTGGTATAATATATTGTCTATCAAGAAAAAGAGTTGAAGAGTTAACAGAGGTTATTAAGGTTAATAATATAAAGGCTCTTCCTTATCATGCTGGTCTGGATATTAAAACAAGAGCAAATAATCAGGATGCTTTTTTGAATGAAGATTGTAACGTTATAGTAGCTACTGTAGCGTTTGGAATGGGAATAGACAAGCCTGATGTAAGATATGTTATACATAATGATATGCCAAAGAGCATTGAAAGTTATTATCAAGAAACTGGCAGAGCAGGGAGAGATGGTGGTGAGGGTTATTGTTTGGCATTTTATTCAAAAAAAGATATTGAAAAACTGGAAAAGTTTCTAGACGGTAAGCCGATTTCGGAAAAAGAAATAGGAAAAAATTTACTAGATGATGTTTCAGCTTACGCAGAAACTTCCATTTCAAGAAGAAAATTTATTTTAAATTATTTTGGTGAAAGTTTTGATTCTAAAAATGGAGATGGTGCAGAAAACGATGATAATATGATGTTTCCTAAAGCCTCAATTGAGGTGAAGAAAGAATTATTATTGTTACTCACAGTTTTGACTAAAACAAAACAAGCATACAAAACAAAAGAATTAGCGAAAGTTTTAATAGGAGAGACTAACGCATTAATAATTTCTCACAAAACTCATTTGAAACCTTTTTTTGGTCAAGGTAAATACAAAGATGAAAAATTTTGGGTTGGACTTATAAATCAATCAATTATTTTAGGCTTTATTATAAAAGAAGTTGAAACTTATGGTATTATTAAGTTGACAACAAAAGGTTCTCAATTTATTAAATCACCTTATAATATTAAAATCAAACTCAAGTCAAAGAACATTGATAAATCTGATTTAAAAAGATCAGATGTTGATGTATATGATAAAATTTTAATCTCTGATTTGAAAGATTTAAGAAAAAAAATTGCTAAAAAACACAACATTCCTCCATATGTTGTTTTTCAAGAAAACTCATTATTAGAAATGTCAATTAAGTATCCGTCAAAAATTCTTGAATTATCTAATATAGTAGGTGTAAGTGAAGGAAAAGCGAAACGTTTTGGAGAACCTTTTTTAAACTTAATTAATAATTATGTTGAGAAAAATAAAATCATAAAAAAAGATGATTTAGTTGTGAAGAGTACAGGATCAAACTCGTCATTAAAATTATATTTGATACAAAATATAGACAGAAAAATTCCTTTGGAAGATATAGCCTCTTCAAAGGGAATGGATTTAAATAAATTGATTACTGAAATGGAGACTATTGTAATTTCAGGAACTAAATTAAATATCGATTACTATGTAGATGAGGTTCTTGATGACGACTCTAAGGATGAGCTGCATAATTATTTTATGAATTCGGATAGCGATAATATAAAAAGTGCAGTTGATCATTTTGAGGATGATTTTGAAGAAGATGAACTAAGACTATTTAGAATAAAGTTTTTATCTGAAATAGCCAACTAATTTTTTTGTTAGTTGATTAAATAATAATTAATAAAAATTAAATATGGAAAACGGTTTATACGCTAAAATTAACACTACAAAAGGAGACATTATTGTCAATTTAACCTATAAAATTACACCAGGAACGGTTGGAAACTTTGTTGGTCTAGTCGAGGGAAAGATTAAAAATAACCATAAAGAGATGGGAGTTCCTTATTACAATGGTATAAAATTTCATAGAGTAATTAAAGATTTTATGGTTCAAGCTGGTTGTCCAAACGGTTCAGGTACCGGTGGGCCAGGCTATCAATTTGATGATGAGTTTTCAAGTGAATTAAAACATGATTCTCCTGGTGTTTTATCCATGGCAAATGCTGGACCTGGAACAAATGGAAGTCAATTCTTTATAACTCATATTCCAACAAATTGGTTAGATGGGAAGCATACCGTTTTTGGAAAAGTAATTGAAGGAATCGAGATTGTAAATAAAATTGAACAAGGAGATATAATCAATAGTATTGATGTCCTGAGGATTGGAGAAGAAGCAAAAAAATGGAACCCAAGTAATGCATTTGAGAAATTCTTATTGAAAGGGGATGACTTAAAACACCAAAAAATCAAGTCTGATAAAAAAGAATTCGAAAAACAAATTGAGGGTATGGCTAAGTCTTCCTCAGGTTTATATTATACGATCCTGGAGGTAGGAAATAAAAATAAACCCAAGAAAGGACAAAAAGTACTTGTTCACTACAAAGGAATGCTATTAGATGGGACTGTTTTTGATTCATCTTATGAAAGAAACCAACCAATAGATTTTACTATTGGTGTAGGACAGGTTATATCTGGTTGGGATGAGGGTATCGCATTGTTAGGTGAGGGTGCTAAAGCAAAATTTGTAATTCCTAGTGATTTAGCATATGGAAGTGCTGGAGCTGGTGGAGTTATTCCTCCAAATGCTTCCTTGGTTTTTGAAGTTGAACTTATAAAAATTAGTGAAATCTGACTTACATGGATTCAAAAAAGATTGAAAATTGGAAGATATTTAATTTAATTGACATTAGAATCGGTTCCATATTAAAAGTAATGAAATTTGTTGAAGCAAAAAAACCCGCTTATAAATTAATAATTGATTTTGGTTTTCTTGGGATTTTAAATTCCTCTGCACAAATTACTGAACTGTATTCTATTGAAGAACTAATAGGAAAAGATGTGGTAGCAGTCATCAATATTGGAAACAAAAAAATACACAAATTTACAAGTGAGTGTTTAGTTCTGGGAGTTTCAGGAATAAAGGGTGTTTCCCTTATTAAGTCTTCTCAAAAAATTGAATCAGGTTCCTCAGTGTTCATTGATTAGCTTTACCAAAAAATCACCAACCTCTGACGTCTTAAATGATTTCTTTGAATCAGCGATATCCTCAGTAAGAATTCCTTTTTCAAGAGAAATATTAACAGCTTTTTTAATCAAATTTGATTCGTTAATTAAATTAAAGCTCATTTCAAACATCATTGCAGCTGATAAAATTGTTGCTAGAGGATTGGCAATGTTTTTATTTGTAGCTTGAGGGAAGGATCCGTGAATGGGCTCATACAAGGCAATTCCGTCACCTAATGAAGCTGATGGCATTAACCCCATTGACCCTGAGATAACGGAAGCCTCATCAGTTAAAATATCTCCAAATAAATTTTCAGTAATTAAAACATCATATGAGTTAGGCCATTGAACTAGTCTCATTGCAACAGCGTCAACTAATTCGTAAGAAACATTTACGTTTGGATACTCTGTCTCAAGAGCCTGAACAGTTTCTCTCCATAACCTCGAACTTTCCATAACATTTGCTTTATCTACACAACATAATCGATTTGATCTTTTCATAGCTAATTCAAAACCCATTTTAGCAAGTCTTGTTATCTCGTCTCTAGAGTAAATACATGTATCATATGCAATGTTCCCACTATCTTTTCTTCCTTTTTCACCAAAATAAATTCCTCCAGTTAATTCGCGTAAAAAAATCAGATCTGTTCCATCAATCCTCTCCTTTTTTAGAGGGGATTTATCAATTAAAGATTTAAAAGTGAAAGTTGGTCTGACATTTGCATATAGTCCTAGCTTTTTTCTCATCCTCAGAAGACCTTCTTCAGGTCGAACCTTTGCAGATGGGTTATTATCATATTTTGGTAATCCAATTGCACCAAAAAGTACAGCATCTGAATTTATACAAACATTATGAGTGTCAGATGGATAAGGGTCACCATATTTGTCGATGGCCGCTGCTCCAGTAAGTGCATGATTCCAAATAATATTATGATTAAATTTTTTTGCAATGGCATTTGATACTTTGATTGCCTCTCTGATAACTTCAGGACCAATACCATCACCAGCTAATGCAGCAATTTTAAGTTTCATGATTAAAAATTATTATTTAACATTTTTTCAGTTGCAATAATTGCAGAAACAGTTTGATCAGAGTCAAGCCCTCTTGTTATAAACTCTTCATTACCTAGTTTCCAGGTTATTGTCGTTTCACATAATGCATCGGAATTACTTCCAGGTGGAATATGAACTGCATAATCAATTAAATACGGTAATTTCATTTTTTTTTGCTTGTAAATTTTTTTAATTGCATTCATAAATCCGTCAAATTGACCATCTCCAGATGCATTTTCTTCTATAATATCTCCATCTATCTCGAGAGAAACAGATGTAGTTGGATTTAATCCTTTTGCGTGTGTCAGTACGTATGATTTTACTACTATCTTTTTTCTAGAATTATTACTGCCAATAACATCTGAAATTATATACGGTAAGTCATATGAAGTGACGCTTTGTTTTTTATCACCAAGTTCAATTATTCTTTTTGTCACTTTAATAAGATCAGAATCATTAAGTTTCAGACCAAGCTCCTCTAAATTTTTTTTGATATTTGCTTTTCCAGAGGTTTTACCCAATGCGTATTTTCTTTTTCTCCCAAAACGCTCGGGTATCAAGTTATTGTGGTATAGGTTTTTCTTACTGTCTCCATCCGCATGAATTCCTGCAGTTTGTGTAAAAACATTTCCTCCAGTTATGGGTTTATTCGCTGGTATCCTGATTCCGCTAAATGTGGATACTATTTGTCCAACTTTATATAATGCTTTTTCATTGATATTTGTCGTAACATTTGGAATAAAATCATTAATTACTGATACAACGCTTGCTAAGGGGGCGTTACCTGCCCTTTCCCCCATACCGTTGACAGTCAGATGTAAACCATTTATGCCACAATTAACAGCTTCCATGGCATTAGCAACAGATAGGTCATAGTCATTATGACCATGGAAGTCAAAAACTTGATTTGGATACTTATTAATTATTTCAGATACATACGAATTTGTCTGAATTGGTGATAATATTCCAAGGGTATCAGGTAATAGAACTCTTTTTATATTCAATGATGATATAAAATTTAATAACTCAATTACGTACTCTTTAGAATCCCTCATTCCATTGCTCCAATCCTCTAAATATATATTTGAAATAATTGAATTTTCCTCAGCTTTTTTTATGTTTTCTTCTATATTTTTGAAATGTTCTTCAGGCGTTTGCTTAAGTTGATGTTTGAGATGATTTAAAGATCCTTTAGTTAGAAGATTTTGTACTCTAGCCCCAGATTTAAGTAGCCATTCAATTGAAGTTCCATTATCTAAAAAAGTTAATACTTCAATTCTTTTTTCAAAATCACTTTCTTTTGACCAATCAATAATTTCTTTAACGGCATCAAATTCGCCATCAGAAACTCTTGCTGAAGCAACTTCAATTCTGTCGACATTTAATTCGCATAATAATAGTTTTGATAAAGTTAATTTCTCTGATACAGAAAATGACACCCCTGATGTTTGTTCTCCATCTCTGAGGGTGGTGTCCATAATCTCAATTTTTCTTTTTTTATTTTTTTTCAAAACCTAAATTTAGAAAGGTGTTTTATTTGCAAAAGCAGAAATCTGATCTTTTAGGTTGATTAAATAGTCAATGTCGTCAAAACCATTTAATAAATTTTCTTTTTTGTAGGGGTTGATTTCAAAAAGTTCAAATTCTTTTGTATCAATTATTGAAACTTTTTGTTCTAATAAATTTACTTCAAAATTTGATTTAGGATTTAATTCTATGTTCTTGAATATCTTTTGAAGAAAAGATTCTGAAACTTGAACGGGAAGTACACCAATGTTCATACAATTATTTTTAAAAATATCTGCAAAAAAACTTGATATTACGCATCTAAATCCATAATCGTATATTGCCCAAGCAGCATGCTCTCTTGATGAGCCAGATCCAAAATTCTTTCCACCAACTAATATTTTTCCTTCGTACAATGAATTATTTAAAATAAAATCATTTTTTAACTTACCCTTTTGATCATATCTCCAGTCTCTGAATAGATTGTCCCCAAATCCAACCCTTTCGACAGCTTTCAAAAATCTGGCAGGAATAATTTGATCAGTATCTACGTTTTCAATCTTTAAAGGAACTGCTCTACTTTTTAGAATATTAAATTTATCGTATGCCATAAATTAAAACAATGTTCTTGGATCTGTAATTTGACCAGTTATTGCTGCTGCTGCAGCAACTAAAGGGCTTGCTAAGATTGTTCTTGCACCAGGACCTTGTCGTCCTTCAAAATTTCTATTTGATGTACTTACTGCATATTTTCCAATTGGTATTTTATCATCATTCATAGCTAAACATGCTGAACATCCTGGTTCTCGAAGCTCAAATCCTGATTCATTTAAAATATTTAAAATACCCTCTTCTTTTATTGACTCTAAAACCTTGTGAGAGCCAGGTACCAACCATGCGGTTACATCGGGATTTTTCTTTTTTCCTTTTATGATTTTAGCAAATGCTCTAAAATCTTCAATTCTTCCATTTGTGCAACTACCCAGAAATACAAAATCTATTTTTTTTCCAATCATTTCATCTCCCTCACTGTAACCCATATAATTGAGTGATTTTTTATAAGAAATCGAGCCTTCACCATTATTCTTAATAGATGGTATACCCTTTGTAATTGAGATACCCATACCAGGATTGGTTCCAAAGGTTATCATTGGTTCTATTTCGTTTGCATCAAAGTAATATTCTTTATCAAATTTAGAGTCCTCATCAGAATATAAAGTTTTCCAATATTTCATTGAATTTGACCAATTTTTATCTTTAGGAGTAAATTCTCTATTTTTAATGTATTCAAATGTTTTATCATCAGGAGCAATCATACCACCTCTTGCACCCATTTCAATACTTAAATTGCATACTGTCATCCTACCCTCCATACTCATTTCTGTAAAAACACTTCCAGAATATTCTACAAAAAACCCTGTAGCACCTGAGGTTGAAAGTCTAGATATGATAAAAAGTGCTATATCTTTTGGCGTCACCCCTTTTCCCATCTTTCCATTCACATTTATTCTCATTTTTTTCGGCTTAACCTGCATGATGCATTGAGTAGACAGGACCATCTCAACTTCGGATGTACCAATTCCAAAAGCAATAGCACCAAAAGCACCATGGGTAGAGGTATGAGAATCACCACATACTATTGTTGCTCCGGGTAATGTAATACCATATTCCGGTCCAATTACATGTACAATACCATTTTTCTTGTGGCCAAGTCCCCAAAATGATATTCCAAAATTTTTTGAATTTCTTTCGAGGGTTTTTAATTGATTTGCAGATAGAGAATCTTTAACTGGAAGATGTTGATTTATTGTAGGGGTATTGTGATCAGCTGTCGCAAATGTTTTATTTGGGTATAAAACCGATAATTTTCTATTTTTAAGTCCTAAAAAAGCAACTGGACTAGTGACTTCATGAACCATATGTCTATCAATAAATAGAACATCAGGCCCATTATTGACTTTTTTAACAACATGGGTATCCCAAACTTTATCGAAAAGTGTTTTGCTCATCTTATTTATATTTCTGATAGCTCAATTATATTGGGTATATCATTGTCATTAACATTTTTGTTGATGTCCGCAAAATCAAGGAATGTCTGATAAACTTTATCGAGTTGTTTTTTATCCAAATTATATCCAATTTTTTTTGCTTTATATGCAAGAGCAGCCCTTCCTGACCTTGCCGTAAGAACAATCGCTGATTCAGTAACACCAACATCATTTGGATCTATTATTTCATATGTTTCCCTATTTTTTATTACTCCATCTTGATGAATTCCTGAGCTGTGGGCAAAGGCATTAGCTCCAACTATTGCTTTATTTGGTTGCACAGGCATGCCCATGTTTTCAGAAACTAAATTACTTAAACTAAATAATAAGTTGCTATTTATTGAAGTATCAATATTTAGATTTTGATGTTGTCTCATGACCATTACTACTTCTTCTAGTGATGTATTGCCTGCTCGTTCCCCAATTCCATTGATCGTACATTCAATTTGCCTTGCACCATTAATTGCTCCTGCAATGGAGTTTGCTGTTGCTAATCCAAGGTCATTGTGACAATGACATGATAAGATTGCTTTATCGATTCCAGATACATTTTCTTTTAAATATTTTATTTTTTTACCATATTGCTCAGGTAAACAGTAACCAGTAGTGTCAGGTATATTTAGAACAGTTGCACCAGCCTTTATTACTTTTTCACAAATTTCTGCAAGAAATTTATTTTCAGTTCTACCAGCATCTTCGGCATAAAATTCCACATCTTCCACCTTCTTTTTTGCATACGAAACGGCTTTAACAGCACGTTCAATAATTTTTTGTTTATCTGAATTAAATTTAAATTTTATGTGCATTGGAGAAGTTCCTATGCCAGTGTGAATTCGGGGCTTTTTTGCGTATTTTAAAGCTTCAGCAGCAATGTCTATATCTTTTTCTACAGCTCTTGATAATGCACAAACTGTTGTATTCTTTATTATTTTTGATATTTCAGTTACTGATTTGAAATCACCAGGACTGGATATTGGAAACCCCGCTTCTATTATATTGACACCCAAATTTTCAAGCTGTTCAGCAATTATTAGTTTATTTTCTGTGTTTAATTTACAGCCTGGAACCTGTTCACCATCCCTAAGTGTGGTATCAAAAATATGTACAGTTTCTTTTGACATTATTAAATTTAATATTTACGAAAATATATTTTGTAACTTTAAGATTTAAAATTTGATTGATATCATTACAATATTCAATAGTTATTTTGATTTGTAAAGAACTAATATAAAGTTAATTAAAAAATTAATCATACAATGACAAAGGATCAAAAAGAACATTTGTTTATTCTGATTAAATCTCTAACAAAATCAGAAAAAAGACAATTTAAGCTCTACGTAAATAGAATGGGTTCAAATTTTGATTCAAAATTTTTAAATCTTTTTAATTTTTTGGAAAAATCTGAATTTTATGATGAAAAGTTGATTTTGGGTAAAGGGATTGTTTCTAAGCAGCAATTATCAAACCTCAAAGCACATTTATATAAGCAAATACTTATAAGTCTAAGACTAAATCCAGCTCTTAAGAATATTAGATTAAAGATTAGAGAATTAATTGATTTTGCAACAATATTATACCAAAAAGGGTTATATAAACAAAGTCTTAAGTTATTAGAAAAAGCTAAAAGTTTAGCAATTAAAAATGAGGAAAAATATACAGCTTTTGATATTGTAGAGCTTGAAAAAGTTATTGAATCTCAATATATTACAAGAAGTTTAAGCAATAGAACACAAATTCTAATTTCTCAAGCCGATAAGCTCATAATTCAAAATGATTTGGCCAGTAAACTATCAAATCTCTCTTTGAGTCTATATGAGAGATTTATCAAGGCAGGATATGCAAAAAGTGATGATGAGTTTAGAGAAATTACCAAATTTTTTTATGAGAGACTTCCTAAAATTGATTCAGAAAAAATTGATTTTAGAGAAAAACTTTGGTATTATAAAGCTCATGTTTGGTATAGTTTCCTTACACAGGATTTTTTGTCAAGTTATAAATATGCTTCTAAATGGGTGTCAATGTTTGAGCACAACGTAAAAATGATTTCAATTCACCCAGTTTTTTATTTGAAGGGAAATAACTATCTGCTAGAATCTTTGAATCTAATTAAATATCCGCAAAAGTTTAAATTAACTTTGGAAAATATGTTGAAACAAACAAAAAGTCCTGATTTTCCTGTTAATGACAATTTGGAAACTCTAATTTTTTTGTATAAGTATAACAACCTTATAAATTATTATAATTTTCAAGGTGATTTTCAAAAGGCAGAATTTATAGTAAAAGAAGTTTTGTACGGAATAGACAGATATAAAAGTCAAATTGACCCTCATCATGTAATGGTTTTTTATTATAAAATTGCTTGCTTATATTTTGGGTTAAATGAATATGAGAATTGTATTTTGTATTTAAATAAAATTATCTCAAACAGGCATTTAAAAATGCACGAAGATTTATTGTGTTTCACCAGGGTTCTAAACTTAGTGGCACATTACGAAGCTGGATTTGATTATAATATGGATTATCATTTGCGTGAAACATATAAATTTCTAATTAAGATGAATGATATGCATGAAGTTCAAAAGGCCTTGATAAGATTCGTTAAAAAGTTGGGAGATATATATCCCCAAGATCTAAAAAAGGCTTTTATCAATCTACACAAAGAATTAAAACAACATGAGAATGACCCATATGAAAGAAGATCATTTTTATATCTAGACATTTTGTCATGGTTAGAGAGTAATATACACAATCGACCGATTGGTGAAATTATAAGAGAAAAAGCTATTCAGTTCAATCGCAGAAAAAAGTTACCCAAGGTTCCCTTTTAGGAGTGGGGGCTTCTATACTAATTTGATCTTTTTTTACTGGATGCTCAAAAAAAATACTTCTGGAGTGAAGGTCTATGCTTCCATCAAAATTATTTCTTCTGCTCCCATATTTTAAGTCCCCTTTTATGGTTAGACCAATATTTGAAAGCTGTGCTCTGATTTGATGATGTCTACCCGTTAACGGATTTATTTCTAACAACATGTAATTATCAAATAATTTAATAGTTTTAAAACTAAGTTCAGCAAATTTACTCCCATCAATTTTATTGTCATACACATAAGTTTTATTTTGTTTTTGATTCTTTTTCAACCAGTTTCTCAATGTTTTCTTTCCTTTATTTTGGTTTTTTTCAGTTATTGCTAAGTACTTTTTTTTGATTTTCCTATCTTTAAATTGCTTGTTAAGTCTTATTAAACTTTTAGATGTCTTTGCTAAAATTAATACACCACTTGTTGGTCTATCAAGTCTGTGAACTAATCCTAAAAATACATCTCCAGGTTTATTATATTTTTTTTTTAAATATATTTTGGTAAGGTCCACAAGATGAGTGTCTCCTGTTTTATCTCCTTGAACTAAAATTCCTGAGGGTTTATTTATTGCTATTATGTGATTATCCTCAAATAGCACATCTCCTTCACGAATTTCAATTTTAGTATTGTTCATTTTTATTTGGAAATTTTCCGGATTTTACATCTGAAGAATAAGATTTTACTGCTGTAGTAATTAAATTATTTAAATCTAAATATCTTCGAAGAAAACGTGGACTAAAGTCTTTATTCATTCCCAACATATCGTGAAGAACCAGCACTTGTCCATCCACATTGTTTCCAGCCCCAATACCAATAATAGGACAAGTAACTTGTTTTGATATTTTTTTCGCTAATTCTGATGGGATTTTTTCAAGAACAATACCAAAACAGCCAATTTCTTCCAATAATTTAGCATCTCTTGTTAATTCTAAAGATTCATTTTTATTTTTTGCCCTAACAGTATAAGTGCCAAATTTATAAATTGATTGTGGTGTAAGACCCAAATGTCCCATAACAGGAATACCCGCCTGTAAAATTCTCTCAATTGAATCTTTTGCTATTTTACCCCCTTCCACTTTGACAGCGTGTGCTCCAGATTCCTTCATGATTCTTATGGCAGATTTTAAAGCTTCTTTTGAATCGGCTTGATAGGTTCCGAATGGTAAATCTACAACAACTAATGCCCTATTTGAGGCCTTAACCACTGATGAAGCATGATAAATCATCTGGTCTAGTGTTATTGGTAGAGTGGTTTCATGACCTGCCATCACATTTGATGCTGAGTCACCTACTAAAATAATATCAATCCCTGCGGAATCAATAATTTTTGATAATGTGAAATCATAAGCAGTTAGCATCGCTATTTTATCCCCATTTTTTTTCATTTCCATTAAAGTGTTTGTTGTAACTCTCGAATATTCTTTTTTAACTTTTGACATTAGGTAATTTTAGGTTGCTAACAAAAATAATATTTTTTTACATGTCTATTTGTAATCTAGAATTTACTTAAACTAAATGACAACCTGTCACTTATAACTTATTGGCATAATGGTTGAACATATTTTAAAAAAAACATAACAATGAGTAAAATTATAGGAATTGATTTAGGAACTACAAATTCGTGTGTTTCAGTTATGGAAGGTAATGAACCAGTAGTAATTCCTAATTCTGAAGGAAAAAGAACAACTCCATCCGTCATAGCTTTTGTTGAGGGTGGCGAAATAAAGGTTGGTGACCCTGCAAAACGTCAAGCGGTAACTAATCCAACAAAAACTATTGCATCAGTCAAAAGGTTTATGGGTAATAAATTTTCTGAATCCAAAAATGATTTGTCAACTATTGCTTACAAAGTTGTTAAGGGTGATAATGACACACCGAGAGTTGATATTGATGGCAGATTATACACACCCCAAGAGTTATCTGCTATGACTCTGCAAAAAATGAAGAAAACTGCTGAAGACTACCTTGGGCAGGACGTCTCAGAAGCAGTGATAACTGTACCTGCATACTTTAACGATGCCCAAAGACAAGCAACTAAAGAAGCTGGTGAAATTTCCGGTTTGAAAGTTCAAAGAATAATTAACGAACCTACAGCTGCAGCCCTAGCATATGGTCTAGATAAAGGAGGTGCAGATAAAAAAATTGCAGTATATGACTTAGGAGGAGGAACATTCGATATTTCGATCCTTGAGCTAGGAGATGGAGTTTTCGAAGTTCTTTCAACAAACGGAGATACTCACCTGGGAGGTGATGATTTTGATCAAGTTATAATAAATTTTTTAGCCGATGAATTTTTGAAAGCGGAAAATATAGATTTGAGAAAAGATCCAATGGCACTGCAACGCCTAAAAGAAGCAGCTGAAAAATCAAAAATTGAACTTTCATCATCTACCCAAGCCGAAATAAACCTTCCATATGTAACCGCTACTGAAAGCGGACCTAAACACTTAGTAACCAGCCTGACAAGGTCTAAATTTCAACAATTATCTGATAAGCTTGTAAAGCGTTCTATGAGCCCTGTTAAAAAAGCATTGGATGATGCAGGACTAAATAAATCTGATATTGATGAAATAATTTTAGTAGGAGGTTCAACAAGAATTCCAATAATTCAAGAAGAAGTTGAAAAGTTTTTTGGGAAAAAACCTTCAAAAGGTGTAAACCCTGATGAGGTAGTAGCAATCGGAGCTGCAATACAAGGAGGAGTTTTAAGTGGAGATGTTAAGGATGTTCTTCTTTTAGATGTAACACCCTTATCCCTAGGTATAGAGACTATGGGTAGTGTAATGACTAAGCTAATTGATGCTAATACAACCATACCAAGTAAAAAATCACAAGTTTTTTCAACTGCTGCAGACAATCAACCCTCTGTTGAAATTCATGTTCTTCAGGGTGATCGGTCCATGGCTGCCGATAATAAAACTATAGGAAGATTTCATTTAGATGGAATTCCTCCAGCTCCAAGGGGTACACCACAAATTGAGGTTACTTTTGATATCGATGCAAATGGTATCATAAAGGTAAGTGCGCAAGATAAAGCCACTGGTAAAAGTCAAGATATACGAATTGAGGCTTCATCAGGTTTAACTGAAGATGAAATCGAAAAAATGAAGAAAGACGCAGAGGTTAACGCTGAATATGACAAAAAAGCTAAGGAACATGTTGATAAAATGAATAGCGCAGATCAATTAATTTTTCAAACTGAAAAACAACTAAAAGAGTTTGGTGATAAGATTTCAGATGCAAAAAAGAAACCTGTAGAGTCAGCACTCAAAGACCTAAAAAAGGCATACGAAACAAAAGATCTCAAATTGATTGAACCGGAACTAGATAAATTAAACGAAGCATGGAAAAATGCTTCTGAAGAAATTTACAAAGCACAAGCTGACGCATCCAAAAGTAGTCAAGCTGGCACAAGTGAATCAAAAGCAAAAAACAAATCTGGTGATTCACCTGGTAAAGGAGGCGACGATGTTCAAGATGTGGACTTCGAAGAAGTTAAATAAATATCAATAAAAACAACAAAACAACCTTAAATTAAGGTTGTTTTTTTTTAAAATGGATAAAGATAATATTCTAAGGCTATGCAATAATAATTCAAACACCTTGATGGAAACTCTCGGTATCATTTTTGTTGATATGGGTGATGATTTTGTTACAGCAAAAATGCCAGTAAATAGTAAGGTCTACCAACCTAATGGAATACTTCATGGTGGTGCAACAGTTGCTCTTGCTGAAACGGTTGGAAGCTTTGCATCGTATTTCTTTAACAAAGACAAAAATTTATCAGTAAGGGGTATAGAAATTTCTGCAAATCACCTAAAAAGTGTGTCAGAGGGACTTGTATATGCAACTGCTCGTCCAATTAAGATTGGAAAATCAATACAATTATGGGAAATTAAAGTTGTAAATGACAAAAATGAATTAATTTCACTGTGTAAATTAACTACATATTCTAAAACCATTAAAAATAAATAATATGAAAAGTGTAATAATATGTGACATGGAAGGTGTTATTGAAAATCTAAATAAAGATGCAGAAAAACTTTTTGGTTATAGTAATTCGGAACTGATTGGAAAAAAAAGAGTCTCAATTTTCTCTGAAGGAGAAATAGTTCTTCAAAATGTTTTAATGTGGTTAAAAAGTGCAAATGCTAACGGATTTCATGAGACTAAAACAAATTTCATAAGGAAAGATGGTACAAAGTTTGCAGCAAAAATCAGAATAACACCAAACTTTTCAAATGGTAAAAATAAGCCTCAAACTGGCTATTGTGGTATGACTGAACCAATTGAAGAAATAATTGACGTCCCTATATCATTTACAACAAAGATTATCAAGGGTGTCGCAATAACAAGAGCTGGTTTTGGTTCAGCATCAATATTACCCATATTCGCTGTTGCTGCATTTTATGCAGGGAAAGGCGATTCTATATTTAGTGTATTTAGTTTAATTTTAACTGTAGCCGGTATTTTATCATTACAATTATTTTCAAACTTGTATAATGATTATTTTGATGTTAAAGATGGAACAGATGGATTAAATGAGGAATATTTTAATGTAGGTTTGAATGATAAACTCTTAGAAGGAGCGCAAGTTTCTGGTGGGAGTAGGGCAATAGAGCTAGGCCTTACAAACCTTGAAAAAACAAAATCTCTTGGAAATAAAATGTTAATACTAGGTCTTATTTTTTTGGTCTCTGTGGTATCATTATCCTACTACAATACCGGATCACTAAACAATACTAAATATATTACAATAATTGCCCTTTTAGGTGGTCTTTTGGGATATTTTTACACCGCATCACCAATTAAACTTGTGTCTAGATATGGACTTGGTGAGCTAGCAATATTTTTAACTTTTGGCCCTTTATTAACTTTAGGTTCTGGGTACGCAATATCTGTTAATACAATTGAGTTTTTATCTACAGAATTTCTAAATCTTATTTTACTAGGTATTCCTACTGGATTGTTAACAACTAACATCCTATTCATTAATCAATTTCCAGATTATAAGTCTGACAAAATTGCAAAAAAAAATAACCTTGTTGTATTGTTTGGTAAAAAAGCTTCCAGATGGGGATATCTTTTATTTTTGATTTGCACATTTTCTTTTATGTACTTTTTTACAAGTATTTTAGATCAAGAAATAGTGAACTTTTCTTATAATGGCTACATGATATCTAATGGATTATTATTATTATTGGGTCTTTCGATCTTTTTTCATTTATTTAAAAATTATAATTCCAGAGATTTGATTAAATCAAACATAAATACAATATATTTTCAAATGATATTTACCATTGTATATATTCTATTATTAAACCCTTTTTACTTAAATTACTGGTAACATTAATTCAAAAACGTAAGAAATTATGATTATCTTACGGATCAATATTACTGCACTATGTTTTTAAAATACAGCGATAGTAGATTTGATAAGTTTGGATATTATCTTCTTGGCTCATTAGTAATTATAATATTCAACTTCATAGGCCAAATACCCTTAACTATAGCATTTGCAAGTAGCCTTGTTGATTCAAATATCGAAATCAATCCAGAAATGAATCCGATTGATTTATTAAAAGTAATTCCATCTAATTTGCGTTTATTTTTAATGTTATTTCCTGCTGCTTTTAGTTTTATTGGGGTTTGGTTGGTTTCCAAAAAGATACATGATAGAAAAGTAACCAATTATTTTACAAGTAGAAATAGAATAGATTTCAGTAGAATTTTATTTTCTTTTACACTGTGGACTGCAACAATGGTTTTTTTTATTTTCTTAGATTTTTTTATTCACCCTGAAAATTACGAGTTAAATTTCAAACCTGTTCCTTTTTTAATTTTATTTTTCATTACTATGTTTTTTATGCCATTTGCAACGACCCTTGAAGAGTTTATTTTCAGAGGTTACCTAATGAAAGGTTTTGGAAATTTATTTAGAAATAATTTCATTCCATTGATTTTTACATCATTTATCTTTGGAATTGTTCATATATCAAACCCTGAAGTATCTGAATTAGGATATGGAACAATGTTTTTTTATATAGGAACAGGATTTTTCTTAGGAATTATTACTTTGCTTGATGAGGGTACTGAATTAGCTTTGGGTTGGCACGCTGCAAACAACATAGTTGCGTCTTTACTAGTTACTACCGATTGGACTGTATTACAAACGAATGCAGTTTTAAAGGATATAACTGAACCAAGCATGGATAGTGAGGTATTAATTAACTTACTGATTTTATACCCGCTACTTATTTTTATTTTTCAAAAAAAATACAAATGGAAGGATGCCTTTACAAAGCTTACATTAAAATTTTAATTTATGGGACTTAATAAAAATAAAATATTCGGTTACGCTGCATTAGTATTAATGGTGTTGGGAAGTACATTAATTCTTCTAGGAGTATTTTTGTATAAACAATATACAATTGGCTTTACTGTAATGGGACTAGGATTCAATGCTGTTGCCTGGGCTTTTAATGCCTTGAGAGGAAGAATATAAGATGTCTGAAGATAAGAAAGTAATTTTCTCAATGTCAGGAGTTTCGAAGACTTATCCTGATCAACAAAAGGAAGTACTTAAAAATATTCACCTGAGTTTTTTTTATGGAGCAAAGATTGGGGTACTTGGTTTGAATGGATCTGGTAAATCTTCATTATTAAGGATTATAGCTGGTATAGATAAAAATTTTAGTGGTGATGTATCTTTTAAAAAAGAATATAGTGTGGGGCTTCTTGATCAGGAACCAAGTGTAGATCCAAATAAATGTGTTCTGGATATTGTCAAGGAAGGTGTCTCAGATACAGTTGAAATACTAAACGAGTATCAATCCATTAATAATCAATTCGGTTTACCTGAGGTATATGAAAACGCTGATAAAATGGAAAAACTTATGGCCCGACAATCAATACTTCAAGATGAAATTGATTCACGAAATGCATGGGAGCTCGACAATCAACTTGAAATCGCAATGGATGCTTTAAGAACACCTCCTCCTGAAATGAACATTTCCTCACTCTCCGGTGGAGAGGCTAGAAGAGTTGCGTTGTGTAGGTTAC
The DNA here is from genome assembly GCA_002721275.1 of Flavobacteriaceae bacterium. Classification (GTDB taxonomy): domain Bacteria; phylum Bacteroidota; class Bacteroidia; order Flavobacteriales; family Flavobacteriaceae; genus Marivariicella. The sequence continues at coordinate 68,352 of PBJZ01000002.1, forward strand.
TTCTTCAAAAACCAGATATTTTATTATTAGATGAACCAACCAACCATTTAGATGCTGAGTCCGTGAGTTGGCTTGAACATCACTTGGCTCAATATAAAGGTACTGTAATAGCAGTTACGCATGATCGATATTTTTTAGATAATGTTGCTGGTTGGATCTTAGAACTTGATAGGGGTGAGGGGATCCCCTGGAAAGGAAATTATTCTTCATGGTTAAATCAAAAATCTATTAGATTATCAAATGAAAAAAAACAAGTAAGTAAAAGAAAAAAAACCTTAGAAAGAGAATTAGATTGGGTAAGAATGTCTCCAAAAGGAAGACAAACCAAACAAAAAGCACGATTGGCAAATTATGACAAACTCATGAGTCAAGATTCAAAAGTAATTGATGACAAGTTAGAAATTTATATACCGCCTGGACCAAGGCTTGGGAATGAAGTAATTGAGGCTTTGAATATAAGTAAATCTTTTGGTGAAAAGCTTCTTTATGAAAATTTAAGTTTTAGATTACCTCCAGCTGGTATTGTTGGAATCATAGGTCCCAATGGTGCCGGTAAAACTACTCTTTTCAAAATGATAGTTAAGGAATTATCCCCAAATCAAGGTTCTTTTAAAATTGGAGATACTGTAAAAGTTGCCTATGTTGATCAATCTCACAGTGATATCAATAGCGACAAGTCTATTTGGTCAAATTTTTGTGATGAACAGGATTTGATTAAAGTTGGTGGAAGAGAAATCAATTCAAGAGCATATTTGAGTCGATTCAATTTTAGTGGAAATGAACAAAATAAAAAAGTTTCTTCATTATCTGGCGGTGAGAGAAACAGACTTCACTTAGCAATGACTTTAAAAGAAGAGGGAAATGTGTTATTATTAGATGAGCCAACTAATGATCTTGATGTAAATACATTACGGGCTTTGGAGGAGGGACTTGAAAACTTTGCGGGATGTGCAGTAGTAATATCTCATGACAGATGGTTTTTAGATAGAATATGTACTCATATTTTAGCCTTTGAGGGTAACTCGAAAGTATATTTTTTTCAAGGCTCTTACTCCGAGTATCAAGAAAATAAATTAACTCGAATAGGAGCAGAGAAACTTCCTACAAGAATTAAGTATAAAAAAATATCTAGAGATTAATTAATTAATATTAATTTCATTTTAATATCTCCCCTTTTGTATGGATTTAGGCCTTTAATTTGTACTTTTTTAAAACCATATTTATTATATAAGTGAATTGAGTTTTTAAGTTTTGTACTTGAATACAAATATATTTCTTTCCAATTATTTTTTTTACCAAATGTAATTACAAATTCAATCATTTTATTTCCGTAGCCATTATCTCTCATACTTTTTTTTACTGCCATTTTTGCAAGCTCGAAACACCCACTAGCTCTTTTGATAAGAGCGAANGTGCTAANTATCTGNTTNTTTTTCTTCCCAAAAAAAATAAACCCCCCTTTATTTNTTATTAGATTTTCACAATTATTTANNATTTCTAAATCGTATGGTTCAATTTCAAANTATTCCTCAAGCCATTCAATATTTAAATCAATAAAAAAATTGATAAATTTATTTTGAAATGGAACAATCTTAAAATCAGAGGTCATTACCAGTCATTAATTCGGGTCTAACTAATTTATCGAATTCATTTTCAGTTAGATATCCAAGACTCATTGATGCTTCTTTTAGTGATGTTCCNTCCATGTGNGCTTTGTTTGCTATTTCTGCNGCTTTNTAGTATCCTATTTTAGTATTTAATGCGGTAACTAGCATTAAAGAATTATTGACTAATTCTTCAATTCTTTTTTTATTTGCNTTTATCCCTTCAAGACATTTTTTTGAAAAACTAACACAAACATCNCCGAGAAGACCTGCTGATTCAATTATTATTGAACCCATTAAAGGTTTATAAACATTTAATTCATAATGTCCCTGCATNCCACCTAACGATANAGANACATCATTTCCAATAACTTTAGCGCAAACCATTGTTAGTGCTTCGGCTTGAGTTGGATTAACTTTTCCTGGCATTATTGAGCTTCCTGGTTCATTTGCAGGTAATATAATTTCACCTATTCCAGATCTGGGACCTGAAGCTAACAGTCTAATATCATTACCAATTTTGTTTAATGCAACCGCAAGTTGTTTCAAAGCACCATGAGTTTCAACAATTGCATCATGTGCTGCTATGGCTTCAAATTTATTTTTTGCTGAAACAAATTGAATATTAGTAAATTTTGATATGTAATNTACCACTTTCTTAGTGTACCCTTTTGGTGTATTAATTCCAGTTCCTACTGCGGTCCCACCGATTGCTAGCTCAGATAGATGATCTAGAGAGTTTTTTATAGCATTAATAGAGTGTTCTAACTGAGAGGAATACCCAGAGAATTCCTGACCAAGAGTAAGAGGTGTTGCATCCATCAAATGGGTTCTTCCTATTTTAACAATTGATTTGAATTCTAATATCTTTTTATCGATAGATTCTTTTAATCTTGAAACCCCTGGAATCGTTACTTCAATAATTTTTTTATAAGCAGCTATGTGCATTGCGGTTGGAAATGTATCGTTTGAAGATTGAGATTTATTAACATCATCATTTGGAGANAGAAACGTACTACCCTNACCTAGTTTTTTNCCTAAAAGAACATGAGCTCTGTTTGCAATAACTTCATTAATGTTCATATTCGATTGAGTTCCAGAGCCTGTTTGCCATATTACCAATGGGAATTCCTTATCATGAATTCCTTCAATTATTTCGTCACAGACCTTTGATATTAAATCTCTTTTTTCGACAGAAATAACTCCAAGGTCATGATTGGTATATGCTGCAGATTTTTTTAGGTATGCAAATCCATAAATCACCTCTATTGGCATTGATGAAGTGGAACCGATCTTGAAATTTTTCCTTGAGCGTTCAGTTTGTGCACCCCAGTATACGTTTTTTGGCACCTTAACTTCNCCAAGTGTATCTTTCTCTATTCTATAGTCCATAATACATTTTTGTAATACAAAAATACACAAATCAAAAATTAACNATCGCTTTAAAAAAAAAGATATTTATTGTAAATTTGTGANAAANATATNTTTTNCATGTTCGAGTTTGATCAATANCTTGGTTTTTTAGCTTTTTTATCNATACTTACTATGGGTTTCTGGCTAATGATATTTTTGTTAACATTTGTTATTCCTTATTGGCTCTTCGGATCCGCTTTTGAGGCATTTAATGAATGGTTAAGNTCTAAAAAGGNNAAGAAGNGATAGAGTCTAGTTATTAATCANANCTANATTAAAAATCAAAACCTCCACCGGAATCTCCTGCCTGTCCACTTTNTCTTCTTGACTGATTTTTCTTTTGATTAAGCCTGTATGTAAAAGTNAAAATATATGTTGGCTGTCTCCACTGNAATTCACCGTAACTAAANAAAGTTGGTGTTCTTGTTTCACTGATTCTCTTTGAAGTATTAAATATATCACTAGCTCGAAAAGATAATGTACCCTTCTTTTTTAAAACATCTTTATTTAAGGCNCCACTCATGGTAAAAACTCCTCGACTTATTCTTTGAGCAGTTTCTCTTGGACCTCTATAAAAAATTATTGTTTGCCAATCAATATCCAAAGGAAGCTTTATGTTTGAATTNACCCTTGCAAACCAGCTAAGATTCTCTGCGTCAAAAGTCGTTCCGTTATATGTACCTATTGTTTCAGAATTAAATAAATTGAAGTTTCCATTTAATCTGACTTTTCGAGATGGAGTGAAAGTTAAATTAAATTCTGTCCCAACTCTGTTATTTTCAGATAAATTTACTGGGCTAAGTTTCAAAACAGGGACTTCTAACACATCTGAAGATGGATTGTCAGGATCTCCTGAAATAATTACTTTTTGTCCAGTATCTTGTTGTATGAAAGTAAAAACGCTTGTAGATTTTTGATAATATATTGAACTATTGAATGTGAATTTCTTCCACCTTTTTAAATANCCTAAATCAAAGGTGTTTGAATAGCTAGGATCTAAATCGGGATTTCCTTGAAAAATATTGGAAACACTACTTCTTGACGGGAAAGGGTTAATAAAAAAGGATCTTGGTCTNCGNAGTCTTCTGCTATATCCNAGAGTAAAGCTTTCAAGATTGTTTATTTCATAAGATAAATTTATTGTAGGAAAATAGTCTGTATATTTTTTTTGATTGTAATCTGAAGTAGTTTCTTGCTCAATTTGAATATTTGATTGTTCAATTCTTAAACCTAACAAATATGAAAATTTATTAATTTTTTTTCCAAACTGAGTATAATATGCATTAACGTATTCTTTGTATGTTAANACGTTTGAGAGATTTAAATCAATATCAAAAATACTTGTAGGTGATGGTATTGTTTCATTTNGATTTAAATAGCTAACAACGTAATCGTTAGTTTGACTGTTGAAAGTTCCCCTGTANCCAAGTTCAAATTGAGTATTCTCATCAAGNGGCCAAACATAATCAATCTGTGCTAAGATTCTTTTTTGATCTTCAAGTGTTGATACTCTTTCATACTTAGATGCCAATTCAGAGGGAAGGATAGTTGAGGACTTTATTTTACCAATTTCATCTTCTGAACTCTCTTCGTATTGAATTCTAGCTGAAATTTTTTGTCCCTCATCATCAATTTTATTATCATAATCGAGCGAATATTGATATGAATTGTCTATTTCGTTCTCATCTTCNATTCTAACAATAGAGCTTTCAATCTCATTATTAATAGATATTTCTTTGATGTCATTGTTTGTAAAATTATCGTTGTCGCTTGTTCTGTAAAATCCGCTGAGCACCAAAGAACTTTTTTCATTTATATAATACTCAATACCAAGACTGTTAAAAATACTATTTCTGTCTCTGTTACTATTTCTTTTTTCATTAAGATAGCTGCTAGGGTTATTTAAATTAAAATATTCATTATTATTCAATGAATTNCCTTTAGTCCTTGACTTATCAATAGTTGTAGTAGTAAAAAAATTAAACTTATTAGTTCTCCAATTTAATGATGCAGTGGCCCTATTTGCTCTTGGTGTGCCTAGATTAAGTGAAAAGTTTCCATTAAAACCTTTTAANTCCTGTTTTTTTAAGATTATGTTGAGTATTCCGGCAGTTCCCTCAGCATCATACCTGGCGGATGGTGATGTAATTACCTCAACTTTGTCGATTGATTCGGCTGGGAGTTGTCTGAGTCCCTGAGGTCCTGAAATTCCGACTAAACCTGATGGTTTTCCGTTAATTAAAATCCTAACATTATCATTTCCTCTCAATGAAACTGCTCCTTCTACATCAACTGAGACAGATGGTACGTTTCCCAGAACATCAGCGACTGATCCCCCTCTAACTGTTATATCTTTTCCAACATTGTAAATTCTTTTATCTAGTCTAATTTCAACTTCTGTTCTTTCACCCATAACCTCAACTTCATTGAGCGTACTCACTGCTATTTCAAGTTCAACAATTCCTAAATCAGTAGATTCGGTTATAATTAAGTCCCGTTTTATGAATTTTTTAAATGATATATATTCAATTGTCAGGTTATATTTACCTGGATAAATTTCAAAATTGAAAATACCTTGACTATCAGTTATTCCTCCCTGAATCAACTCTTTTCTTTTTCCATCAGTCAAGGAGATGGTTGCGTACTCTAAAGGTTGCTTTGTTTCTTTATCTATTACAATACCTTTAAAACCCTTTTTTTGAAAATTGTAAGAAGGGGGTCTTTGAGAATAACTAAAATTGATAGATAAAAATATGAAACAGAGATAAATTATATTTTCTTTAGCTAACATGATAATTTCTCTAGGTAATATTTCAAATTATCAATTGGTCTTCCTATAACTCCTGAGTTATCATTGGTAATAATAGGTCTTTCCATAAGTATAGGGTTATCAGAAATGGCACTAATTAATTCATCTCTGTTTAAATTTTTATTCTTGTATGATTCCTTCCATACTTTCTCTTGGATTCTTATTAATTTCTCAGGTTTTATTTTTATTTTTTTTAAAATAGACTCTATTTCTTTTTTAGAAATACCATTTTTTAAATAATGGACTTGAATGTGTTTTATCTTATTGTTTATTAAGTAATTAAGGGCCTCTCTAGACTTTCTGCATCTTGGATTGTGGTATATAGAAAGCAATGTCAACTACTTTAATTTTTTTATTATTGCATCGAATGCTTTTGGATCGTTCATAGCAAGGTCTGCAAGTACTTTTCTGTTCAATCCAATATTTTTAGATTTTAATTTAGCCATAAACTCACTGTATGTCATTCCATGGGCTCTGACTCCTGCATTAATTCTTGTTATCCATAGGGATCTAAAATTTCTTTTATTGTTTTTTCTATCTCTGTAAGCATAAAGCATTCCTTTTTCAACGGCGTTTTTTGCAATTGTCCACACATTCTTTCTACGTCCAAAATAACCTTTTGCTTGTTTTAAAATTTTTTTCCTTTTAGCTCTTGAAGCTACTGAATTTACTGATCTAGGCATAATTTTTTTATTTTAAAAATGGCGGCTAAGTGCTCTTGATGCGCATTTTCAGGGTTATTTATTATTATTTCTTACCGGTTTTGCTATTTTAAGCGTAATTGTTCTTTTATATTGTCTTCATCACTCTTATGAACTAAGCCAGAATGAGTTAATGCAAGCTTTCTTTTCTTTGATTTTTTCGTTAAAATATGACTTTTAAATGCGTGCTTTCTTTTAATTTTTCCAGAGCCAGTAATTTTAAATCTTTTTTTGGCACTTGATTTTGTTTTCATTTTCGGCATAATATTGTATTTATTTTTTCTTTGGTGTCATGAACATTATCATCCTCTTTCCCTCAAGTTCCGGCAGCTGTTCGACTTTTCCCCATTCTTCTAGATCCTGGGCTAATCTCAAAAGTAAGATATGCCCTTGTTCTTTAAAAATTATTGATCTTCCTTTGAAAAAAACGAACGCTTTCAACTTCGCTCCATCTTTTAAAAATTTTTCTGCATGCTTTTTTTTAAATTCATAGTCATGATCATCAGTTTGTGGGCCAAATCTAATTTCTTTAATTATTACTTTGCTAGTCTTAGATTTTAATGCTTTTTCCCGTTTTTTTTGTTCATAAAGGAATTTTTTATATTCTAATATCTTACAGACTGGTGGAACTGCTTTTGGAGAAATTTCAACTAAATCAAGCCCTTGTTCTTTTGCAAACGTAAGTGCTTGAGAAAGTTTATATACACCTACTTCAATGTTACTCCCTACCAATCGCACTTCGTGAGACGTTATTTTCTCATTGATGAGATGAGGATTCTCCTTAATTATTCTCCCAGGTCTATTTGTTCTTCTTCTTCGAATTCCTATAATTCCTATTTTTTAATTAAACATTGAAGTTAGAAATACTGCTATCAACTTCATCTTTTATCATTGAAATTAAATCTTCTGTAGATTTACTTCCAACATCCCCCTGCTTGTGTTTTCTTATCGAAACAGAGTTGGATTTAAATTCTTTTTCACCAATAATAAGCATAAATGGAATTTTATTTAATTCAGCCTGTCTGATCTTTTTTCCAATTGTCTCATTACGAGAATCTAATGAGGCGCGAATTTCGTTATTTTCTAGGTAATTTAAAACTTTTTTAGCGTATTTTTCATGTTTTTCGCTTACACATAATACTATAGCTTGCTCAGGTGCCAGCCAAATTGGAAGGTTCCCCTCAGAGTGTTCAAGTAGTATAGCCACAAACCTTTCTAAACTTCCAAACGGCGCTCTATGAATCATTACAGGTCTATAAAGTTCATTATCATCTCCTTTGTATGTTAATTCAAATCTTTCAGGTAGGTTATAATCAACTTGAATTGTTCCCAACTGCCATTTTCTTCCTAGAGCATCCTTTACCATAAAATCTAATTTGGGCCCATAAAAAGCAGCTTCACCATACTCAACTTTGTAATTTAGATTTTTTTCCTTTGTTGCCTCTATTATTCCACTCTCTGCTAACTCCCAGTTTTCGTCACTACCAATATATTTTTCTGGTTTATTTTTATCTCTTAATGAAACTTGAGCCTCATAATTATTGAATCCAAGAGAATTAAAAACATATAAAACTAATTCTATAACATTTTTAAATTCTTGATTTAGTTGATCTGGTTTACAAAAAATGTGAGCATCATCTTGTGTGAAACTTCTAACTCTAGTTAAGCCGTGCAGTTCTCCACTTTGTTCATATCTGTATACAGTTCCAAATTCTGCATATCTTACTGGGAGCTCTTTATAGCTCCAAGGTTTAGCCTTAAATATTTCGCAATGATGTGGACAATTCATGGGTTTTAATAAAAAACTTTCACCATCAGCAGGTGTTTCAATTGGTTGAAAACTATCCGAACCATACTTTTGAAAATGTCCAGACGTCATGTAAAGATCTTTATTTCCAATATGTGGTGATATAACTTGTTGATATCCAGCTTTTTTTTGAGCTTTTTTTAAAAAATTTTCTAACCTATCTCTCAAAGCTGCACCTTTTGGAAGCCACAGAGGTAATCCAGCTCCAACTTTTTGTGAAAAAGTGAAGAGTTCAAGCTTTTTTCCAATTTTTCTGTGATCTCGTTTTTTTGCTTCTTCAACTAATTCTAGATATTCTGTTAGTTGCTTTTGTTTAGGAAATGAGATCCCATAAATTCTTGTTAACTGTTTTCTTGTTTCATCACCTCTCCAGTATGCTCCGGCCAATGATGTTAATTTGACAGCTTTTATTAATCCTGTATGAGGAATATGACCACCCCTGCAAAGATCCGTAAAATCTGAATGGTCACAGAAGGTAATGTCATCATCATTAAGGTCATTAATTATTTCAACTTTGAATTCATTATCAATCTTATTATAATAATCTAGTGCATCTGATTTTAATGAAGTCCTCATTTTAAATTCAGATTTTTTCCTAGCTAATTCAATAAATTTACTTTCAAGTTCTTGCAAATTATTTTCAGAAAGTTTTATTTCACCAAAATCTGCATCATAATAAAATCCATTTTCTATTGAGGGGCCTATTGTAAGTTTTGTTTTAGGATATAAACTCATTATGGCTTCAGCTAATACGTGAGCAGAAGAGTGCCAGAAAGCAACTTTCCCTTCTTTCTCATTCCATGTGAAGAAAATGATAGCACCATCCGTTGATAATTTTGTTGAGGACTCTACTACTTTTTCATTGAACTTTGCTGATAAAATATTTCTTGCGAGCCCTTCGCTTATACTTTTGGCCACATCCATTACCGATACACCTTCAATGAAGGGTTTTTGTGTCCCATCTGGAAAAGTAATTTTTATCATAATTGAGTTTAATTAATAACAAAGATAGGCTGACAATTATTGCTACCAAAATCTATAATTGATATTATATTTATTTTTTATTTAATAGGCTATCTACCAAATTTGATATTCCCATAAAACCTAGGGTAATTGCAATCCCTGCAATTGTTATACCCAATGTTAATACGTATAAATACAGATAATGGTTTTTATTTTGGAAAGCTTGATGTATTATAAACGGACCAATAAATGCAAAAGCAATTGATACGAGTAATTTTTTTAATCCTTTGAGGAATTTAACTTTATTCATCATTAAAGGAATTTATTGCATTTCTTACACTTTTATATTTGTTTAATAAACTTTTAGCTTTTGAATAATCAATGTTTAAATTTTTTGATATTATTCTCCTTGCTCTATCCACAAGCTTTTGATTTGTAATTTGAATATCAATCATTTTATTATCCTTTACATGTCCCAATTTTATCATTGTTGTTGTTGAAATCATATTAAGTACAAGTTTTTGGGCTGTTCCAGCTTTCATTCTTGAACTTCCAGTTATATATTCAGGACCTACAACAACTTCAATTGAATAATCCGAAAATTTTGTGACTGGGCTATTTGGATTTGAGCAAATACAAGCTGTTTGAATTTTTTTGTTTTTACATTCTTTTAATGCTCCAACCACAAATGGAGTTGACCCAGAGGCAGCAATGCCAATGACAAAATCTTTCGAGTTGACATTATATTTGATTAATTCATCCCATCCTTTTTCGAAATTGTCTTCAGCATCTTCGATAGAGTTTCTCAATGCTTTGTCTCCTCCAGCAATTATACCCAAAACTTTATCGGGATCTGTTCCAAAAGTTGGTGGACACTCAGAAGCATCCAAAACCCCTAATCTTCCGCTCGTTCCTGCTCCAATATAAAAAAGACGTCCACCTTTTTTGAGTTTAAAAATAATTTTCTCAATCACTTTTTCAATTACAGGTAGTGTTTCTTTTATTGCCTTTAAGGCATTAAAGTCTTCATTATGAATTTCATTAATGATTTGATAAATAGATTTCTTCTCTATATTATCGTATATAGAATCCTTTTCTGTTATTTTTTGAAACTCCATAATATAATTTTATCGAAAGGATAATTTTTTTTCTAGGTTGACTTTAATTTCATTCAGAAACTCTTCAGTTGTTTGGTAATTATCTTTAGACGTATTTTCATTAAAAACTAACATCGCAAGGTCCTTTGTCATTTTTCCACTCTCAACTGTTTCAATACAAACATTTTCTAAAGTATCACAAAATTTAACTAGATCCTTATTATTGTCTAATTTTCCTCTGAATGCAAGACCTCTAGTCCAAGCAAAAATAGATGCAATAGAATTTGTAGATGTAGATTCTCCCTTGAGATATTTTCTATAGTGTCTTGTGACTGTTCCGTGTGCTGCTTCGGCTTCCATAGTTTTGCCATCAGGAGTCACTAGTGTTGAGGTCATTAACCCAAGAGATCCAAATCCTTGAGCTACAGTATCTGATTGAACATCACCATCGTAATTTTTACATGCCCAAACAAAACCCCCGTTCCACTTCATAGCCGCAGCTACCATATCATCAATTAATCTATGTTCGTATGTTATTTTTTTAGCTTTGAATAGTTCCTTAAATTCATTTTCAAATACATCCTGAAAAATATCTTTGAATCTCCCATCGTATGCTTTTAAAATAGTATTTTTTGTAGACAAATAAAGAGGCCATTTTTTGTCAAGGGCTCTATTCATACAAGATCGCGCAAAACCGTATATAGAGGAGTCTATGTTATACATTCCCATTGCAACTCCGTCTTCTTGAAAATTATATATTTCCCAGGATTTTGGTTCGTCTCCATTCTCAGGGGTAAAAGTCATAGTCAGTTTACCTTTACCATGCGTAACAATATCTGTAGCTTTATATTGATCTCCAAAAGCGTGTCTTCCAATACATATTGGTTTTGTCCATCCTTGAACATACCTAGGAATATTGTTCATTATTATGGGTTCTCTAAAAACAGTCCCACCGACAATATTTCTGATTGTGCCGTTTGGAGATCTCCACATCTTTTTTAGTGTATACTCTTTAACTCGTTCTTCATCAGGAGTTATAGTTGCACATTTAATTCCTACATTATACTTTCTAATTGCTTTGGCAGCATTTACAGTTACTTTATCATCAGTAAAATCTCTGTTCTTAATGCCTAAGTCGTAATATTTTAAATCAACGTCGACATATGGTAAAATGAGTTTATTTTTTATAAACTTCCAAATTATTCTTGTCATCTCGTCGCCATCAATCTCAACTACAGGATTTTTAACTTTAATTCTTGGCATTTAATTAATTTTTAGGTAGGCAAATATACGATAAGATTATGTTAAGATGGGTTGTGTTTAAATAAAAAAAACCGCCAATGGCGGTCTTTGTTTGTCAGTTTATTACTTCCTTAATTCTTGCTTTTTTTCCTGTGAGTTTTTTAAAGTAGTATATCCTAGAACGTCTAACTTTCCCCTTTTTGTTGACTTCCAACTTTTCAATTCCAGGGAGATTTAATGGAAAAATTCGTTCAACTCCAATAGTACCGGACATTTTCCTTAGGGTGAAAGTTTTGGTTGCTCCTTTGCCCTTAGTCTGAATAACAACACCTTTGAAAAACTGGGTTCTTACTTTTTGACCTTCTCGTATCTGATAATATACTGTTATCGTGTCTCCAGGGGAAAATTCCGGAATGTCGTTTTTACTAATAAATTCGTCTTGAACGAAATTGAGAAGCTTTTCCATCGTGAATAAATAATTTTTAGTTCTTTTAAATTATTTTTGCTGCGAAATTACCTTTTTTTTATTTAATAGAAAAATCTCATTATACTTAGTTTTCCAATAAATCTGGTCTAATTTTTTTGGTTCGCTCTATAGACTTTTCTTCTCTCCAAATATCAATTTTATTTTTATCACCCGAGAGAAGTATATCTGGTACTTTTAGTCCATCATATTCCGATGGCCTTGTATAAATTGGTGGGGCAAGAATATTATCTTGAAAACTGTCATAAAGCGCAGAGGATTCGTCACCTAGAACACCTGGTATTAATCTTATTACAGAGTCACAAAGTACAGCAGCAGCTAATTCACCGCCAGACAAAACAAAATCACCAATGGAAATTTCTCTTGTAATGTAGAGATCTCTTACTCTCTGATCAATACCCTTGTAGTGACCACATAGAATTATAAAACTATTTTTATTTGATAGTTCATTTGAGATTGACTGATTCAGTTTTTTCCCATCTGGGGTCAAATAAATTACATCGTCATAGTGCTTTTTAGACTTTAGTTTTTTAATACATTTTGCTATGGGTTCGATCATCATAACCATCCCAGGGCCACCGCCATATTGATAATCATCTACTTGTTTTTTTTTATTGGAGCTGTAATCTCTGAGATTATGAAAATTAATTTCAATAAGTTTTGCATTAATTGCTTTTTTAATAATAGATGCATTAAAAGGACCGTCAAGTAGTTCAGGAAAGAGTGTTATGATGTCAATATTCATTCCTTAATTTATTATTCAAAAATAATTCGTTCTTTTTCACCATTTGGACTCATAAATAAAATTGAATTTAATGATTCTACATCAATTCTTTCAATCTGACTTATGTCTTTTATTTCAATTTCATTAATCTTTAAAATATAATAGCCATTATCAATACCCATTCTATTTAATCTCGAGTTTTCAACATTTGTAACTTTTACAGCTGTATTATTTTTTATGATTGAAATGTCACTTTTTTCAGTATTTCTTAATTCCATACCCAAAAATATAGTTCTTGTTATTTTCTTTAAAACTACTTTTGTATTAAATTTTTTTTTGTCTCTAATATATTCAACATTTATGACGTCACCAGGTCTTTTTGTAGACAGGTAACCTGACATATCAGAGAATTTATTTATTTTGACAAAATCTATTTTAGTTATAATGTCTTTAGTTTTAATACCAGCTTTTTCGGCACCAAGGTTTGGTTCAACATTATTAACATAAAATCCCTCGGTTTCATTAATATTAAGTTTTTTTGCAAGGTTCTGATTCAGGGCATTACCACTCACACCTAAAAGTCCCTTTTGTACATTACCAAACTCTAATATATCCTCAAAAACCTTTCTAGCAAGATTACTCGGTACAGCAAATGAATATCCAACAAAGCCACCAGTTATTGAAGATATTGCAGTATTGATTCCAATTAACTCCCCCTTGGTATTAATTAATGCACCTCCACTATTTCCTTGATTTACTGCGGCATCAGTTTGAATAAAAGACTGATTCTTTCTATCCATTTGATTAAGATCTCTTGATTTTGCGCTAACTATACCAGCTGTAACTGTTGAGTTAAGATTGAATGGATTTCCTAAAGCCAGAACCCATTCTCCAATTTTTAGCGACTCTGAATCACCAAATGGAATATAATTTAATGATTTGTTAGAATTAATTTTCAAAATAGCAATATCAGTATACGGATCAGTTCCAACAAGATTTGCAATATATGTTTTGTTGTCATTTGTTGTAATTTCGATTTCCGATGCATCTTTAATAACATGATCGTTGGTTATAATGTATCCATCTGGAGAGACTATTACTCCAGATCCATTCCCAATTCTTTTTGGTGTTGATTGTCCATATAATCTGTAAAGCCAACTATCTGAATCTTCTCTATAATTCGAGGTATTTTTTATATGAACCACTGAATTGATTGTTTTTTCAGCAGCAATGGTAAAGTCAGTTTTTTCTGAATCTGAATTTGATCTGGAATCAGAATTAAATGAAACATAGTTTGGAATTAGCTTTCGATTCTCTAATGAATTTTTATTATTATTATCGTAAGAACTCTTTTTGAAAAAATCATAAGTGACTATTGTTGCAATACAACAAATTATTGAAATTAAAAATATTTTTAAAATTGACTTCATGTGTAATAAGTTATTTTTTTTGCTAAATTAACAAGATGAATAAAATTGAATTTGTATTTAACTACTTTTTAACACAGTTCATTTACCATGTTTTTAATTATTTCGAAAATACATGAAAATTAATTTCATAAAATACCATGGAACTGGTAATGATTTTATTTTAATAGACAATCGTTCCAAAAATTATTTTCTAAAAAATAATCAAATTAAATTTCTTTGTGATAGGAAATATGGAATTGGTGCTGATGGATTGATATTACTAAACAACTCTAAAAACCAAGATTTTGAGATGTCTTATTTCAATGCAGATGGAAATAAAAGTACAATGTGTGGAAATGGAGGAAGATGTATAGTTGATTTTGCTAGATATTTAAATATTATTGAGTCTGAAACAACATTTTTAGCTTGTGATGGAGTTCATGTTGCAAAAATTCTGAATAAATCAAAAATATCTTTATCAATGTCAAATATTATCAATATTGAAAAAAAAAGTAATGATATTTTTATTGATTCAGGGTCTCCTCACAAAATTATTCAAACAAATAATATCGAAGACATAGATGTTTTTAATCTGGGAAAAAAACACAGAAATTTATTAGAACATCAGCCCGATGGAGTAAACATAAATTTTGTACAAAAAATCTCTAATGATACATTTAAAATTAGAACTTATGAAAGAGGTGTTGAAAATGAAACACTTTCTTGTGGAACGGGTGCTGTTGCCTGTGCCATTGCTATGCACTATTCAGAACAAACTAAAAAAAATAAAATATTAATCAAGACACTTGGAGGAGATTTAATAATAACATTTGACAGCCAATTCAGAAAATCATATTGTAACATATATTTGGAAGGCGAGGTCAAGATAGCTTTTAAAGGTAATATTGAGATAATATGAAAGCATTTCTACGAAATCTTAAAGAATCTGATATTGACATTTTATATGATGTTGAAAATGATGAGAAATTGTGGAAGTTTTCTGATCAAAAAAAAGGCTTTTCAAGAAAGGTTTTGAGAGAATACATTAAGATAGCATCGATAGAAAATTTATATGTAGCCAATCAAAAAAGGTTTGTAATCGAGAGTTTTGATATGAAAGTTTTAGGATTCATTGATTTGTTTGACTATAATAAAAAAAAAAAATATGCATATGTTGGAATAGTAATTTTAAAAAATTTTAGAAATCAGGGGATAGGTAAAAGAGCTATTTACCTTTTACAAGAAATTTCACAAAAAATTTATGGAATAAGGGAGTTAAGAGTTAATATAGATCCAAACAATAAATTTAGTGTTAAATTATTCGAAAAATGTGGGTTTAAAAAAATAAATAATTCATTTAAAAAAATAATTTTTCATGATTAAAAAAATCTTAGTATCAGTCATTCTGATTTTCTTACTTATTTCTAGTTACTTAAGTTATTCAACATATAAAACTTTTTTTCAAGAAAATACAATTTTTACAACTGATAAATATGAACTGTATATTAAACCTAATACTGATTTTGATAGCCTATTAAACCAACTTAACAATGTAATTAATTCAAAATATCATTTTTCTTTTGCTTCTGAAAAAAAAGGTTTTGATAAAAGAGTCAAATCTGGTCTTTATATAATTCCTAAAGGCAGCAACAATAATGATATTATAAATATTCTAAGAGCAAAAAGTAAAGTTGTAAATGTAACTTTCAATAATCATGAAAGATTGGAGAACATGGCTGGAAGAATTGCAAAACAAATTTATTTAGATAGTACAACTCTGGTAAATTCTTTTTATAATAAAGATTTTTTAAAAAAACATGGATTTAATGAATATGATGCGTTAACAATGTATCTCCCTAATACTTACAATTTTTTTTGGGATACTTCAGTGGAAAATTTTCAACGTAAAATGTTGGATGAATATAATAAGTTTTGGAATCAAGATAGATTAAGAAAAGCAGAATTAATAGGACTTTCAAAAATAGAAATATCCATACTCGCATCTATTGTTCAAAAAGAATCACTCATGAAGGATGAAAGGCCGAAAATAGCAGGAGTCTATTTAAACAGGTTAAAAAAAAGGATGAGATTACAAGCAGATCCAACAGTAATTTTTGCTCTCAAAAATAAATCAGGTAACTTTCAAAAACAAATTAAGAGAGTCCTATACAGAGATTTAAAAATTAAATCACCATACAATACTTACAGAAACAAAGGTCTTCCGCCTGGACCTATATGTATGCCTGATCTTGATGCTATTAAAGCAGTTTTGAATCCCGAAAATCATAAATATCTATATTTTGTTGCAGACCCAGCAAATAGGGGATATCATTTGTTTGGTAGAAATATAAGAGAGCATAATAGTAATAAAAAAAAATATATTCGTTGGTTAAACAAAAAGAAGATATATCGCTAAATTCAGACATTGCCCCCTCAATTAACATAATAAGATTCTAGCTTATTTGGTTAATATTTATCTATTATAAAAATTGTTGGACGCTTATTTAATTTCATTTTTTTGTTGTTTCTCCACTCTTTAATTGTTTTGGTTCTTATCTCTTCATTCTCCAAAGTAATATCTGATGCAACACAAAGTCTTGTTGACACTGAGAGTATTTTCAATAAATCTTCAAATAATGAGTCGTTTCTGTAAGGTGTTTCCATGAAAATCTGAGATTGACTATTGGCAACAACTTTTTTTTCCAAAAATTTAATTTTCTTTCTTCTTTCATTTTTTTCAATTGGAAGATATCCATTAAATGCGAAGTTTTGTCCATTCATTCCAGAAGACATCAATGCCAAAAAAATTGAGGATGCCCCAACTAGTGGTCTTACTTTGATTTTTAATAGATGAGCATTTGCAATCAATGATGACCCCGGGTCTGCAATAGCAGGGCAACCTGCATCAGAAACTAAACCAATTGACTTTCCTTTTAAGCATTCATCTAAGAATGAATTAGATTCATTTATACTGGTATGCTTATTAAGTATATTTATTACAATATTTTTTTGAGATTTTTCAGGAGCTATAAGTTTGATAAAACTCCTTGTTACTTTTTCGTTTTCAGCAATAAAATAGTTTAATTCTTTTATTATTTTAATAACTTCAATTGGAATGCTATAATTTATTTCTTGGCGACCAATAGTATTGGGAATTAAATACAAATCACCTTTCTTAATCATAGATTTCGAGCATATTAGCTGATATTTTTTTGCATTGAATATCAATTAATTTAAAACAATTATTAAAATCTTCCATTTCACCGTAATATGGATCTGGAACATCCTTTTCTGGAATTAAAAGTTTAATCTTCGATACATATTTTTTTTTCACATCGAGACGTTGAATATTTATTAAATTACTTTTATCCATAGCGTATATGTAATCAAATTCTTTAAAATCATTTTTAATAAATTGTCTTGCTCTCAAATTACTTATGTCTATATCGTATTTTGAGGCGATTTTAATGCTTCTTGGATCTGGTGAGCATCCTATGTGATAGGAAGCTGTGCCTGCAGAATCAATAAAAAAATCTTTAGGAAGATATTTTTTTAAAATCCCTTCAGCTATTGGAGATCGGCATATGTTACCTAAACAGACAAATAAGATGCGTGAATGAACAACCGTATTTTTTATATTGTAAGCTTTTGATTTAGATCTTCAACGTATTTTCTGAACTGTTTGTCCGTAAAACTGAGATTATCTACGGTTTTGCATGCATGAAGTACTGTAGCATGATCTCTTTTTCCAATCTGTGATCCAATACTTGCAAGAGAGGCTTTGGTAAATTTTTTAGCAAAGTACATTGCTAACTGCCTAGCTTGAACAATATGTCTTTTTCTGGTTTTGGATTGCAGTGTTGAAATATCCATTTGAAAGTATTCTGAAACTACTTTTTGGATATAGTCTATTGATACTTCGCGTTTTGTGTTTTTCACGAATTTGTTAACAATATCTTGTGCTAATTGAATAGTAATTTCCATTTTATTAAATGATGATTGAGCAATTAGTGATATAATCGCCCCCTCTAGTTCGCGAATATTAGTTTTAATGCTTTTTGCTACATACTCAATAATATTTGTTTCGATTTCAACTCCGTCTCTGAAGAGTTTATTTTTAACAATTGAAATTCTCGTTTCATAATCAGGTGATTGGAGCTCTGCAGATAGACCCCATTTAAATCTAGAGAGTAACCTTTGCTCAATATCTTGCATATCAACAGGAGCTTTATCAGATGTCAAAATCACTTGTTTACCGTTTTGATGTAGATGATTAAAAATATGAAAGAAAACATCTTGGGTTCCTGATTTTCCACTAAAAAATTGAACGTCATCAATGATTAGAATATCAATTATTTGATAAAAATGAATAAAGTCATTTCTTGAATTTTTTTTGATTGAGTCTATGTATTGCTGGGTAAATTTTTCCGCTGAAATGTATAGTACAGTTTTATCAGGATATTTTTCCTTAATTTCAACCCCTATTGCGTGAGCTAGATGGGTTTTTCCTAGACCAACACCGCCATAAACTAATAGTGGGTTAAATGAGGTTCCTCCGGGTTTATTTGATACTGCTAGCCCAGCGGACCTGGCAAGCCTGTTTGAGTCACCCTCCAAAAAGTTGTCAAAACTATAATTTGGATTTAATTGAGATTCAATTTCCAGATTTCTAATCCCAGGAATTATAAAAGGATTTTTTAACTCGTGGGCTTTAGATGTAAGAGGAGCAGAAACATTTTGTGGCTTAACAGAATCTCTGTAGTTACTTGGTATACTTTCGGTAAATGCTTTTCTGTTACCAAAAGTATTCTCCATTTTAATTACATAAATTAGACGAGCATCGGGTCCAAGCTGTTTGATTAGCGCAGATTTTAGTAGCGTAACGTAATGCTCCTCTAGCCATTCGTAAAAAAATTTACTTGGAACTTGAATGCTTAAAATATTATCTGATAATTTTATTACCTCAATGGGTTCAAACCAAGTCTTGTATGCTTGTGGTTGAATATTATCTTTTATGAAAGACAAACAATTATTCCAAACATCAGTTTTTGTAGAATCCATTTACAGAATTAGTGTAAAAAATAGTAATTTTTAAAAATTTTTCCGAACTAATCGGTTAACACAAATATTAATTAAAAAAAATTAAAAAAAAAGATAAATTGCTATTGACTTTTTAAAATTTTTTTTTGACATTATAGGGTCTGTAATTTTTATATATGTTAACCGATACAAGATATAATTTTTGTTATATAAATGAAATTTTTTTCTCAACCTTTTCGAATTAAATATTCTGACACTGATCAGATGGGAATTGTTCATCATTCCAATTATTTAAAATACTTTGAAAATGCCAGAATTTCTTGGTTGAGGAGTGTGGGAGTTTCATATAAAAAAATTGAGGACAGTGGAATTTTAATGCCGGTTGTATCAGCAAGTGTAGAGTTTATTTATCCATTATATTTTGATGATGAAATTAATATTGAAATTATATTAGATGAATTACCGAGGGCTACACTTATTTTCGATTATAAAATATTTAATCAAAATAAAAAATTAGTTTGCACTGGAAATACAAAATTAGCTTTTTTGAACTCTATCACTATGAGACCAACAAGAGTGCCCAAAAATATTTATAATTTGTTCTCAGGTTCATTAGAATAATATGTTAATCGGTCTTTTCCTATTTTCTCTGTGGTAATTAAATTTAAATTGTACGAGGATGGAGCTTTAATTCCTGATTTAATGTTTTTTCCCCCTCTGAAAACCCTAGCTTCGTCCCATAAATTTGACTCTAAAAAAAAATTAATTGTCTTCGCGCCTCCCTCAACCAACATCGAATTAATATATTTTTTATGTGCATAATCCAATATTGATTTGACACCATCTTCATAATTAATTTTTGAACTATAGTTTTTGTGATTGTTGATTTTCAGATCAATAAGGTGAAATATTTTTGAATGTTTTTTTAGAACTTTAGAGTTATTTTTAAGCTTGTTATTTGGATCAATAATTAAAGGTATTGCAGATTTTCCTTTGTGGTATCTGTTTGTTAGTTCAGGATTATCTGATAAAATTGTATTAATTCCTACAACAATAGAATCCTCTTCAGAACGCCATTTATGGGCTAGTTTTCTTGATTCAAATTCTGATATCCAATAAATTTCTTCTTTTTTTTGATTATTGGGGGCTATGAATCCATCTTTGGATTCGGCCCACTTTAAAATTACATATGGGCGCTTATTTTTTTGATAACAAAAAAATCTTTTATTTAATTTTTTACACTCATATTCTAAAACATTTATTGTAACATCAATTTTGTTCTCTTTTAACTTTCTAATTCCTCTACCTGAAACTCTTGGATTTGGATCATATGTTCCGATTACAACTTTAGGTATCTTTTTTTTTATGATTAAATCTGTACAAGGAGGAGTTTTGCCATGATGATTACAAGGTTCAAGATTAATGTAGAGGGTTGCTTTTTTTAAAAGTGATTTATTTTTTACACTATTAATAGCATTGACCTCAGCATGATTATCGCCATATTTCTTATGATATCCTTCCCCAATAATTTCATTATTTAAAACTATAACTGCACCAACCATTGGGTTAGGTGAGGTTATCCCAACTCCCTTTGATGCAAGTTCTAAGCATCGTTTCATAAATAAATTATCATCAAATTTCATTTATGCTTTGTTTATTAATTTTATAAAATTAAATATAAAATTTATTGGGATGATCATTCGAAAAATTAAATCGAAAGATAACACGAAAATATCTTCAATTATCAGACAAGTAATAATTGAAATGAAAGCACCAAAAATAGGGACAGCATATGCAGACCCATATCTAAATTTTTTATCAGAAGATTTCTTGAGGCCAAGAACAATATATTATGTTTTGGAACATAATAAGGTTATACTTGGAGGCGCAGGTATAAATTTTTTAAATCAATTTAATTCTGATGTATGTGAGTTACAAAAGATGTATTTTTTGAACGAAGCAAGGGGAAGAGGCTGGGGAGAAATAATGATAAATAAATGTTTAAACTTCGCAACAATTAATAATTTTAAGTCTTGTTATATCGAAACTTTCAGTACAATGAAAAAAGCACAAAAGCTATATTTAAAAAAAGGATTTAATTATATTAATGGTCCATTAGGCTTAACTGGACATAACAATTGTGATGTTTGGATGATTAAACATTTATAGATGACAATAATTCAATTTAGAGATCTTTTTAGAAGTACACTTTGCTATCAATTTCGATACTCAGAGATTGATTACATGTTTAAAAGTATTTTAGTTTCTTTTTTTAGATTTAAACCCACTATTATTGGACTTAACCCAAATAAGCTCTTGACAAATAAACAAGCTATTAAATTAAATGATTCATTATCTTTAATTAAGAAAAACTGTCCTTTACAATATGTAATTGGTAAAGCTTTTTTTCTTGATTTAGAAATTTTTGTAAATAAAGATGTTCTTATCCCCAGACCTGAGACAGAAGAGCTAGTTGTATGGTCCTCAAAATATATTAAAAATAATGATGAAGTTATTGATCTTTGCACTGGAAGTGGATGCATAGCTTTAGCAATTAAGAAGATGAATCCTTTTACTCATATTACTGGTCTAGATATCTCAAAAAAAGCTATTTCATTAGCAAAAAAAAATTCAAAAAAATTAAATATTGAAGCTGATTGGATAGTTGCTGACATAACTGATTATAATGAAAAAGGAAAAAAATTTGATATTATAATTTCAAATCCTCCATATATACACCCCGATGAAATTCCTAATATACATGAAAGGGTTTTAAATTACGAGCCAGAATTTGCTCTTTTTACTCCAAAAGATGATCCAATTTTTTTTTACAAGTATTGTATTAATTTTGCAATAAAAGCACTAAAGAGTGCTGGCAAGCTTTTTTTTGAGGTTAATCCAAATTACTGTGATCAGGTTGAAAACCAGATTTTAAAAAAATATTTTTCAAATATTAAAATAAAAAAAGATTTCAGAGGTAAAAATAGAATGCTAAGTGCAACGAAATTATGAATTCTAAAATTCAACAAAATATTTATAATCTAAGAGATGAAATCCATCATCATAACTTTCTCTATTATATTAAAGACAAACCAAAAATAACTGATTATGAGTTTGATCAAAAACTCAGACAATTGATATCTCTTGAGGAACTATACCCAGAATTTGATGATATGAATTCACCAACAAAAAGAATTGGTGGAGGGTTATTAAATAATTTTCAAACTAAGAAACATAATTATCCGATGTATTCATTAGATAATGCATATTCTAGAGAAGAGATTAATGATTGGGTAAAAAAAATTAGAAAAATAATAGGTGAAAATCAAAACTTTACTTTTTCATGTGAACTAAAATATGATGGTGTTTCAGTTAGTTTACTTTATGAAAATGGATTATTAGCCCAAGCTTTAACAAGAGGTGATGGAGTTAATGGAGATGATATAACTGAAAATATAAGAACTATTCCAACTGTCCCATTAATTCTTAGCAATTATTCTCCAAAGCAAATAGAAATACGTGGTGAGATATTAATGCCTAAAAATTCTTTTGAAAAATTAAATAANTTAAGAAAAGCAGAGGGGTTAAGCGAGTATATGAACCCAAGAAATACTGCATCTGGAACANTAAAACTAAAGGATAGTAAAGTTGTAGCAAAAAGAAAACTAGTATGTTATTCTTATGCTGTAATTACTGAGGATGAAAAATTTCAAACTCAATTTGATTCCCTCGTAACTGCTAGGTCTTGGGGTTTTAAAGTTCCTAATGAACTAGTTTTGGCTGAAGATTTAAACTCTGTTTTTGATTTCATTGAAAAATGGAATAATAAACGTGTAGACTTAAATTATGAGATAGATGGTATAGTTATTAAAGTTAATGAACTGAACTTACAAAAAAAGTTAGGCTTTACTTCAAAATATCCTAGATGGGCAATTGCCTTCAAGTTTAAACCTGATCACATATTTACAAGATTAAATTCGATNACATATCAGGTCGGTAGGACAGGAGCAGTTACTCCTGTTGCCGAACTAACACCTGTTTTAATTTCCGGAACAACAGTCAAAAGAGCTTCTTTNCATAACTCAGATCAAATAGATAAGTTAGATTTAAGAATCGGAGATTATGTCAAGGTTGAGAAAGGAGGGGAAATAATTCCGAAAATTGTAGGGGTTAATTATAATAAAAGAGGNAACATAAATCAAAAAATCAATTTTATAAAAAATTGTCCAGACTGCAACTCAANATTAANAAGAGATGAAAATGGTGCGAACCATTATTGTTTGAATTCGATTTCATGTAAGCAGCAAATAATAGGTTCAATTAAGCATTTTATTTCAAGAAATGCAATGAACATAGAGGGTATTGGTGAGGAAACAATTTTGAGTATGTATCAATCAGGTTTAGTNAATAATATAGCTGATTTATATGAATTAAATTTCANTGATATAATTGCATTAGAAAGAATGGCATCAAAATCAGTATCAAATATTTTAGATGGAATAATCAAGTCTAAAGAAATGCCATTTCACAAGGTTTTGTTTGGTCTGGGTATAAGACACGTTGGGACTACTGTAGCAAAAACCTTAACGAAATCATTCAATAATATCGATGATATAAGTGATGCATCTCTTGATGAATTAATTGCTGTAAATGAAATAGGTGAAAAAATTGCTATGAGCATAATTAATTATTTCAAAAGCGATTCAAATTTAAATCAACTTGAAAGATTGAAGTCTGCTGGACTAAAATTTAATTCATCTACAAAGGAAGATGATAATGTTTCAAATATTTTTGCTGGATCTAGATTTGTAATTTCAGGCGTCTTTGACAATATGTCGAGAGATGATCTAAAAAATATCATTATTGAAAATGGTGGTAAATTAGTTACAAGTATATCAAAAAAAACAAATTATCTAGTAGCNGGAAATAACATTGGCCCTNCAAAATATAAAAAGGCAAAAGATCTAGAAATTAATATAATAAGTGAAACGGATTTAATTAGTATGCTAAAATAAAAATGTTACAGATCCAACAATTCGCCACCAAAATAATTTTTTAATTAAAAAAAATAGTAGTNATAAAAATTCAAATTAAATTTAGATTNTGGTCATGAAAAACGAGTTAAAAAAATTNTTACTAAAAACCATATACAAAAGAAAATTAAAGAATCTTCCACAAAAAAAATACAAAAGAACAAAAATCNTTGCCCCCAAAATTTTAATTTTAATTGATAAAAGATTAGATGTGATGATCAATGACTTGAATTTTATAAAAGATATTTTTTCTATATCGGACGAAAATATTAATTTTTTGTGGTTTGATTCNAATTTTGTTTTTGACTATCCCAATCACAAGAGAATAGATATCGACGATATTAATTTCTCTGGTAAGATTAATAATTTATTTACAAAATTTAAATATGANATTTTATTTAATTTTTATGATTGTGATGACATTGTTCTAAAGTATTTAAGCATTAATATCAAAAATAAATTTTCAGTTGGTTTTTTGAAAAATGAAGTAAAATTAAATGATCTAATTTTTGAATTTTCTCCAAAAAATTTAAAATGTTTAAAAATTGAAATGAAAAAGTATTATAACGTTATAAATAATCATATCTAATGAACTTAAATGGTCTTGGAGTCGCGCTAACCACTCCCTTTAACGAATCTTTGAAGATAGATTTTCCTTCTTTGGAAAACCATTTAAATTATCTTTTGGACTCAAACCTTGATTATTTGGTAATATTAGGAACAACCTCTGAATCACCNACGNTNTTACATTCTGAAAGAGTAGAGGTTTTAAATTTTGTGTCTGATATAGTTGATAAAAGAGTACCTCTAATTATTGGTGTGGGAGGAAACGCAACTAAGTCAGTAATTGATGATATGAATTCGTATGATCATTCTAAATTTGAGTCTATTCTATCGGTTTGCCCTTATTANAANCTTCCTAGTCAAAATGGATTATTTTCTCATTTCAAGGATATTGCATCNGAAAGTAAGCTTCCAATAATACTATATAATGTTCCCTCGAGAACAGGTTGTAATTTATCTCCNGAGACAGTTTTTAAGTTATCTAATTACACAAAAAAAATTATCGGTATAAAAGAAGCAAATCCTGATATAAACCAATTAAAAAAAATAATTGAACTATGTTCTTCTNACTTTCAAGTAATCTCCGGTGANGATGCAACTTCTCNCATAGCAATGAAATATGGTGCAGTTGGTTCAATTTCTGTTATTGGAAATGCATACCCAATTGAGTTCAAAAGAATACTTAACATTTCAACTAATAAAAATGATAATTTATCAGATAATCCTCTAGGAAATTTAAAAAAAATTATCAGCCTAATTTTTGAGGAGGGAAATCCAACAGGAATTAAATGCGTTATGAGTAAATTGGGTATTTATCAAAATTATNTAAGACTTCCTTTAACTCCTGCAAGTANNAATCTTGAAACCAAAATAACAAAGGAGGTTAATNTTTTGTCTTCNATAAAATAAATAATTTGTAATTGCATTTATATGTTTACTTTTTCTAATTTTGCAAAATGAAAAATAAAAGGGGTTGGTTAAATTTTATCTTAAGCTTTTTTTTTATTTCNGTTATTTCTTGTAATGATTTTCAAAAGATATTAAACAGCAAAGACAACAATCTAAAATACAAGGCAGCTGAAACGTATTATAATAACGGCGAATATAGAAGAGCAAATAGATTATTAGAACAAATAGCTCCGTCCTACAGAGGAAAGGCNCAATCTGAAAGGATTATTTTTTTCTTTGCTGATTCTTATCTAAAAACAAAAAACTATTATTTGGCNGCTTATCAATTCGANAACTTCATAAATTCCTATCCAAAAAGNCAAAAATTAGAGGAGGCATACTTTTTAGAGGCNAAATGTTATTATTTTTTGTCTCCACAATATAGCTTAGATCAAGATGATACTGTTACATCCCTTGATAAGTTTCAAATATTCATTAATAATTATCCAAATTCTGAATTTTCAACAGAAGCTAACATTCTTGTNTCAGAGCTCCAAACGAAACTTGAAAGAAAAGATTATGAAATTTCAAAACAATATTTTACCATAAGAGATTATAAGTCTGCTATCAAATCCCTGGATAATTTTATAGCTAACCACCCNGGAACAACATACAGAGAGGGTGCTCTTTATTATAAATTTTTATCATCATACGAAATTGCAATCAACAGTATAATAACCAAACAAAAAGAAAGATTTGAAGAATTGATTATATTACACGAAAATATNATNAGATATTATCCTGAGACAATTTATTTTGAAGATCTNGAAAATAAAATAAATATTGTAAATAATGCTCTTCAAAATCTCAAACAAACTTAATTTAATACTATGACTAAATACAGAAATTCCAAAGCATCAGTTAGTTCTAAAACCTACAATAGAGAGGAAATAGAATCNACAACTAATAATATTTATGAAGCTATTTCAATCATTTCGAAAAGGTCGAATCAAATAAATTTAGATATNAAGAAAGAATTACATGAAAAGCTTGATGANTTTGCAACTCATAATGATAGTTTAGAAGAAATTTTTGAAAATAANGAACAAATAGAAGTTTCCAAATTTTATGAGAGATTACCAAAAGCACACGCNATTGCAGTAGAGGAGTGGTTAAACGATAACATATATTATAGAAAAACTGACGAACCAGGAAGTAAAACATAGTATGCAACCGCTTAAATCAAAAAATATTCTAATCGGTGTAAGCGGTGGAATTGCGGCATACAAGATTCCTATATTCATAAGACAACTTAAAAATGCTGGTGCTAACGTAAAAGTTATTCTTACAGAATCAGCTAAAGACTTCGTAACACCATTAACTCTTGAAGTTTTATCTCAAAATTCTGTTTTATCATCTTTTGTTTCAGAGGAATTTGATAATCCTAGATGGAATAATCACATAGATTTATCTAGTTGGGCAGACTTATTTATAATTGCTCCCGCTACCTCTAATATAATAGCGTCAATGGCAAATGCAATATGTAATAATCTCATTATTGCAGTTTATTTATCCTCTACATGTCCGGTATTTGTTGCCCCATCAATGGATTTGGATATGTTTAAACATCCAGCTAATAAAAAAAATATTTCAAAATTAATAGACCATGGTGATAACGTTCTGCCTGTTGGTGAGGGTTTTTTAGCAAGTGGATTAGAAGGGAAAGGAAGAATGATGGAACCTGAATTTATTTGTGATAATATTATTTCTTTTTTTCAAAAAAAAAAAAACTACTAAATAAAAAAATTCTAATTACTGCTGGCCCTACACATGAGCCTATCGACCCTGTAAGGTTTATTGGTAATAGATCCTCTGGAAAAATGGGTTTTGAACTTGCCAAAGAGGCATTTGAACTTGGTGGTGAAGTAATCTTAATAATTGGTCCCAATAATTTAGATTTGAACTCTTTTAAGGGAAAAATAATAAATGTATCTACAGCTGAGGATATGTTTAAAAAAACAATTGTAAACTTTAAAAATACAGATATTCTAATATCAGCCGCCGCTGTATCTGATTTTAGACCTAAATCAGTTGATTCAAAAAAAATAAAAAAAATAACAAAAGTTAATGAGATTCCTCTAGAACCTACTATAGATATACTTAATGAAATAGCAAAGATCAAAAAAAATCAAATTGTTATTGGTTTTGCACTTGAAACAGATAATGAATTTGAAAATGCCAAAATAAAGCTTGAGAATAAAAATCTTGATGCAATTGTTTTGAATTCACTAAACGATAAATCAGCAGGTTTTAATTTCAATACCAATAAAATTACCTTCATTAAAAAAAATGGCAAAGCAATAAAATTCAATTTAAAAACAAAAAAAGAGGTTGCTAAAGATATTTTAAATCAAATATTAGAGATTTATGAATAATTTTTTGTTGGCTTTTATGTGTTCTTTTTTTATTTTAAAACTCCAAGCTCAGGAATTAAATTGTAAAGTCGTAGTAAGCTCAAACCTTGTTAATCAAACTAATCAAAAGATATTTAATACTCTAGAGGTTTCAATCAAAGAATTTATGGACTCCAAAGCTTGGACCTCCAAGAAATGGAGTTATGAGGAAAAAATCAACTGTACTTTAATTTTTAATATCACAGAATATGATAATTCAAATAATAACTTTAAAGGTACTCTTCAGATTTTATCTCAACGACCAACTTATGAATCATCATATTCCACTACTATTATTAATTATCAAGATAATGACATAAATTTTAAGTATGATGAGTACCAACCTTTATTTTATAATTCAAATGTTTATGAATCTAATTTGATATCTATCTTGAGCTTTTATGCTTATATTATTCTTGGATTGGATTCTGACTCCTTTAAAATAAATGGTGGACAGAGATATTTTTCAATAGCACAACAAATTGTAAATTTAGCACAACAAAATAATGTGAGTGGCTGGAACACGGATGGTTCTCGAAAGAATAGATACTGGTTTGTAGATTCAATTTTATCCAATGCATTTGTTGATTTTCGTACTTCTATTTACGAATATCACAGAAAAGGTTTAGATCAAATGACAACTGATATAAAACTAGCTAAGGAAAATATCTTTAGTAGTTTGAGGAAATTAGATAATCTAAATAATAGAAGGCCAAATTCTTTTTTGATACAATTCTTTTTTGACACCAAGGCAACAGAAATCGTAAGTATATTTTCAGATGGACCATCAATTCCAAATTCAGATATAAAACAATTATTGAAAAAGATTGCACCATTTTATAATAACTTGTGGAGAGAAATAAGATCTTAAATTTTAATATATTTATTATTAGTAACCTTGTTATAATTTTTTCTGTTGATTAAAACTCTTTCAATATCAAATTTTGCTATTATTGATAATATTGAGGTCAACTTTAGTAAAGGAATGACATCAATAACTGGTGAGACTGGAGCTGGTAAATCTATCATACTAGGAGCCCTTTCATTGGTACTTGGTAAACGTGCAGATTTAAATATCTTAAAAGATTCAACTAAGAAATGTGTAATTGAAGCATCTTTTGACATATCTAAATACAATTTAAAAAGTATTTTTTCAGATGAAAATATTGATTATGAGGATGAAACTATATTAAGAAGGGAATTAATTCCATCCGGAAAATCGAGAGCTTTTATAAATGACTCACCAGTAAAGTTGGAGGTTTTAAATATTATCAGTTCAAATTTAATTGATATTCATAATCAAAACGAAACATATGTTTTTTTTAATAAATCATTTCAGTACAAATTTTTAGACTCTTTTTCTGACGCAATAAATGATTCCGACATCTTCAAACAAAATTACTTTGAGCTTAAATCCTTAAATAATTCTTATGAAAACTTGAATAAAATTAAAGATTCAGGTATAAAGGAGCATGATTATCAGAAGTTTCTTCTTGATGAGCTTGAGTCTCTGGAACTGAATAAAAATTTACTAAAAGATCTAGAAAATGAAGTAAATGAATTAAGTAATGCTAATGAGCTCAAGAACAAGTTATTATTTTGTGTGGATATAATTAATTCCGAAGAAAGAGGTGTTTTAAGCAGCCTCAACGAAATTCTTTCAAATTTATCAACTGTAAAAACAATTTCAAATAAAATTTCAGATTATTATTCAAGAATTAACTCATCATACATTGAATTAAAAGATATTATAAACGATATTGAAACACACTCGGAGATGTTAGATAATGAACCTGAATTATTGAATATAAAAAACGCAGAACTTGATAAAATTTATTCAGTTTTTAAAAAACATAGGGTGACATCTATCGAAGAATTAATTTTAGAAAGAGATAGGTTATCTAAAGTTTTTTTTGATAAAGATTCCCTTTCAATTAAAATTAATGACATCAAGGAGCTGATTATTAATAAAAAAGAATTTCTTTCAAAACTATCCAAAAAAATTCATTCAAAAAGATCCAAAGCTATTCCAGGTATTGAGAAAGAATTAAATTCAATTGTCAATAAATTAGGAATGAAAAATGCTAAATTCAATTTTAATTTGAATTCAATTGTAGAGCCTAACGAGTATGGAACGGATAATCTCGAATTATTGTTTTCATCAAATTTAGGAACTAAATTTAAGCCTATTAAAAATATCATTTCCGGTGGAGAGTTATCGAGAGTAATGCTTTCAATCAAATATATGGTTTCAAAGAAATATAATTTTCCTACAATTATTTTTGACGAAATTGACTCTGGTGTGTCCGGAGCTGTTGCAAATGAAATAGGTATTTTAATGCATTCAATGGCGGTTTCAAATCAGATTTTAACAATAACTCATATCCCTCAAGTTGCATCCAGAGGTGATAATCATATCAAGGTTTATAAAGAGGTTAGTAAGAATGGTACTAAGACTAAATTGATTAAATTATCAAAAAAGGAAAGAGAAATTGAAATCGCATCGATGCTCTCAGGAAAGAAAATGACCTCATCTGCAATTAAGCACGCTCGTGAGTTGTTAGATTAACTATCTTTGTAAAAACAAAATATGTCACATAAAATTTTAGAGGGAAAAAAAGGTATTGTTTTTGGCGCATTAGATGAAAATTCAATCGCATGGAAAACTGCGGAAGCAATTAACGATGCTGGTGGTAAAATTATTTTAACAAATGCACCTATTGCAATTCGAATGGGTAATATTAAAGAATTATCAGAAAAAATTGATTGCCCAATAATTCCAGCCGATGCAACTTCAGTATCAGATCTTGAAAATTTAGTTAAAAAATCTGTTGAACACTTCAATGGAAAAATTGACTTTGTCCTTCATTCCATAGGTATGTCAGTTAATGTTAGAAAGGGAAAAGACTATACAGATTTAAACTACGATTGGTTAACAAAAGGTTGGGATATATCTGCTGTTTCATTTCACAAACTTTTACAATCTCTATATAATAATGACATAATGAATAAATGGGGAAGTATTGTTGCTCTAACATATATTGCCGCTCAGAGAACCTTTCCAAACTATAATGATATGGCTGAGAACAAAGCATATTTGGAGTCAATTGCTCGTAGCTTTGGTTATTTTTTTGGTAAAAAAAACAAAATAAGAGTAAATACTATCTCGCAGTCCCCCACAATAACAAAAGCTGGTGAGGGGGTTAAAGGTTTGGAGGGTTTTTTAAAATATTCCGAAAAAATGTCCCCTTTAGGTAACGCATCTGCTGAAGATTGTGCTAAATATGCAGTAATGATGTTTTCTGATTATACAAAAAAAGTTTCTTTGCAAAATTTATATCATGATGGAGGTTTCTCTAATGTGGGAGTTAGTCAAGATATAATAGACTTAATTTAAAATATTTTAATGGATTTATATAATTTTGAAAAAAACTCTGATAATCCATTAGCCAAAAAACAAAAGCTTAAATTATTTTTAGTTTTTTTCTTTGTCTCTACATTATTTTGGAGTGTAACAAAGTTCTCAAATAACTATTCAGCACTTGTATTATTCAGTGTTAAATATATAAATGTACCTGAACTTATTGTTATTCAACCACAATACAAACTAATTGAGGGATACGTTAATACATCAGGATTTCAGTTATTTTTCTATAGATTTTTCCGAAAAACATTAAACATTGATTTCAGTTCAGCAGAGCTAAATGATGGAAATGGATCAATTAGTTTAGTTTCATTAAGAAGATCATTAGATGACCAAATTTTTGGCTCTTTTTTGAGTTTTGAAAATGAAAAGCTGTTTTTTGATTATTCATCTTACATGACAAAGAAAGTGCCGGTTAAAGTCGATCAAAATTCGGAATATAATATTGCATCTGGATTTAGTTCTTTACAAAATTCATCATTTGAACCAGACAGCATATATGTTTCAGGACCTAAATCAAAATTGGAGGATCTTGATTTTATACCTGTTTTGATAAAATTAAATGGAGAAATTTCGAAAAATATTGAGATGACAGTAAGAATACAAGACAATGATTCTTCTTTGAAATTCAACCCAAATAATATAGTTTACAGGGAGTCAATAGAGAAATTCACGGAACAAAGCTTTGATATAAATTTAAAATTAATAAACGTTCCTGATAGTGTTAAAATTAAACTTTTTCCTAAAAATGTGAAACTTTATTCCTCTTTTCCATTTCAATTCGTTAACAACATAAATAATGAAGATTTTGAACTTATTTTCGATTATTTAGATACAAAAAATGGAAAGTTTCAGAGTATCCCTGTTAGGTTAAATAAATTCCCCGATTTTTCAAAAAATATTAGATGGGAGCCAAAAACAATATCATATCTTGTTAAAAAATGACAACGATTGGCATTACAGGAGGTATAGGGAGTGGAAAGTCTAAAATTTTAAGTTTCCTATCTAATAGTGGATTTAAATGCTATAATTCTGATGATCAGGCAAAAAAACTATTAAATACTAATTTAAATGCTAAAAAAAGTTTAATAAATTATTTTGGTAACTCAGTTTATGTTAAAAATAATTTAGATTCAAAATATTTGTCTAAAATTGTTTTCAATAACTCTAATAAACTAAGAAAGTTGAGTTCTATTGCACACCCATTGGTTATTGAAGATTTTAAAAAATTCAAAAAAAAATCAAAAAGCAAAATTATTTTTTTAGAGAGTGCAATTCTATTTGAATCTAATTTCAACTTACTGTGTGATTATATTGTACTAATTAGTGCCCCGACTGATGTTAGAATTGAGAGAATTATTAAACGAGATTCAATTACTTATAGTGAAGTTATCTCAAGAATCTCAGCACAATGGCCAGACAGAAAAAAAATTCAACTCGCCGATGTCCATATTGAAAATATAGACTGGTATAAAACAGTTTTATTAATTGAAAATTTGATAGCCGATATAAAAAAGAGATTTTTTATATCAGATTAACAATTAATTGGCATTTTTTTTATTTTTTTTTATAGAATTTTGTTCAATAATTAATGATACTGAGTGAGGAAAAATTATTTTATATCTCTTGTAAGTTTAATATTGTTGTCAATTATTGGTGTTGTGATAACACAAGTATATTGGATTAAAACATCATGGGAAAATAATGAAGAAGCTTTTTCATTAGCAGTAAATCAAATATTACAATCTGTTTCTACTGATATTCAAAATAGAGAGTTAAACGATTATATTTATGCATATGAAAGGTTAATAGACTCCGTTGGCAAGCCAGATGATTCAAATTTCACTGATGTATTTCTTTTTTTACCTGAAAGAAATTCTACAAATTTATCTACCTTTTTCGCATATGGAATATTACAAGAAGACTATGATTTAAATGGAATATCGGTTGATCCTAGGTTTAATGATTTACGTGATATTTCGGATTATAAAAGTGTAAAAACTACTGCGATCCTCTCAGAGGATGTTTTTAATAGGGAAAATAATTTGGTTAAATCAATTTCAAAAATTAAAACTGTTGAAAGAAAAAATCCATTTGAAGTGGCCAAATACAGATCTATTTTTACTCAATATATGTCGAGTTTGCC
This sequence comes from Flavobacteriaceae bacterium, assembly GCA_002721275.1. Lineage (GTDB taxonomy): Bacteria > Bacteroidota > Bacteroidia > Flavobacteriales > Flavobacteriaceae > Marivariicella. The sequence goes on from PBJZ01000002.1 coordinate 102,153, forward strand.
TATTCACAAAAGACTTACCGTTCAAGAAGTTTCTTTTCTCTTAAAGAAGGCTCTTAACGAAAAGAAAATCAATACAGGTTTTGAATTTGGTATTTACAATAATAATCTTTCAACAAAGATTACTTCAAATAATTATTCTGAGATTGAAATTGGACCTAAATATTCAACCCCTATATTTGTTGACGAGTATGGTAATGGCAATTATACACTTTCCGTATTTTTTCCTGATAAAGAAAATTTTGTTTTTTCATCGGTAATTGGTGTTGCTGGGCTTTCGATTTCATTTTCTTTATTTATCGTTATTGTTTCTTTTACAGCTCTTTATCAGATAATTAAGCAGAAAAAAATTGCAGTAATGAAAACAGATTTTATTAATAATATGTCTCACGAATTTAAAACTCCTATTGCTACTATTGGACTCGCTTTAGATGCTATTTCAAATATTAAAAATATTAATAACCCCAAATCAATCAATAAATATGTTAAGATGATAAGAGAGGAAAATCATAGAATGCTTAAGCAGGTCGATGGTGTTTTGAGGATATCTCAACTTGATAAGGGAACATTGCCAATGGATAAACAAAGAATCAATATTTATGATATTATTTTAGCCTCAGTTAGTCATGTTCAGTTAATTGTTTCTAGTAGAAATGGTAAAATTAAATTAGATATTGATGATGATAAACCCATATTTATAAATGGTAATAAAAATCACTTGACAAATCTATTTATAAATATTTTGGATAATTCAATAAAGTACTCTGTACTTCCGCCAGAAATATATATTAATTCAAAAGTTAATAAAAATATTATATTCATAAGTGTAACAGATAATGGAATTGGCATGGATGAACGTTCGCAAAAATTGATATTTCAAAAATTTTACAGAGTTCAATCAGGAAATATCCATGATATTAAAGGACACGGATTAGGCCTAACTTATGTAAAAAAAATAACAGATTTACATTTAGGCTCATTAACTCTAAACAGTAAAAAGGGTTCGGGAACAACATTTACTGTTGGTTTACCCTTAATAAACGACAACATAACCCAATTAAATTAATGAAAAATAAAAAAATATTAGTGGTTGAAGATGATCCGAATTTTGGAAGTATACTTAGGGATTATTTATCATTAAATTCATATAATGTGACATTAGCGAAAAATGGAGTAGAAGGATATGAAAAATTTAAAAAAAATAATTTTGATTTATGTATTCTTGATATAATGATGCCCTTTAAGGACGGCTTTACACTCGCAAAGGAAATAAGAGAGAAAAACAATACAATACCTATAATTTTTTTGACAGCTAAAACACTTAAGGAAGATGTTTTAAAGGGGTTTAAAGTTGGGGCTGATGATTATCTATCCAAACCTTTTGATTCTGATGTATTATTAGCAAAAATAAAAGCAATTTTAAATCGACAAAATTCAATTGAAATACCTGAATCAGAGGAATATAAATTTGAGGTTGGTTGTTTTTTATTTAATTCAAAATTAAGAATATTAAATAATAAAGTAAATAATAATTCAATTAAGCTATCACCTAAAGAAAGTCAACTTTTAAAACTTTTGATACTTCACTTAAATGATTTGATGCCACGTGAAATTGCACTCAATAAAATATGGAGGGATGACAATTATTTTACTTCAAGAAGTATGGATGTTTACATTGCTAAACTTCGAAAATACTTCAGAGTGGATCCTAAAATTGAAATAATTAATATTCATGGCGAAGGTTTTAGGTTAATAGTCAAAAATTAAATTTTTCTTGGATGAAAATTTTTCATTACAGATTTTAAATATTTTGTATCCATATGCGCATATATTTCAGTTGAAGTAATGCTTTCGTGCCCCATCATAATTTGAATTGATCTTAAATCAGCCCCGTTTTCAAGTAAATGAGTAGCAAATGAATGCCTTAGAGTGTGTGGGCTAATATTTTTTTTTAGACCAGCTTTTTTTCCACACTCTTTAATCAATGTAAAAATCATTGCTCTCGTTAATTTTTTTCCATTTCTGTTTAAAAATACAATATCAGAATAGTTAGAGTCAATTTTATTTACAGATCTAATTTTATTAATATATTTAATTAAATGTTTTTTGGAATAATCACCCATTGGAATTAACCTTTGTTTACTGCCCTTCCCAAAAACTTTTATTAGTTTTTCTTTAAAGAAGAGATTTGAAAGTGTCATATTAATTAACTCACTTACTCTTAGACCCGAGCCATATAATGTCTCAATAATTGCTATATTTCTTATTGCTTGAGGATGTGTTTCATCTATAGTTTTAATTAATTTTTCAATTTCCATAACAGATAATACCTCTGGCAATTTCTTTCCCATTTTAGGTGTCTCTATCATATTTGAGGGATCGTCAGCTCTAATTTTCTCAAAATTTAAATAATGAAAAAAACTTTTCAACCCTGAGATTCTTCTTGCAATCGAGAATGAGCTTTTAAATCTACTTTCCTCGTATATAAAATTTTTTAATTCTTCATGTGTAATTTCATCAGGACCAGAATTTTCAAAATCAATTTTATAATATTTTAAAATAGCTTTGATATCATATAAATAATTTAATACCGAATTTTCTGAAAGACCTCTCTCTATTTTAAGATAGCTTTCATATTTATCGATAACTGATCTCCAATTTATCATTAACAATTTAAATATCTACAAAACAAAGTTAAATGTAGTATTTTTGTTAAAATGAATTAAATGAATATTGCTATAATTAACGGACCTAATTTAAATTTATTAGGTAAAAGAGAGCCAAACATCTATGGCTCTTTAACTTTTGATGAATATTTGATATCTTTAAAAAAAGAGTTTAAAGATATTAAATTTGAGTATTTTCAATCAAATATTGAAGGCAAAATTATTGATCAAATTCATAAAGTTGGTTTTACCTCCAACTTCATTCTAATTAATGCAGCTGCATATACACATACATCAGTTGCAATAGGTGATGCAATCAAATCAATCACTTCTCCTGTCATAGAAATTCATATATCAAATACTTTTTCTAGAGAGGATTTCAGACACAAGTCTTACATTTCACCTGTTGCAAAAGGATTAATAATTGGCTTTGGAATAGACAGTTACAGATTAGGTGTATTAAGTTGTCTAAAGTAAATTTTTACAGGTGAATAACTTCGCCATATGCATCTGCAACTGATTCCATGACTGCTTCACTCATTGTAGGATGTGGATGAACTGCTTTTAAAACTTCTTGTCCAGTGGTTTCTAATTTTCTTGCTAGAACTGCTTCGGCTATCATGTCAGTTACACCAGCACCAATCATATGACACCCTAGCCATTCACCGTATTTTGCATCAAATATAACTTTTACGAAACCCTCAGCATTTCCACTTGCTTGTGCCTTTCCAGATGCTGAAAATGGGAATTTTCCAACTTTTATTTCATGACCCATTTCTTTGGCTTGGTCTTCGGTAAAGCCCACAGAAGCAATTTCGGGTGATGAATATGTACAGCCAGGTATATTATCATAATCAAGTGGTTCAACATTGTGTCCTGCTAATTTTTCAACACATAAAATTCCTTCGGCAGATGCAACATGAGCAAGCGCCTGACCTTTTGTAATGTCACCAATTGCATAGTAACCAGGTATGTTTGTTTGGTAGTAGCTATCAACAACAACTTTATCCTTGTCTGTAACAATACCAACATCCTCCAACCCAATATTTTCAATATTTGACTTAACACCAACTGCCGAGAGAATAATTTCAGCCTCTAATATATCTTCCTTTTTTCCACTTTTAATGGTAACAGAAACAATTTTACCATTTACTTCTGAATTAACTAATTCCGAATTTGTTAAAATTTTAATCCCTTTCTTTTTAAAATTTGTTTCTAATGACTTTGATATTTCAATATCCTCTTGGGGCACTAGTCTGTCTTGATACTCGATTATTGTCACTTTCGAACCCATGCTATTATAAAAATATGCAAACTCAATACCGATTGCCCCAGATCCAACAATTATAATTGTTTTTGGTTGTGATTTTAATGTCATTGCTTCTCGGTATCCAATGATTTTTTTTCCGTCTTGAGGGAGACTAGGTAAAATCCTGGATTTAGCTCCAGTTGCAATTATTATATTGTTGCCCTGGAATTCAACTATTTTTCCATCATCATATTGAACATCAATTTTTTTTCCCGGTTTAATTTTTCCATAACCTTTAATAACATCAATTTTATTTTTTCTCATCAAAAAATTTACACCTTTACTCATACCAGATGCTACATTTCTACTCCTGTTGATCACTGCATTGAAATCCTTATTATAATCTCTAATTTTTAGCCCGTAATCATTCGCATTTTTTAAATAATTAAAAACTTGAGCTGATTTAATCAATGCTTTTGTAGGTATACAGCCCCAATTTAAGCAAACCCCACCCAAACTCTCTTTTTCAACAATTGCAGTTTTAAAGCCAAGTTGAGAGGCTCTAATAGCCGTAACATATCCACCAGGACCGCTTCCAATTACAATAATATCATATGATTTCATAAGTCTAAATTTAGATTACAAATGTAGAATAAAAACTAATAGATTTATTTTGATTTTTTATTAGGTTGAAATTCTACACTAAGTGAGTTTACACAAAATCTTTTTCCAGTTTCGGTTGGTCCATCTTCAAATACATGCCCTTGATGAGAACCACAATTTGAACACAATATCTCTGTTCGAATTATTCCGTAACTTTTGTCTTTTTGATATTCAATTGCACCGCTTTTTGATCTTTCATAACTTGGCCATCCACAATTACTCTCGAATTTCGATTTACTGTCGAATAATTCCTGTTTGCAACCTTTACAAACATATATGCCGTCTTCGGAGTGATTGTTAAACTTTCCGCTAAAAGGTTTTTCAGTACCTTTTTGCCTCAAAATGAAGTATTCTTCATCATTTAATAATGATTTCCATTCTTTTTCACTTCTTTGAAATGTATATTTTTTAGAATTCATTTTTTTTCGGAATAAACTTTAAAGCAACAGAATTTATGCAATGTCTGTTTCCAGTTGTATTTTTTGGTCCATCTTTGAACATGTGCCCTAGGTGACTCCCACAAGATATACACTTCAATTCAGTTCTTGGATAACCTAAATCGTAATCTATGTCTAGTAGTATACTTTTATCAATTCCTCTATCAAAACTTGGCCAACCTGATTTTGAATCATATTTATATTTTGAATCATACAGAGGGTTATTACATGCTGCACAAACATAAAAACCAGATTTATAGTGCTTGTCATATTTTCCAGAAAAGGGTCTTTCTGTTCCAGCTTGTCTTAGGACGTAAAATTCCATTGATGTCAAATCTTTTTTCCATTGTTCATTGGATTTTTCGATTTTAAATTGAACATTATTTACATTATTTGATCTTTTAGATGTTTTTTGTGAATTACAACAATAACAAATTAAAAGTATAATAAATAAATAAATTTCTCTTGACATCTTATTTACAAAAATAATTCATCAAGATGATTTGGTTACCAAAAAATATGTAAAATTTTATATTTTCATGCCTAGAAAATTTTTATGGTTAGTTTTGAAATCGTTACTTTAGATCAATTTATATTTTATAAATGTTTCCCAAAACAAAAAGACCTTTAAAAAAGGGTAGCAAAGAGCTTATATATGCTTGGGCTTCATATGATTGGGCCAATTCAGTATATCCCTTAGTAATATCCTCAGCTATATTTCCTATTTATTATGGCTCATTGTTTAGTGAAGTTAAAACTATAAGTTTTTTTGGTTCCGAGATTAAATACTCAGCTATGATAAGCTTCATTACAGCTTTTGCATTTATAATTATTTCAATTATAACACCAATTTTATCTGGAATCGCTGATTATATTGGTAACAAAAAAAAATTCATGAAATTTTTTGTTTATCTGGGATCATTATCTTGCGTAGGATTATATTGGTTTGAGTTAAACACAATTTATCTGGGTTTAACCTTTTATTTTTTTTCATTAATTGGGGTTTGGTGTAGTTTTACTTTTTACAATTCATACCTTCCTGATATTGCATATCCTAATCAACAAAATAGAGCAAGCGCAAAAGGTTATTCGATGGGTTATATTGGAAGTGTTATTTTATTGTTGTTCAATCTATCAATGGTTATGAATCCTGATTTATATAATATTCAAGGATCGAAATTTGAAGCCTCAATGACTGCAATGAAATATTCATTTATTTCAGTCGGTATATGGTGGGCTTTATTTAGCCAAATATCTTTTTTTTACTTACCAAAGAGTAACCATACCAATAAAATATCTAGTGATATTTTTTGGAATGGATATAAAGAATTAAAATTTGTTTTCAAAAAATTGATTGTTGATTTGAGATTAAAAAGATTTTTGATAGCTTTCTTCATATATAGCATGTCTCTACAAACAGTTCTATTGATTGCAACTTATTTTGGTGAGGCAGAGATTCAATGGTCAGATTCCACTGAAAAAACAGTTGGATTAATTGTATCAATTTTGTTAATCCAAATTGTTGCTATTTTTGGAGCTATACTTACTGCCAGAGCTTCAGAGCGGTTTGGTAACTTAACTGTTTTAATTGTAATAAATATAATATGGGCAATTTTATGTATCAGAGCTTTTTATATCCATACTCCGACTGAGTTTTATTTAATTGCAGGTTTTGTTGGTTTGGTAATGGGAGGCCTACAATCATTATCCAGAGCAACATATTCAATTTACATCCCTATTACCAAGGATACCACATCATTTTTTAGTTTTTACTCAGTAACTGAGAAAGTAGCAATTATTATTGGAATGATTATGTTTGGTACAATAGATCAAATAACTGGAAGTATGAGAAATAGTGTTTTGATTTTTGCAGTTTTTTTTATTGCAGGAGTTATATTATTGTTCAGGGTTCCAAAGTTCAAAAATTGAATTTTAAAACTCTAAAAATCACTTTCTCCTAATGGCACAACTATTGAGTTATTTATTATGGGTGTTAATATGTTTTGATTATTTAACATTCTATAAAAAAGTAAGTCTATTTTAATGACAAATTGACACTTAACAAAATGGCAGAAATTAATTACACAAATTTTGGCAGTATATCAATGAAAGATATCGAGGCTGAAGCAGATCTTATTCCATTAATGACACCTGAAGATGAGGAGGCACTTAACAATGAAGCCCTTCCTGATTCAATCCCAATACTTCCATTAAAAAATACTGTTTTGTTTCCTGGAGTTGTGATTCCAATTACTGCAAGCAGGGATAGGTCAATTGAATTGATAAAAGATGCAAATAACGCGGATAAAGTTATTGGCGTTGTTGCACAGAAAGATCAGTCAATTGAAAACCCAGACTTAAAGGATTTATATGAAATTGGGACTGTAGCTCAAATATTAAGAGTCCTTAAAATGCCTGATGGAAATACAACTGTCATTATCCAAGGAAAAAAAAGGTTTCAAATCCATAAGATCATTTCTGAAAAACCGTACATAAAGGCAAAAATAATACCTGTAGATGATAACATAAAATCTAAAAATAATAAAGAAGTATTAGCTACTGTAGACTCTATTCGAGATTTAGCTTTACAAATTATTCAGGAAAATCCTAATATTCCATCAGAAGCATCCTTTGCAATCAAAAACATAAATAGTAATTCATTTTTAATAAATTTTGTTTCATCTAACATGAATTTAAATGTTAGTGATAAACAAAAAATACTTTTTTCAAAAAGTCTTAGTGAACGAGCTCTAATGTGTTTGAAATACATGAATACAGAATATCAAAAATTAGCTCTCAAAAATGATATTAGATCAAGGGTAAGGTTGGATATGGACCAACAACAAAAGGAATATTATTTAAACCAACAACTAAAAAAGATTCAAGAAGAGCTTGGTGGAATTTCATTTGAAGAGGAGATTGATGAATTAAAAGAAAAATCCATTACTAAAAAGTGGAATAAAGATGTAAAAAAACATTTTGAAAAAGAATTGGGTAAGTTACAGAGAATGAATCCACAAGTAGCTGAATACTCTGTTCAAAGAAATTACCTGGAATTAGTAATAGATCTGCCATGGGACGATTATTCAGTTGATAAATTTAATTTAACCAGGGCACAAAGAATCCTCAATCGCGATCACTATGGTTTAGAGGAAGTCAAAAAAAGAATCATTGAATACCTGGCTGTACTTAAATTAAGAAATGACATGAAATCTCCAATTTTATGTTTTTATGGTCCGCCTGGAGTTGGTAAAACATCTTTAGGTAAATCTATAGCAGAGTCATTAGGTAGATCTTATGTTAGATTCTCTCTTGGTGGAATGAAGGATGAATCTGAAATTAGGGGACACAGAAAAACATACATTGGAGCAATGCCTGGAAGAATAATTCAAAATTTAAAAAAAGTAAAAAAATCAAATCCAGTATTTGTTTTAGATGAAATTGACAAATTAAATCAAGGATCTCACGGAGACCCTTCCTCAGCGTTATTAGAGGTTTTAGATCCTGAACAAAATAATTCTTTTTATGATAACTTCCTCGAAATAGGATATGATTTGTCGAAAGTGATGTTTATAGCAACAGCTAACAATTTAGCTGGAATTCAGCCCGCCCTGAGAGATAGAATGGAGATAATCAATATTAGTGGTTATACAGTTGAGGAAAAAACTCTAATTGCAAAAAGACACTTATTGCCTAAGCAGTTAGTTGAGCATGGTTTAAATAAAAATCAGCTAAAACTTAGCAAAAGTGTAATTTCCAAGATTATTGAGGGTTACACAAGAGAGTCTGGTGTCAGAGGCCTTGAAAAGCAAATGGCAAAAATGACAAGATATGTAGCAAAGTCAATTGCAATGAATGAAAAATATATAAATAAACCAACTAGTTCGGATTTATATGAGATTTTAGGTCTTTCTAAAATAAACAGAGATTTAGCTGAAAGCAATGAAGTGGCTGGAGTAGTTACTGGTTTGGCTTGGACTGCTGTAGGTGGTGATATACTATTCATTGAGTCCACAATATCCAAGGGAAAGGGTAGTCTAAGTATTACTGGTAATTTAGGTAAGGTAATGAAGGAATCTTCCACTATAGCTTTGGAGTACCTAAAATCAAATGCCTCTCGGCTTGGGATTGAAAAATTTCCATTTGACAAATTTAATATACATATACATGTTCCTGAGGGTGCTACACCCAAAGACGGCCCTAGTGCTGGAATAACAATGTTGACATCTCTAATGTCTTTAATCAAACAAAAAAGAGTAAAAAAATATCTTGCAATGACAGGGGAAATTACACTCAGGGGAAAAGTTCTTCCTGTGGGAGGGATAAAGGAGAAAATACTTGCTGCTAAACGCTCGAAGATAAAAGAAATAGTTTTGTGTTATCAGAATAAAAAAGATATTGATGAAATTAAATCAAATTATGTAAAAGGTTTAAAATTTTACTACGTGAAAGAAATGAGTGAAGTTTTGGATATTGCTATTACAGATAAGGACGTGTCAAGTCCAAAAAAAATATTAATTTGATTAAATGAAAAAAGTAATTGCTATTGATGGTTATGCCGCAACAGGTAAAAGCACTCAAGCAAAAAATATAGCTAAGCACCTCAATTTTCTTCACATTGATTCCGGAGCTATGTACAGAGGTATAACTTATTTTGCACTTAAGAACTTTTGGTTTAAAAATCAAATAAATATTGAAGTCCTAAAAGATAATATTGAAGAAATTGATATAAACTTTTCAATTATCAACCAGACTCAAATAATAATAATAAATAAAATAAATGTAGAAAAAGAGTTAAGAAATATTAAAATTGATCAAAATGTAAGTCTTGTAGCATCAGTTCCAGAAATAAGATCTTTTTTATTAAAAAAACAAAGACAGATCGCCAACAAAAATAATATTGTTATGGATGGTCGTGACATAGGATCAGTAGTTTTTCCTGATTCAAAAAATAAATTTTTCTTGATAGCATCTCCTGAAATTAGAGCAAGAAGAAGATATGATCAAATAAAAACAGACAATAAAAGCGCCACCTTATCTCAAATACTTAAAGACGTTAAAACAAGAGATAAAGGTGATATGTCAAGACAGATATCTCCCTTAAAACCAGCCTCAGATGCGAAAATTATTGATACTTCGTATTTATCTAAAGAATTGGTTTTCGATAAAATAATTTCATTAATTGAACTTTAATATTTTTAAAAAAATTATTTTTACAAAAAGTTCTTTAATTAAATGTTAACTCGAAGACATATTCGTATCAAGGTCATGCAGACTTTGTACTCATCCCATAGCACTGGAGTTAAAGATTTAAAATCACAAATAAACTTTTATGATACTAGTACAATCAATTCTTTTGATCTGTATTATTTGTTATTATCAGTTTTTAATTTTGTTTATAATAAAGCTCATGAAAAACTATCACTTCAGAAAAATCTGAATAATAGCTTTTCATTGACATTAGAAAATAAAATATTAAGTAACCCCTTTTTTATTTATTTAAACAAAAACAAATCAATTAAAAATTATTTAAAAAAAAGAATGATTAACAATTGGAGTAATGATTCAAAATATATTAATGAAATATATGATTCAATAAAAATATTAATCAAACCCGACTCTGATAATGATTTTTTGAAACTTCATGATGATTTTTTTTGTGAATACTTTTATAAACATTTTATAGCATCATCAAAAAAAATATACGATTATATTGAAGATTTTGAATTGACTTGGATTGATGATTTTCCTTTAGTAAACACCTATATGCTTAAACAGATTAAATCTTTTTATCTAAAAAAATCACATAAACTAATATTGCCCCATTACAGGTCAACTCAGGATGAATTATGCTTTGGCAGAAAACTGCTCAAGAGTGCTATTGATAATGACTCTTTATTGTATAAAGAGATTGTTGGTAAAACTCCAAACTGGGATACAGATAGAATTGCAAATTTAGATTATGTTTTAATTAAAATGGCAATAACTGAATTTTTATTCTTTCAAGAGATTCCAGTAAAAGTTACAATTAACGAATATTTGGAAATTGCAAAAGATTATTCTACTCCAAAAAGTAGTATTTTTATAAATGGGGTTTTAGATCATATATCCAAAAGCTTTGATAAAAAGGGAAAATTAATCAAAAAAGGAAGAGGTTTATTGTAATGATTTTTTAATTACTTTTGAATAAATAAAATTAAACACATGAAGTATACTTATTTTTTCATTTTAATCTTTTTATCACTAAATATTTCTTGTGGTGATGGAGCTGCAAAAAAAATTAATCAAGATAATAAATCAACTACTGAGGCGAATGACCAACAAATAGCTTCTAATTCTCCAATCATGACATTTGATAAACAATCTCATGATTTTGGAAATATTAAAGAAGGCGATATTGTTACTACGACATTTTCTTTTACAAACACTGGTAAAAGTGATTTGATAATAGTTGATGCCAGAGGAAGTTGTGGGTGTACAGTCCCTCAGTATCCAAAAAATCAACCAATCGCTCCGGGTGCATCAGGTAACATTGTAGTTAGTTTTGATTCAAATAATAAACCTAATCTACAACAGAAAGCTGTTACAATTTCCGCAAACACTGAAAGTGGAAGAGAGATGCTTAGAATTAAAGCCATGGTTTCTCCTGATCCTATTAAGGAACAACAGAGACAAGTACAAGCCAAAGCTAGACAAGCTCAAAATTAATTCATGCAAGGAGGATTTTCAGACCAACTTCCCTTTTTACTGTTAATGTTGGTTGTTTTTTTCTTTTTTATAATTCTTCCGCAATCTAGAAGACAAAAAAAAGAGAAAAATTTTGTTAATAATATAAAAAAAGGTGATAGAGTCATAACTAAGAGTGGCTTGCACGGAAAGATTTTTAGTTTGAATGATAAAGACAATACTTGTGTAATAGAGACACAAGCGGGTAAATTAAAAATTGAATGTAGTGCTTTATCATTTGAAATGAGTTCCAAACTGAAAACTAAATAATTAAAATGATCATTTTTTTAGGTTAAATTTACCTTAGGTATTTTATTCAAACCCCATGTATAAATATATTTTAAGGCCTTTCTTTTTTTTATTCGATCCTGAAATAGTTCATCACCTAGTTTTTAATCTAATTAAGTTGCTAAATTATATTCCAGGAGTAGGGTGGATTACCAGCTTACTTTATAACATAAAACATCCAAAACTTGAGCGTGATATTTTTGGAATTAAATTCAAAAACCCTGTTGGACTTGCTGCTGGTTTTGATAAAGATGCAAAGCTTTTTAAAGAGCTTTCTAATTTTGGTTTTGGATTCATTGAAATTGGAACAGTAACCCCAAAAAAACAAAAAGGAAATTCCAAAAAAAGATTATTTAGATTAACCGAGGATAATGCGTTAATCAATAGAATGGGTTTTAACAATGATGGTGTTGATAAAGTTATAAAAAGGTTAAAAAAAAATAAATCAGTTATAATTGGAGGGAATATTGGTAAAAATAAAATTACACTCAATAATAAAGCTGTTGAGGATTACTCTTTCTGTTTTGAAAATATGTATGATTATGTAGATTATTTTGTTGTAAATGTCAGTTCGCCAAATACCCCAAACTTAAGAGAATTGCAGGCAAAAAAGCCTCTAACCAGTTTGTTAAATTCTTTGCAGGTATTAAATAAAAAAAAACCTGTAAGAAAACCAATTTTGATAAAAATAGATCCTGATTTAAATAAAAATCAATTATTAGATATCATTGATATAGTTAAGATTACTAATATTGATGGCGTTGTGGCCTCAAATACATCTATTGGCAGAGATGGGCTTATTTCAAGTAATAGAATTGAAGCAGGAGGGTTAAGTGGAAAGCCATTATCCAAGAAAAGTACAGAAGTAATTAGCTTTTTATCAAAAAAAAGTAATAAAAGCTTTCCTATTATTGGAGTTGGTGGTATTCATTCCCCTGAAGATGCAATTGAAAAATTGGAGGCAGGAGCTGACTTGGTTCAACTATATACGGGTTTTATTTACGAAGGACCTGGAATTGTAAAAAAAATAAATCGATCTTTAATAGATAAACTTTAGGCATAATTAAATAACTTGAATGAAATGAAAAACTGTTTTATATTTATTATTTTCTTTTTTATCTCTTGCAATGATCAAATTAATTATCCTGGAACCAAAAAAATTGATGTAGTTGATGAGTATTTTGGCACAAAAATTATCGACCCTTACAGATGGATGGAAGACGATATGTCCAAAGAAACTGAATCTTGGGTGGAGTCTCAAAATGAGTTGACATTTGAATATTTAGAAAAAATTCCATTTAAAAACAAGTTAAAGGTCAGACTTAAACAATTATGGGATTATGAGAAATCCTCTTCTCCTTTTAAAGAAGGAGACTTCACCTATTTTTTTAAAAATGATGGACTTCAGGATCAATATGTGGTTTATCAAAAAGATAAAAGTGACAATACTAGTATTTTTATAGATCCAAATAATTTCTCAAAGGACAAAACAACCTCATTAGCTGGTATAAGCTTTTCAGAAACCGGAAAAATATGTGCTTATAGCATATCTGAAGGAGGAAGTGATTGGAGAAAGATAATAATATTGGATGTTTATACTAAAAAAATATTAGAGGATACTCTTGTAGACATTAAGTTTAGTGGGATTTCATGGAAAAATGATGAAGGCTTTTTCTATTCATCATATGACAAGCCAGAGGGAAGTGAACTTTCAGCAAAAACTGATCAACATAAATTATATTATCATAAGCTGAATACATCTCAAGAAAATGATATTTTAATCTATGGTGAGAAAAAAGATGAAATAAATAGATACGTAAGTAGTACAGTTTCAGATGACGGAAAATATCTGTTTTTGTCAGCAAGTAAATCTACATCTGGAAATAAACTTTTAGTCAAAGATTTATCAAATCCAAATTCAAGTTTTAAAGCTATTGTTGATAGTTATGCGTATGACACTTATGTTTTGGATACTGATAAGAACGATTTTTATCTTGTAACCAATATTAATGCCCCACAAAAAAAGATTATTAAAACTAATTTTACTGATTTAAGAATAAGCAAATGGGTTGATATAATTCCAAATTCAAAGCATGTATTATCGCCAAGTTCAGGTGGTGGATATATTTTTGCAAATTATTTGGTTAATTCTAATTCTGAAGTCTATTAGTATGATTTTAATGGAAAACTAATTAGAGAAATTGAACTACCAGGAATTGGAACATCTAATGGCTTTTATGGAAAATCTGAGGATAAAAGTATTTTTTTCACTTTTACAAATTATCATACACCCAATTCTATCTATAAACTTGATGTTTCCTCTGGAGAGTATAAATTATTCTGGAGTCCAGATGTAAAATTCAATCCTTCTGATTATGCATCTGAACAACTTTTTTATAAATCTAAAGACGGAACCCAAATACCTATGATCATTACACATAAAAAAGATATTTTGCTCAAAGAAGGAACTAATCCAACTATTTTGTATGGTTACGGGGGATTTAACATTAGTTTAAGGTCATAATTAACATTACAAATATTTTATGGATGGAAAATGGAGGAGTCTATGCTGTTCCAAGTCTAAGAGGAGGTGGTGAATTTGGAAAGGATTGGCATCTCAATGGAACTAAATTAAATAAACAAAATGTTTTTGATGATTTTATTTCTGCCGCTGAATTTTTAATTTCAAATAAATATACAAGTTCTGATTACTTGGCTATAAGAGGTGGTTCAAATGGTGGTTTGCTAGTTGGTGCCACAATGACTCAAAGACCGGATCTTGCTGCTGTTGCACTACCTGCTGTTGGAGTTCTTGATATGTTAAGATATCATAAATTTACTGCAGGAGCTGGTTGGGCCTAAGATTATGGGACCTCAGATGAATAAGAAGAAATGTTTAAATATTTGTTGAGCTATTCTCCTGTTCATAATGTGAAAAAAGGAGTAAAGTACCCTGCAACTCTTATAACTACTGGAGATCATGATGATAGGGTTGTTCCTGCACATTCATTTAAATTTGCAGCTCACCTTCAAGATAAACAATAAGGAAAGCCTCCAACAATTATTAGAATTGAAACAAATGCAGGACATGTGGCAGGTACACCTATATCAAAAATAATTAACCAATACGCAGATATTTATGGGTTTACTTTGTTTAACATGGGCTATAAGAATTTACCATAAATTCAAAAATTATTTAAAGTATTTAAAGTTCTCTCCCTCCTTGATGTTTTGGATAGTCATGTAGATTAATTTAATAACGTTTTCTACATCACTTTTATGAACCATTTCTACTGTTGTGTGCATATATCTAAGTGGTAGTGATATCAAGGCAGATGGGACCCCTCCATTACTATATGCAAATGCGTCTGTATCAGTTCCAGTGTATCTTGAAGATGCTAGTCTTTGAAAAGGTATTTTATTTTTTTCTGCAGTTTGTATGATTTTTTCTCTAAGGTTATTTTGAATTGCCGGAGCATATGAGATTACAGCACCTTTACCAATTTCTGTTTTACCCTGTTCCTTTTGATTAATCATTGGAGTTGTTGTATCATGACATACGTCTGTTACGATGGCGACATTTGGTTTAATTGTTTGGGTAATCATTTCAGCTCCTCTGAGACCAACTTCTTCTTGAACTGAGTTAGTAATGTATAGACCAAATGGTAGAGAAATTTTATTTTTCTTGAGTAATCTAGCAACTTCAGCTATCATAAAACCTCCGGCTCTGTTGTCTATTGCCCTGCAAACAAACTTATCTTTATTAAGAATTTGAAAAGTATCAGGGTATGTAATCACACAACCGACATGAATTCCTAATTTTTCCACTTCTTTGATATTTTTTGCACCAACATCGATACATATATTATCAATTTTAGGCACCTCTTCTTTTCCAGGTTTTCGGGTATGTATTGCTGGCCAACCAAAAACACCTTTTACTATTCCTTTTTTTGTATGTATGTTTACCCATTTAGATGGGGCAATTTGATGGTCGCTTCCGCCGTTTCTTATAACATATATTAAACCATTTTCAGAAATATAGTTAACATACCAGGATATTTCGTCTGAATGACCTTCAATTACAACTTTATATTTGGCCTTTGGATTAATTACTCCAACTGCAGTGCCGTAGACATCTGTTATGAATTCATCAACATATGGCTTTAAATACTCCATCCATATTTTTTGACCATTGACTTCGTAACCCGTTGGTGAAGAGTTGTTCAAATATTTCTCTAAAAAATCAATCGACTTTTGGTTTAAAACTTCCATTTGTATTTAAATTTCGATTGATAAAAATAATAATTTATGATCATTAAACTGTTTGAAAATCTAGGTTTTTATAACTTTGATATTAATGAAGTTAAAAATTTTATCCATAATTCTTTTTTACTCTTTATTCTGTGTTTCCCAATCAGATGACAAACACGAAGATTTAATTATTATTACTGGTGATTCAATTCCTAAACCATATATTAATCTAAATGAAGTTATTTTATTTCAACCACTAAGTTTTGATACTTATGATGCAGCAAAAAAATATGCCATTTTAAGAAGTAGAACATATAAAGTTTATCCATATGCGAAATTAGCTGCTGATAGATTGAAGACCTTAAATGATAGGTTAAAATTTATTAAAAAAAATAAACAAAAAAGAAAATATTTAAGAAGACTTGAAAAATTTATATACGAGGAGTTTGAAAAAGATCTCAAGAAATTATCCAGATCACAAGGCAAGATTTTAATAAAGTTGATTCACCGTCAAACCGGTCAAACAACTCATAACCTGATTAAAGAATTACGAAATAGTTTTAAAGCTAGGATATATCAAACCACCGCTTCTTTTTTTAAATTATCCCTAAAAATAGAATATGACCCGAAAAGTAACTATGAGGATTATTTAATAGAGGATATTTTACTAAGGGCTTTCAGCTCCGGAAAACTTGATCAACAACCTACTGCTCTTGATTATGATTTAGATGAATTATTCAAATACTGGAAAAAGAAAAAAGATAAAGAGGTTGAAAACAAAAAATCGTTAATGAGGTACAGAATTATAGGTTAGTATTATTTAATTAGTTCGAAAAATAATCTTCAAATAAATAAATTTTATGAATGATAGTTTTAAAATGATAGCTAAGACCTTTTTTGGACTTGAGGAAGTTTTGAAAGCTGAACTTTGTGATCTTGGTGCGCAAAAAGTTGAATGCGGAAAGAGGATGGTTTCATTTTATGGCGACAAAGGATTTATGTATAAGGCTAATCTATGTCTAAGAACAGCTTTAAAAATTTTGATTCCAATTTACTCATTTGATGCAAGTTCATACGATGAATTATATGATAAATTATACAAATACGACTGGACTAAACATATGGGTATTTCTAATACATTTTTGTTTAACTCTGTTGTCTCAGGAAATATTTTTCGGCATTCTTTATATGTTTCACAAAAAGCAAAAGATGCTGTTGTTGATCAGTTTGTTTCAAATAATAATAACAGACCCAATGTTGATTTAAAGCATCCAGACTTCAGATTTCATATTCATATTAGAAATAATAAGTGTACTTTGCTAATCGATTCTTCAGGAGAATCACTTCATAAACGAGGATACAGGCTTGAAGCTGATATAGCTCCTATTAACGAAGTTTTAGCCGCCGGAATAATATATTTAACTGGATGGGATAAATCGACTGATTTTTTGGATCCTATGTGCGGGAGTGGAACATTTTTAATAGAGGCATGTATGATTTCATCGCAAATTCCTGCAAATCTCAATAAAGGTGAATTTGGCTTTGAAAATTGGAAAAATTGGGACGAAAACCTTTTTAATTTGATTCGTGAATCAAAACTAAAAAAAGTAATTAAGCCTCAAATCAATTTCGTTGGTTATGATATCTCTGCATCTGCCCTGCAAAAAGCAACAAAAAATATTAATGAAGCAGGCCTACAAAACATAATAAAGATTAAGAATCAAGATTTTTTTGAATCGAAAAACACATCTGATGATTTATTTATAATAATAAATCCGCCTTATGGAAAAAGATTAACTGGTCAAATTAATGACCTATACAAATCAATTGGAGATACCTTAAAAAATAACTATTTGGATTCCAACGCATGGATTATTTCTTCAAATTTTGAGGGAATTAAAAATATTGGTCTGAAATCTCAAACAAAAATTAAACTCCTAAATGGTAAATTAGAATCAAGACTAATAAATTTTCCAATTTATAAGGGTTCAAAAAAGGTTCGTTAAACTAAGTAGATTATCTTTTTTTATTTCTTATAAATGGAACTGAATAGCTCAAAGTATAATTGAATGATGATCCAAAAATATTATCATCAGTAACTCTATTAAAGCCGGGAATAAATAATACTCCAAAATTCTCTGGTGAATTATTATTGATTAGCCTGTTAAGTCTGATACTAAAACCCATATAAGTATTTTTTAAAACCTGAACTTTGAGGCCCACAAGAAATTCAATCCATTGAGCATTTAAATCGTTAATTTCTCCTGTTTCATATCCGCTATCAATTATATTGTCAGTCCAAAATTGTTCTGTAGCATACAAAATATAGTTATTGATATTATGTTGATAGAAACTATTTGCAAGTCTGATGCCCAGGTATATTTGATTATTCATTCCAGTCCAATTTTTGTACATATTAAAATCCCCTCCGATTTTAATATAGCTACCTGATGTTTTGAAGTTAATTAGTTCAGATTGTTGACTCCTGTTTAATAAACCTATTTCACTACTGATGTAAATATTTTCGTTTAATTGTATATCTCCAACCAACTCTAAGCCATTGATGTTGCTGTCAAATTGACTTATTACAGGCTGAAACAAGTCTATCCCAACCCTTAATCTTAGTTCAGGTTTGATTTCTTTTATAATTAAACTATCCTTATCAGATTGACAAATCAAAAGATTTGATATAAAGAAACTAATGATAAATTGCCAAGTGCATGCTTTTTTCATCTAGTATTGAATCCTTAATAATTTCGTATGATTTAACCCAAGATCCTTTAGTTTTATAACCAGGTAAAGCATCTTTTTTTAGAATAAATTGGCCTTTGAATCCACAAGCTCTGTTAAGATAAATATCATATCGATTGTAATGAAAGCTTAGTGTATCAATATTTTGATTTTCGAAACCCCAATTATTGTAAAATTTAAGTTCAGTGTAGTCATTATTTGAGTCTAGCGGTATTGAAATAGAATCAGTACCAAAAATATTTTTTCTTACAAATAAGTTTATGCTATCATTTACTTTATTAACCAGCAAAGCTCCAGTTGGTTTCAATTTTTGTATACTATCTGCATCAAAAAACCTTATAATTAGTCTTGGAGTCCCAGGAGTACCATCTAAGCAGATATCATCCTTTTCACAATGATTGAAGAATATGATCGTAATAAATAATATTGAAATTAAAAAAATATTTTTTTTCATTGTTTTTCCAAAAGTACAACATTTTCAATATGATTTGTATGTGGAAACATATCAACTGCTCTGCATCTGGTCATTTTGTAGTCATTGCTTAAATAACTCAAATCTCTAGCTTGTGTAGAACTATTGCAGCTAACGTAAATAAGCTTATTAGGAGAAATGGAGAGAATTTTATTAATTATACTTTTATCCATTCCATTTCTTGGCGGGTCAGTTATTATTATGTCAGGAATTCCATATTTTTTTGTAAAAATTTCATTAAAATTATTTTTAACATCACCCAATTCAAAAAATACATTTTTTATTTTATTGTATATCGCATTATCCTTCGCTGCAATTATTGATTCTTTTACTATATCAATTCCAACTACTTTTTTACATCTATTTGCAATGAATTGCGCAATAGTACCAGTCCCTGTGTATAAATCATATATTATTTCTTCTCCTGTTAGGTCTGCAAAATCTCTTATAATTTTGTAAAGCTCGTAGGCTTGATCAGAATTAGTTTGATAAAAAGATTTTATGTTTATTTTAAAATATAAATTTTCCATTTTTTCTATTATGTAATCTGAGCCATTAAAAAGTTCTATTTTTTGATCATATATTGAATCGTTAAGTTTTGTATTTACACAATAAAGGAGTGACTCAATTTTAAAATTATCCTTTAAAAAATTCATTACTTTTTTAATTTTTGGTCTATCATTAATAGAAAATTGAATAAGCACCATGAACTGATTTTCCGATGAATTCCTTATTATCATACTCCTTAAAAAACCAACATTTTTTTTTAGATTATAAAATCTCATTTTATTTGATAGACAAAATTCTTTTAGGCCATTTCTTATAAGATTAGATGGCTCTTTTTGAAGATAACATTGATTTATATCTACAACTTTATCCCACATTCCTGATTTATGAAGCCCCAGAGCATTTTTATCATTGATTTTTGTAGATTTTCGAATTTCATCTTTTGATAACCACCTATTACTAGAAAATGAATATTCCATTTTATTTCGGTAGAAAAATTTTGAGTTAACCTTTTTAATTCTTTCAATTTTAGGAATAATCATTTTTGCAATGTGTTTTAGATTATGAAGTACCTCTTTTTGTTTGAATTTTAGTTGTGTTTTATAATCTAAATTTTGCCACTTACAACCACCACAAGTACCAAAATGTTCACATATTGGTTTAATTCTATTAGACGATTTTTTATTTATTTTAATTAAATTTCCTTCCCAATATCCCTTTCTTTTTTTGTAAGTTTCAGTACTTATAAGGTCGCCCGGGACAACTCCATCTACAAATATAATCTGCCCTGATTCAGACTTAACTACCCCTTTTCCTTTTTTGTTAATATCAATAACTTCAAGATTTTCAAATTTTTCTTTTTTGAGCTTTCTGGACATTATTTTTAAATATTTTTATTGAAATATATGTAAATTTATGGTGTAATTAATTAAGTCAAATTAAATTAAAAATTCATTTTTTAAAATCTATGCAAAAAATTATTGACTCTATCCAAAATCACTACATAAATCTCGAATATAATTTTGGAGCACACGATTATAATCCTTTACCAGTTGTTTTAAAAAAAGGTGAGGGTGTTTTTTTATGGGATGTTAATGATAAAAAATATTACGACTTTTTATCTTCTTATTCCGCTGTAAATCAAGGTCACTGTCATCCAAAGATAATTGATGAACTTATAAGTCAATCCAAGAAATTAACACTTACCTCAAGAGCATTTCACAATGATAAATTAGGAGATTACATGAAGTTTGCTACTAATTTGTTTGGGTATGATAGGCTTTTGCCCATGAATACGGGTGCTGAAGCTGTTGAAACCGCTATTAAAATATCAAGAAAATGGGGACACACAATTAAGGGAATAGATGAGAACAATGCCCAAATTATTGTTTGTCATAATAATTTTCATGGAAGAACCACAACAATAATTTCTTTCTCCTCCCATTCTGGTTCAAAAGATTTTTTTGGTCCACATACACCAGGATTTATTCATATTCCATACAACGATATAAATTCTTTGAATAACACATTAATATCAAATAAAAATATTGTTGGGTTTCTTGTCGAACCTATTCAGGGTGAGGCAGGAGTTAATGTCCCAGAGGATGGTTACCTATCAAAGGCAAAGAAAATATGTTCAGAAAATAATGTTTTATTTATTGCAGATGAGATTCAAACTGGCCTAGGTCGAACCGGAAAACTATTAGCTACTGATTATGAAGATGCAAGACCCGATATACTTATTCTTGGCAAAGCACTTTCGGGTGGAACGATACCTGTATCTGCTGTTTTATCTGACTCACCAATTATGGATGTTATTCAACCTGGTCAGCACGGAAGTACTTTTGGAGGAAACCCCCTAGCATCTGCCGTTGCAAAACAAGCACTAAAAGTATTAACCGATGATAATTTGATTGAAAATTCAAGGAAATTAGGAGAGTATTTTAGAAATGAAATAAACAATTATATCAAATCATCAAATATTGTAAAGCTTGTAAGAGGTAAAGGCTTGCTCAATGCCATAGTTATAAATGATAATAGTGAGAGTCAAACTGCATGGAACATATGTCTTAGATTAAGAGATAACGGTCTTTTGGCAAAACCGACTCATGGCAACATAATAAGATTTTCTCCTCCTTTAGTAATAACCTATAATCAAATTAAAGATTGTTTGAGTATAATTAAAAAAACATTAAAAGAATTTGAACTATAATTAACTTTATAACAATATATGATGGAAATTTATTTCGATAATGCTGCTACTACTCCGCTGAGAAAAGAGGTTATTGAGGAGATAAATAGCTGTCTAAAAGAGAATTTTGGGAATCCCTCTTCGTCACATTCTTTTGGACGTTTAGCGAAGGCAAAACTAGAACTAGCAAGAAACAGTATCGCAAGCCATTTTAATGCATTACCGGGAGAAATTGTGTTTACATCAGGTGGAACCGAGTCTGACAACATGCTAATTAACTGTGCTGTTAATGATCTTGGTGTGTCTACAATAATATCTTCAAAAATTGAACATCACGCCGTTCTTCACACTATTGAGAATTTAGAATCAAAATCTGTTAATGTTAGGTATGTTAGAACAACTAGTGATGGTAAAATTGATTATAAACACCTCGAAGAACTATTAATAGAGGATGATACAAAAAAATTGGTTACTCTAATGTATGTCAATAATGAGATTGGTACAATTTTGGATCTTGAGTTAGTTGGCAATCTTTGCTCTGAACACAATGCTTTATTTCATACAGATGCTGTTCAAGGAGTAGCACATTTTGAGATAAATTTAAAAAAATTGAAAATTGATTTTTTGTCTGCAGCTGCACACAAATTTCATGGTCCCAAGGGTGTTGGTTTTTCTTATGTTAAAAATAAATCTGGCATTAAATCTTTTATTATGGGAGGATCACAGGAGAGAGGATTAAGAGCTGGTACAGAGGCTCTACCTAATATTCTTGGTATGGAAAAAGCTCTTTCAATTTCTTACAATAACTTAGATTCTGAAAGACAATATATACAATCAATTAAAGACTATTTTATTAGTTCAATAAAAAAAATATTTCCAAAAGTAGTTTTTAATGGATGCTGCTCTGACAGTAAAAATAGTACTTACACATTATTGAATGTTGCTTTACCAATTACAAATGAAAAATCTGCACTTTTAGATTTTCAACTTGATCTTAAGGGTGTTGCTTGTTCAAAAGGTAGCGCGTGTCAATCTGGAGTTAATACTGGTTCACACGTATTAAAAGAAGTTCGAAAAAATGAGCTAGTTTTCTGGCCGTCTTTAAGGTTTTCCTTTTCATGCTTCAATACTAAAAAGGAAGTGGATTATTTAATGAATATATTAAAAGGTTTTAAAAGTTGAGGTTACTTATTTCTAAATATTTTTGCATTATATTCCTTTTCATTCTCGAGATAATCAGACACAATAATTTTTAACCTATAATCACTTTCATTTATTTTTAGATCAGATAAATCAAATGAAATGGTATTGTTTTTTGTTTCATGTTCAAATAAGACCCATTTATCATTGATGAAACCATTAATTTTTTTAATTCCAGATAAATCATCAAATACCTTTAATATCAATTTCTTTTTTTTTCTGATTGATTGATTATTACGAAAATTTAATGGATTAATAGAGGGTGAGATAGTATCAAAAGATAAGGTATATTTTCCCAATTTTTTTGTCTCTATACTCCATATATTATTTTGTTTTTTTGTTTTAATGAATTCGGGTTTATTTTTTTTATTTATAAATGAAATAAAACTCTTTTGTTTTTTGATTGAGTCTAAATGTTTTACATCAAAAATGATTTTTATTTTTTTATCAATTGGATACAGGTTTTTACCTAAATCTAATGTATCACCTGAGTAATCGAAAGGTATGTTAATATCATCAAAGAATGTATTTTTTTTAATCTCAACTTTTACATTTTTTGATTTAAACGAGTATTCATATTTAGATTTTACATTATGATTATTCTGATATTTTTTTAATGAATCAATTTTTTTTCCTTCAAAAATTAATTTTACTCGAATTTTATTACCATTAAAATCCTCAATTTCTAGTAATCCATTATATACATTGTTTTTTTCAACATTGATGATTCCATTAAATTTTTTTTTGATGAATGTATATTTTGATTTTGGATGGGTAAAAAGTTTTTGTATTTTATTTTTATTAATATACCAATTTTTATAATCAACAAATAGCTGTAGATATCTCTTATCAAATAAACTTATGGTGTCCATTTTATAATTATAAATAAGCTTATTATTAATTTTTAATGAAATAGAGTAGGCTCCATTTTTACTATTTGATCTATCTTGCTTATCAAAGTAATTAATTCCTATTCCTAACCTACCAATATTTTGAATTGTGTCTGTGATTATTAAGTCAGACTCCACTTTTTTTATTTTTAACTTTTTAAGCAGATCATAAGATCCATCATTATTCACATTGTATAAATAAATATCATTAATTTTTGGTCTTAAAGTATCAATTACATTATTTAAAATTTTTAAAGGATTGATAGGGTAATTTGTTTTGGAGTCTCTTATTTCAAAATGAAGATGGGGGCCGGTGCTACTACCAGTGTTACCACTGAATCCAATTAATGTGCCTGCATTCAAAACAAAAATATCAGTACTTGGATAAACTTCAATTTCATATGATTTATTTTTGTACTGAATTTCCTTAACGAATTTTTCAATTTTATCAGAAAATTTTTTTAAATGTGCATATACAGAAGTTGTTCCATCATTGTGCTCTATATATATAGCTTTTCCAAAACTCCCTTTGGAGACTTTTATTCTCTTAACTATTCCATCTTTTACTGTAAAAATATTTATCCCTTGCTTGCCCTGTGTTTTTATGTCAACACCTGAATGAAAGTGAGTATTTCTTATTTCGCCAAATGTCCCAGAGATTTTTATTGGGATTTTAATCGGGTTAGTTGTTTGACCCTTTAAGTTTAAGGTTAAGAGAAAGTAAATTGAAAAAAAATATTTTCTTTTCATCACTATAATTTTAATTTAGAAAAATAAAATAAATTATTTATAAATATTTAGTTTTGTGAATAACTATGAATAATTACGAAAAAAACATGAGTATTTTAGAGAGTAAAATTATTTTACTTTTAAATAAATTAAAAGAAAATCACTTGGAGCTAAATAAAATAAGTCAAAAATTAACGACTTATGAGAAAACAGAGCGTGAATTTAAGAACAAGTTAATTAGAATTAAAAAAGAAAACGATTCGCTTAAAATTTCAAACAGTTTGTCAATGAATTCTGATTCAAAAGTGTTTGCTAAAAGAAAGATTAATAAAATTATTGACGAAATTGATAAATGTATTTTTAATCTTTCTGATATTAATATGAAATAATTTTTTTAAATGGGTGAAACAATTAAAATTAAATTAGAAATTGCAAATAGGTTATATCCACTTACTATTAACCAGGAACAAGAAGAATCATTAAGAGATTCGGCATTAAAAATTAATCAAATGATAAAAAAGTTTGAAAATAATTATGAGGTAAGAGACAAACAAGATGTCTTAGCTATGTGTTCTTTACATTTTGCTTCTATTGCAAATAAAAATATTAAGGAAGTTAATAATTCATCGAGTGAAGATGATGAAAAGATATTGGAGCTAATTGATTTAATTGATGTACATTTAAAAACGTACTAGTTATAAATTAAACCCGTACTAGTGAGTGTTTGACAAACTTAACGTTTAATATTTTTAAAAGGAGTGAGTCATAATTGTAAAAGCAAGCTGTTTATTAACAGATCCTTGATCAGTTAGTTAGCTCCAAACTTGTTTTTTTGAAGTTTGTTCAAAAAAAAACTAGGACGGGTTTTTCTAAGAGATAATAGAATAAAAAGCTCCAGCAACAATTCCACCAAATAAGGGCCCAAAAACAGGAATCCAAGAATATTTCCAGTCTGGATTTTTATTTTTTCTGGGTAAAAGTGAGTATATTAATCGAGGTCCTAAATCCCTAGCTGGGTTAATTGCAAATCCAGTATTTCCTCCCAGACTCATACCAATTACAATAACTACAATACCTATGGGCAGAGCATCAAGGGAGCCTAATCCAAAATTTACAATATTAACCCCTTCAACAATTATATTTGGTCCAACAATAGATAACGCGCAAAAGACCAAAACAAAAGTGCCAATTGTTTCAGCAAAGAAATTATTTTTAAAATTTCTAATTGCTGGACCTGTACAAAAAGTACCTCTCACGACTTCTTCATCCTTTGATATCTTATAATGATCTATATAAGCTATATAACTTAAACATGAGCCAATCATTGCCCCAATCAACTGAGCCATAAAATATAGCGGAACCAAATCCCAGGAAAACTTTCCAGCTATTGCAAGTCCCAAAGTCACAGCTGGGTTCAAATGCGCACCACTTATATTACTAGCAATGAAAACACCTATAAAAACAGAAAAACCCCAGGCCAACGTGATTAATAACCATGGATTTTGACCTTCCCCGTTTGTTTTTTTCAAATTTACATTTGATACTACTCCTTGCCCTAGTAAAATGAGAAAGGATGTTCCAATTAATTCAGCTAAAAATGGTGTTAAAATCATAATTTATATTTTTTTGATAAAGATAAAAAAGATAATTTTTGTTGTTCCATCCATGAACCATCTTTTTTGAGCTCCTTAGCCATAATAGATAAGACTTCGTCAACTAACTTTTCAGTTTCAACTACATTCAAAAATAAGCAACGAGTTCTTCTTGCCAAAATATCCTCTAATGTAATTGCCATTTCATATCGAATTGCCCACAAAATTTGATTTTTAGTAATAAAGAGTTCTTTTGATAAAGATCTGTTACTGTCTCTATTTGAAGAGATATTTAAGATCTTATTCTTATCAGATCCGTAAATATATAGAGGGTCATCAAAATTTGGATTTAATTTGTATCCATGAATTTTAATTTTTTTGGTTTTACTTGGAATACGTTTTAAACCTCCAACAATTTCTGCCGAATTTGTCGCATCTTCCCCAATTTTTCTATATGTAGTCCATTTCCCACCTAATATGCTTATTAGTCCGCTTGTACTTATATTAATTTTGTGATGACGTGAAATTTCTTTTGTGGTTTGACTATTATCAATTCGAGCTAAGGGTCTTAATCCCACAAATATGCTTTTTATATCTTTTTTTTTTGGTTTTGTAGTCATATACTTACCAGCATTAGAAATAATAAAGTCAATTTCTTCATTCAAGGCTTGTGGTTCAATTTTTGCTGTGTTTACCGTTGTATCAGTGGTTCCTAAAATCACATACTTATGCCAAGGTACGGCAAATAGAACTCTTCCATCAGTAGTGTGAGGAACCATTATGGCATGATCGCTATTAAGAAATTTTTTTTCTAAAACTATATGAACCCCTTGGCTTGGTTGAATCATCTTTAGAGATTTTTGGTTATCCATTTTCATAACTGAATCTGAAAAGACGCCTGTAGCATTAATTATAACTTTAGATTTGATCTCATGAGTTCTATTTTTTAACAAATCCCTTGTTCTAAGCCCTGAGATTGAATTATCGCTACTCTTAATTAGATCAATTGCTTCGAAATAATTAATTATTGTTGCGCCATAATTCTCAGCTGTTTGAGCAAGACTTATTGCCATTCTTGAGTCATCAAATTGACCGTCAAAATAAATTACACCACCTTTCAGTCCTTTTTTATTAACATTAGGAATTAACTTTTCTGTTTCCTCTTTGTCAATGATTGTTGAGGTCCCAATACCAAAATCCCCTGACATCATATCATATATTTTTAGACCGATTCCATAAAATGGGCTACTCCACCAATCATAGGATGGAATAACAAAACTCAAATCTTTAACTAAATGAGGTGCATTACTTCTTAATATCCCTCTTTCTTTAAGTGCTTCAATCACTAACGACACGTCTCCATTTTGAAGGTATCTCACCCCTCCATGTATAAGTTTAGTACTTCTTGATGATGTTCCTTTTGAAAAATCATATTTTTCAATTAAAAGTGTTTTATGCCCTCTGGATGCAGAATCAATGGCAGTACCAATTCCAGATGCTCCTCCTCCAATGATAACAATATCCCATTCTTTATTACTAGTTATTTTAGAAAGACTTTTGGTTCTATTCAATTTATAAAATTTGATTTATTCTTTTTTTCCATAATGATTTTGTCTCAGCTGCAGATGAATTTATCATTGGCTTAAATATTTTATCTTTTTTCCATATTTTTTTTAAAGAAGAAATATCTTTAAAAAAACCCGTGGATAGTCCAGCTAAGAATGCCGCACCCATTGCAGTGGTTTCAGTTATTTTAGGTCTAATTACATTGCATTCTAAGATATTTGATTGAATTTGTAACAATAGGTTATTTTTACTAGCACCACCATCGACTTTCAAATCATTAAATTTTGAATTTAAATCTTTTTCCATTTCCACAATAACTTCATAGCACCGCAATGCAATGGCTTCAAGGGCGGCTCTAGCAATATGACCATTTGTTGTATCTCTCGTTATACCCATCAAATTTCCAGTAGCGCCGGAATTCCAGTATGGAGCTGCAAGTCCTGATAATGAGGGTATAAATGTTATTCCGCCGTTATCTTTAACTTTATTAGCTAAAGATTCTATATCAGATGCTGTTTTGATTATTCCAAGATTATCCCTCAACCACTGAACAAGAGCTCCGGATACAAATACACTTCCTTCAATCGCATAAATCGTTTTATTATTGATACGATATGCAATTGTAGTTAACATATTATTTTTTGAATTTACAGGATTTTCTCCAGTATTCATTATGCAAAAACATCCTGTACCATACGTATTTTTTACATCTCCAGGATTTAGGCAAAGTTGTCCAAAAAGTGCTGCCTGTTGATCCCCTGCAATCCCTGCTATCTTAATTTTATTTCCAAGTATGTCAGCATTCCCTATTATCTCTGATGATTGATAAACATTTGGGAGAATATTCGATGGAATGTCTAAAATATCCATTAACTCTTCATCCCATTCGAGTTTATGAATATTATAAATTAACGTTCGACTAGCATTTGTTGAATCCGTAGCGTGATATCTTCCATTAGTTAGATTCCAAATTAACCATGTATCAACTGTTCCAAACAACAATTCACCTTTAGATGCTAAGATTCTAGCATTTTTTACGTTATCTAAGATCCATTTGATTTTTGTTCCTGAAAAGTAAGCATCAATTATTAAACCCGTTTTATCTTGAAATAACTTTTTTAATGATACTGATTTATTCTTTCTTTTATTAATTTATCACAGATTGAGGATGTTCTTCTGTCTTGCCACACAATCGCATTATATATTGGTTTTCCATTTTTCTTGTTCCAAATAATTGAAGTCTCTCTTTGATTTGCGATTCCAATTGAATCAATTTCTTGAGGTTTAATTTTAGATTTTTTTATTACCTCATTTATTGACTTGATTTGAGTATTCAATATCTCCATGGGATCATGTTCAATCCAACCTTTTTTTGGAAATATTTGTTTAAACTCATATTGAGAAATCGCTATTTGATTTCCTTTTTTATCAAAAATAATTGATCTAGAACTCGTAGTTCCAGCATCAATTGAAAGTATATAGTTTTTTTTCATTTTATGAATTTTTACTTTTATTTGGTAGGTTTATTTAACCCATTAAAAGCTTTGGATAATCAAAATAATAGTTTAAAGTATGATTAAGAACATTAAATCAATTTTCTTAAACGAATTTTCGTAGCGAGAGGGGGGCATGATCCCCCGACCTCCGGGTTATGAATCCGACGCTCTAACCAACTGAGCTACCTCGCCAACTGTAAGTAAATATAAACAAAGGTTTTTTAAACACAATCATATATAAATTTTAAGTTTTATGAACCGTAAACAATTTCTTTTTTTATATATTAACAAAAATATTTATTATGAGTAAAAGAGTTTCCTATTCTTTAGAATTTGATTTTCAATCGTCTCCCCAGCTTCTTTTCCAATATTTGTCTACTCCATCTGGACTGTCTGAATGGTTCGCTGATGATGTCAACTCTAGAGGGGAAATCTTTACTTTTTTTTGGGATGATGGAGAGGAAATTGCTAAGTTACTTCAAAAGAAAAATAATGAAAAGGTTAGGTTTCAGTGGATAAATGATGATTCTGCATCTGATGCTGAATTTTTTGAGTTTAAAATCGAAGTTGATGAAATAACCAAAGATGTCTCATTAATTATTACTGATTTTTCTGATGAGGATGAACTTGAAGAATCAAAAATGCTTTGGGAAAATTCCGTTGCCTCTTTAAAACAGGTCTTGGGTTCAAGCTAATCTTAAATGATAATAGTTAATGGTGATTTCTACTCAGATATAAAACAGGTCTCAAGTGAGATTGTCTCAAACTTTATTCATAATTCAGTTTACAAATTTAATTTCAGATTTGAGCATAACAAAATTTTATTTTTCGAAGAATCTTTTTTTGAGATGATGTCTAATTTACGCAGGTTGAGGTTAAAAATACCAATGTATTTTAGTATTGAATATTTCAACCAGAATTTTTTATCGTTAATCAAAAAATCTTCAAATAAATCTTTTTTAATCAACCTAAACTTCGCAGTTAAAACTTCCCCCACAAAAGACAATTATCGCTCTGAACTACAAACTCTATTTTCAATTAAATTTCTTGAATCTATTTCAAATATTAAAGAAAATTTAAGTATGTCATTCTACAGAGATTTAAAAATTAAATCAAACGAGTTGACGTCTTTTTTGGATGATAGTAAATTGATTAGGTTGGTAAAATTGGATGCATATGAAAACGGTTATGACGATAATATTATTATAAATGATAAAAATGAAGTTGCCCGTTCGGTTTTCGGAAATGTTTTACTACTAAAGGAAAATGAATTAATTACTCCTAGAATTGAGGATGGCGCACCTAATAACTGTTTAATTAAACCTTTTTTTGATTTTCTTCAAAACAATAACTTTAAATGTGAAGAAAGATCATTTGGAATGTTTGAACTTCAAACTGCAGATGGAGTAGGAATTTTATCAATGAATGAAGGATTCGGTAACATTACTAAATTCAAAAAAAAAGTTTTCAATAGTAATAGATTAATTGAATTATTTTCATCCTTTGTTCAGAATGAAATTTTTAAAACAAATTAATTATGATTCGGATTGTTGGGTGTGTTAAACCACAATATATAATCATTTCCAAAAGATTTGATACAATCTTTCCATATGTTCACAATATTTTTTTGAAATAAATAATTCGAAATATCATTTCTGAATAATCTCCAGCTTTTATCAATAAACTCAGATTCTAATTGAGATCTGTCCCACCCAGAATATCCTAAAAAAAACATAATATCGTTTGAAGATATTGTTTTATCATTAATTAGTTTAATTGTCATATCTAAATCACCACACCAATTTATGTGATTAGATATTTTTTTTGATTCTGGGATTTTGATTGATGACTTGTGTATAAAAAATAATCTATCAGTTTCTACGGGGCCACCGTAAAATAGAGGAATAGGGGGTTTTATATCTTCAATTAAATTATTTAAATTATAGTTTAATTTTTTGTTAATGATGTGACCGGAAATATTCTCATCATCTAAACTTGTTATTATTATAACACTTCGATGAAAATCATGATCTCCAATTATCTTAGGTGTTGCTATTAATAGATTCCCACAATTCATTATAAAAAAAAGCTCCTTAAAAGGAGCTTTTTAATATTTAGTTAATATTTTAATTTACAGAGCTAGATAAATCAGCACCTGCTTTAAACTTAACTACATTTTTTGCAGCAATTTTAATCGTAGCTCCAGTTTGTGGGTTACGTCCATCTCGGGCAGCTCTCCTAGTAACTGACCATGATCCGAATCCTACTAAAGAAACACGGTTACCACCCTTAAGTGCTCCACCAACATTTCCTAGAAAAGATTCTAATGCCTTTTTAGCAGCGGCTTTTGAAACTCCTGCATCAGCAGCCATTGCATCTATTAATTCTGTTTTGTTCATAATAATATAAGATTAAATGTTTATATGCCATACAAATTATAACCTTTAACTATAATGCAAAAGAAAAGTATAAGAAAACTATGTTTTTTGTTAATAAGTGTCCGTTATTGTTGATAATCCAGAGAATTATGACACAAAAACATCAGATTTGAAGACATAACCATTCAGTAATTCTTTACTTGTCATTCTCCTTTTGTTAGGTAGTTTTAAGTTTTTTATAACTAAAAATCCCTCTCTATGAGCAATTTTTATGGATCTTTTATCAAATAATAATTTATTGTGATTAAATTTATGTGATTTGTATTCACATTCAGCCTCATAAATTTTAAAAGTATCGGTTTTACTTTCTCCTGAAATATAAGACCAAGCTCCCGGATAACTATTTAAGCCATCAATTAATGCATTTATTTGCCTGAGTGATTTCCTCCAATCAATTTTTGTATTATTTTTAGTCAATTTTGGTGCAGAATTCAGTTTTGGAAAAAATTTTTGTTCATATGCTTCATAATTTTTTTTCAATAAAAGCTCAATAGTATTTATAACTAATTTTTTTCCTTTTTTAATTAATTCTTTTTGAAGCGAATCAAAAATTTCTCCTTTTTTTATTTTGTATTGTGATTGCAATAAAATTTTGCCTGTATCAATTTTATTATCAATCATAAAAGTAGTTAAACCAGTATATTTTTCTTGATTGATTAATACCCAATTAATTGGCGCAGCTCCTCTGTATTCAGGGAGTAAAGAGGCGTGTAAGTTAAAAGTTGCAATTTTGGGTATAGACCACACTAGCTTTGGAATCATCCTAAATGCAACTACAACATATATATCTGAATTATATGATTTAAGAGTTGATAAAAAAGTATTTTCTTTAAGATTGTCTGGTTGATGATATTTAATTTTATTAACTAAGCAGAATTTTTTTACAGCAGAGGAAGTTATTTTTCTTCCTCTTCCAGATTTTTTATCAGGAGAGGTAACTACTGCATCAATTATCATGTTTGCGTTATAAATTACTTCGAGAATTTGAACAGCAAAATCAGGAGTTCCAAAAAATATGATTTTAGGTTTCATCAAATTAGTATCCTATTAAATTTGTAAACAACATTTAGAGTTACAATTATTACAATTGCTTTTGATTTTTTCACCAAAATAACTTAATAATTTTTTTGATTTGCAACTATTGGTATCAAAAATATAATCTAAAATTTTATTCGCCTTAAAAATTTCTATGTCATTTAAGTTATTTAATTTATTAAATAAATGATTAATTGAATATTTGTCCTCCCTTGGTTTTAACCAATTTAACTTATAATCATAATTATTACTAGCATAATCTAAAATTTGATTTTTTTTAAAAAACTTTAAGTAATCGTATATTTTCGTAATTTCAATCTTGGTAATTTGATTTAGTTTTTTTGTTGAAACATTAATTTTTTTTGAATATATTTTCGGAAACTTTCTACATATTGACTCAAGCAGTAATGTTCTGGGACTTGTTTTTTTTAATAATGTTTTAATAGTTTTTGGATCACACAGAATTTTGATCTCTAAATCTTCATCTATTTTTCTTTTTAATAATAGTAAACCATTCATTTCTAAGAATGTTAGAATATTTTTTGTTTTTGATTTGTCTAGTTTGTACTCAAGCGTAAATTTAGAAAGATCGAAATCATAATTATTTCCCTCACCATATCCATATGGTATTTGAAAAAAGTTTGTGAGATTTTTATAAACCTTGATCAAATCCTTTTTTTTTAATTGATTTTTTAAAAGACTATTTGTGAATATACTTTTATCATTTAAATTTGTTAGAAGTGTAGATTTTGACTTTTCACCATCTCTACCACATCTCCCAGCTTCCTGATAAAACTCCTCTATACTATTAGGTATGTTGAAGTGCACGACATGTCTTACTTGAGATTTGTGTATTCCCATACCAAAAGCTGATGTACCAACGATTACTTTAATTTCCTCCGACTGCCATTTTCTTAGTTTTTCTTTCTTTTCATTTCTCGAAAGACCTCCATGAAAATAGTCTGAGTTGAATCCATTGTGACATAGATTTTTGGAAATATTTTCAGATAATACTCTACTATTACAATATATTATTGAACTTTCATTTCTTATAATTTCCAACAAACTTTTCATTTTATCATTCGTAAAGAGTGTCTCATAAAAGATATTTTTTCGTTTATATGAGCAGTCAATTGTTACGCAATCCTCAATACCCAAATTTGATATAATATCTTTTTTTACTTTCAAAGTGGCAGATCCACTATAAGCAGAGATAGTAGCCATTGGAAATAAATTTATAATATTTTTTATACTCCTGTATGCTGGTCTAAATCCATGCCCCCATTCAGATATACAGTGAGCTTCGTCTACTGCAATATGTTTTATATCAACTATTTTAATTTTTTCTAGAAAATATCTACTAGTTAATCTTTCTGGTGAACAATATACAATTCTATAGTTTCCATTAATTAAATTACTAATTTGTTGATCAATAGTTAAACTATTACTATCAGATTTAAAGTAAAAAGATGGTATTCCAATTTTATTCATTTTATAAACTTGATCTTCCATGATTGAGATAAGTGGTGAGATAACTAATGTCAACCCTTTAATTATTGTCGAGGGTAATTGATAGCACAATGATTTTCCTGCTCCAGTAGGGAGGGCTACAAAAATATTATTACCGTTAATTATTGAATCTATAATATCTTCCTGGTATTTCAAAAAACTTTTAAAATTCCAGTATTTTTTTAACATGTTATTTTTAATATTCATATAGATTTTTCAAGAATAAATTTTATTCTTTCCTTTACTGTTGTTTTAGGAACATTAATTAATTTGAAACCGTACTTTTTGAAAGTATGCCTTATTGACTTGTCAATTTTTAATGAAAAATTAAATTTTTCAATCCGTTCACTATCATTTTTATATATAGATTTCCACGGTTTTAAAATGAATATTTTATGG
This sequence comes from Flavobacteriaceae bacterium, assembly GCA_002721275.1. Taxonomy (GTDB): domain Bacteria; phylum Bacteroidota; class Bacteroidia; order Flavobacteriales; family Flavobacteriaceae; genus Marivariicella. The sequence continues at coordinate 137,205 of PBJZ01000002.1, forward strand.
TAATCGAATTGAGACTTTTTTTCAGGAAACACATATGATTCATTTAGGCTGTGCAGGTAAGCATAAACATCATATATTCCTCTATCAAAAAAAATTAAATTACCAATTGATTTTTTAACGCTTAAAGATTCTTTGTACTGTTTTTCCCTTCCTTTTATGATTTTATAACTAAATAATTTTGGCTTTTCGAAAAAAAATTTTTTTATACCAATTTTTTTTCCTTCTTGGATTATTTTTCTTGAATATTCATCATAACACTTATAACCTTTTATTTTTAATACATTAATTAAACTTGTTTTCCCAGTTCCTGGTGCTCCAGTAATAACAATTCTATTTAACATCAATGATTATTTAAATTATATTTACACAAATTTAAACCACATAATCATTCTAATTATGAGTGATGATCAATTTTATTCACGATTTTTAGAAAATCTTAAATCATCCCAACAATGGCCGGGTCCTTATATGTTTAAATTCATAATTAAAGAAAAGGAAACAGATATAAATAAAATTAAACATATATTTCATGGAATGGATGTAAAATTTTCAGAGAAAAATTCTTCCAAAAATAATTACACAAGCCTGAGTGTTAGTCTCATTTTAAAGTCACCTGAATCAGTAATTAAAATATATAAAGAGGTTTCTAGATTTAAAGGTGTGATTTCTCTCTAAGATTCCAATCAAATTTTATTAATTTGCACAAATATTAATTAATCAATCAAAATATGGAGTTTCTAGAATATAATACTGATCGAAAACAACTCATTATTCCCGAGTATGGTCGACACATACATAAAATGATTGCTCAGATCAATGAGATTGAAAATCGTGATGAGAGAAATAAAATGGCTAAGGCTATAATTGGTGTTATGGGAAATTTAAATCCACATTTAAGAGACGTTCCTGATTTCCAACATAAACTGTGGGATCAATTATTTATCATGTCCAACTTTAAATTGGATGTTGACTCACCGTTTGATAAACCTGAAGAAGAAGTCTTAAAAGCAAGGCCAGAAAGAATTCCTTATCCAAGAAGTAATCAAAAGTATAGATTTTATGGAAATAACATAAATGAAATGATTAGTGTTGCAAAAGAATGGGAAAATGGAGAAATGAAGGATGGTTTGGTCTATACAATAGCCAATCATATGAAAAAGTGCTTTTTAAATTGGAATAAAGATACAGTTGAGGATTCTTTGATATTTGAACACCTTAATGAGTTATCAAATGGTACATTAAAGGTAAATGAGGCGCTTTTACCTCTAACTGAGTCTTCTGAGTTTTTGAAGGCAAGATCTAAACATGGAAATGGCCCTAGATCAAATACTCATTCAGCTAAAAATAGAAATCGTAATAATAAAAGGGGACGATATTAATTTAAAATAAATGGCAAGTTTTAAGATAGAGGGTGGAAATATGCTATCGGGCTCAATAGTACCTCAAGGAGCAAAAAATGAAGCTCTGCAGGTATTGTGTGCTGTATTATTAACTAATAAAAAGATTGTAATAAGTAATCTTCCAGATATAATTGATGTAAATAATTTAATCTCTATTTTAAAAAAAATTGGAGTATCTATAATCAAAATAAAAAGAGGATGTTTTGAATTTCAAACTAAAGATATAGATATTGAGTATTTAGAATCTGATCAATTTAATATTGATGGCAAAGCTTTAAGGGGTTCAATTATGCTGATTGGTCCATTACTTGGAAGATTCGGTTTTGGATGTATACCAAGACCAGGAGGCGATAAAATCGGTAGAAGAAGACTTGACACTCATTTTGATGCATTTATTAAGTTAGGTGCAGTTTTTAGTTATGATAAAGAAAAATATATTTATAAAGTAAAATCCAATGATCTTAAGGGCACTGAAATACTTTTAGATGAACCCTCTGTTACTGGAACTGCAAATATTGTAATGGCCTCAGTTCTTGCTTCTGGAAAAACCATCATTTATAATGCAGCATGTGAACCATATATACAACAATTATCAAAAATGTTAGTCTCCATGGGGGCAAAGATATCTGGAATTGGATCTAACCGACTCAGCATAACCGGTGTTAGAAAATTAAATGGTACGTCCCATGAGCTTCTTCCTGATATGATAGAAATTGGAAGCTGGATTGGTCTTGCTGCGATGACAGGAAGTGAATTAAAAATTAAAAATGTTAAATGGAATTATCTTGGGCAAATCCCATCAGTCTTCAGAAAGCTTGGTATAAAAATTCAAAAATTAGGTGATGATATTTTTATTCCCTCTCATAATGATGGATATGAAATTCAAAATTATATAGATGGATCTGTGATGACAATATCAGACGGACCTTGGCCAGGATTTACTCCTGATTTATTAAGTGTAGTCTTAGTAGTGGCAACTCAAGCCAGAGGTAGTCTTTTGATTCATCAAAAGATGTTCGAAAGCAGGTTATTTTTTGTTGATAAACTAATAGATATGGGTGCAAAAATAATTTTATGTGATCCACACAGGGCGAATGTTATTGGACACGATTTTAAATCAAATCTTAAATCTACAGTAATGACATCTCCAGATATTAGAGCTGGAATTTCACTATTAATTGCTGCTCTTTCAGCCAAAGGAACAAGTATTATCCACAACATAGAGCAGATAGATAGAGGCTATGAAAGTATTGATTCTCGACTCAGATCCTTAGGCGCTAAAATTCAAAGAATTTAAACTTTTAGAGTTCCAATTCCGCCATCAACTCCAATTATTTGTCCAGTTATCCATGAAGAATTAAGTAAAAGATAAACTGCAGTATTTGCGAGTTCTTCCGGTGACCCAACTTTCTTTAGAGGGTGTCTATCCATTGCTCTTTCCATTTTAGATTCACTATTTAAAAATTTTTCAGCAAGAGGTGTATTAACAAGTGATGGAGCAATGGCATTTATCGAAACTTTTGGGGCTAATTCAGCGGCTAAAGATCTGGTTAAACCTTCAATTGCACCTTTTGAAACAGCAATTGATGAATGAAATGGCATACCTGTTTGAACTGCGACAGTACTAAATAAAACAATACTTGAATGATCTGCATTATTTAAATTTTTTAATACTGCACTTATTGTTTTAATCGCTCCCATAACATTTAAATTAAAATCTTCAACAAATGTTTCCGGTTTAAGCCCCCTAAAAGGTCTTAGGTTAATTGATCCCGGACAGTACACTAATCCGTCCAGAGAATCGGGAAGGAGAGAAGGGTCGAGGGAATCTTTGGTTACATCAATTTTTATAAATTTATGGTCTAAAGATTCAATAGATTCGTTGGTTCTGCTGGCAACAAAAATATTATGTTCTTTGTTTAATTTTCTTACTATTTCAAGTCCAATTCCTGAACTTCCACCGATTATAAGTATATTTTTTTTCATATAATTTTATTTAAAGATTCATTTCTTGTGTATGACTCTGTTTTATCAAACTCACCAAATATTTCAATTAGTTTTTTATACCTGTAATTAAAAATTTCATCCAACTTGGGCTTAACGATGATGGGATGTGCTATCTGACCAATAACTCCAAAAGGTAGTTTGTAATGGATAATATCATCCATTACTATTCCACCATTAATTTCTTTTATGAAATGTTTATGATGCCACAGAGCGTAGGGGCCAAATCTTTGTTCATCAACAAAATATTTTTCATCAATCACATGTGTAATTTCTGTAACCCATTTCACAGGAATGCCCAATAACGGACTTACCTGATATTCAATAATTTGACCTGGAAAAATTTTTTTATCATCACCATCAATAATTTTAAACCCCATATATTTAGGAGTAATTATTTTTAAATTTGATGGATCAGAAAAAAAATCCCATGCTTTCTTTTTTGATATTGGTATCTTTTGAGAGGATTTTTTTTGATAGATCTTCATAAAACAATACAAATATAATTAACTGTTTTTAATTTTAAATTAAAATCAAATTTGTTGTTTGTAATCAAATTAATTAATTACTAATTTTAAAGTATCCAAAAAACACTTGATATGAAAAATTATTTTTTATTATTAATCGTAAGCTCATTTTTTGTTGAGGCTCAGGTAGTTTCGCCTCAAGCTAGTCCATTTTCAACTGTCACACAAGTTGTTGGTCTTACTGAAATTAAAATTGAATACTCTAGGCCTTCCATGAAAGGAAGAAAGATCATTGGAAATATTGTTCCATATGGTGAATTATGGAGAACAGGCGCAAATGCAAATACTAAAGTTACTTTTTCTGATCCGGTCACTATTTCAGGAAAAATAATACCTCAAGGAACATATGCATTATATACTCGCCCGGGCAAAACGATGTGGGAAATCTTTTTTTATAGTAAAAGCGATAACTGGTCTCTTCCAAAAGAGTGGGATTCAAGTCAAGTTGCTGTTGTTTCAGAATCACCCGTTTTTAACTCTGTCGATAGGTTTGAGTCATTTAGTATTCAAATTCAAAATATAACAAGTAATGATGCTGATCTAATTATTGCTTGGGAAAATACTATAGTCAGAACAAATATTAAGGTCCCAACTGCTAAAAAAACTCTTGAATCTATTAAAAAGACATTGGCAAACAATCCAAAAGCTGAAGACTATTATAAAGCAGCAGTATATTATTTGAATAGTGATATAGACTTAGATAAAGCAAAAAAATGGATGGAAATAGCAGTTGAAAAAGGCAATAATAAATATTATCATCTTAGACAGTATTCTTTAATTCTAGCAGCTTTAGGTGATAAAAAATCTGCTGTAAAAGTAGCCAGAAATTCATATGAACTAGCTGATAAGGCTGGAAATAAAGATTATTTAAAAATGAATAAAGAGTCCATAGAAAAATGGTCTAAATAAATTTAAATAAAGTTCTTTTAAACTAATTATTTTTTTTGAAGAATGTTATTTGAATAATCATTGAAAACAATACTGTTAAAAAAGCACCTACTATATTTAACCACAAATAACCAAACAAATCGATATAGTAGAATGATATTACAATTATTTCCGAGATAATAGCAGCAAAAAATACTGGATTACTTTTAATTTTTTTAATAAAAATTGCGACTAAAAATATCCCTAATATTGTTCCATAAAAAATTGAACCAATAATATTCACTAATTGAATTAAATTTTCAAATAAGTTACCAGTTAGTGCAAAGATTATTGCTATCACACCCCAAATCAATGTGAATAATTTTGCCATGTTTACATAATGAATTTGTGTCAAATTTGGCCTATGTCTTTTATATAAATCAACTAGAGCTGTGGCGGACAGAGCATTTAATTCAGATGCAGTAGAACTCATTGCGGCCGCTAAAATAACTGCCAAAAGTAAACCTATTAATCCGTTTGGTAAATAATTGATTATGAAAGTTATAAATATATAATCTCTATCGTTTGTTGAAGAAAAAGAATTATTTTTTACAATTAAATTTTTGGCTTTTTTTCTTTTATCGTTACTACTTTTATTTAACTCAGTGTATTTGTTTTTGAGTATAGAATTGTTAAAAAAATTAGCCTTGATTAATATTTCATGTTTTTTATTTTCTAATATTTTAAACTCATTCTCCACAACTAAAAATTGATTCGCGTATTTGGATTTTTTTATTTCAGTAACATTTTTTGGATTAAAATGAATTGGAGGCGTTTCATACTGATAAAAAACAAAAATTATTATACCCAGTAGTAGTATAAAAAATTGAAAAGGGATCTTTAGAAACCCATTCATTATCAAACCAATTTGGCTCTCCTTTAATGATTTACCAGATAAATATCTTTGAACTTGACTTTGATCAGTTCCAAAATAAGAAAGCGCCAAAAACAACCCACCTGTAATACCACTCCAGAAAGTGTATCTACTTTTTAGATCTAATTCGAAATTTAAAATATTTAATTTTTCATTGTAACTTGCTAGTTTAATGATATCTGTAAAATTGATATCCTTGGGTATTTTGTCAACAGCAACAACAAATGCAGAAATTAATCCTATAATTATCAGTAGCATTTGTTGTTTGTGAGTTACATTAACTGCGTTTGTCCCCCCCAATAATGTGTAAAAAATAACAACAAAACCAATTATCACAACTAATATTTTTAGATTCCATCCAAGTACAACACTAAGAATTATTGCAGGTGCATATATTGTAATTCCAGCCGCGAGTCCTCTTTGTATTAGAAATAAAATTGCGGTTAATGTTCTGGTTTTTAAATCAAATCTATTTTCTAAAAATTCATATGCTGTATAAACCTTTAACTTTTTATAAACTGGTAAGAAAAACATGCATATTATTATCATTGCAAAGGGTAGACCAAAGTAAAATTGTATAAAACCCATTCCTTGATCATATGCCTGTCCTGGTGTGGATAGAAATGTGATTGCACTTGCTTGTGTCGCCATAACAGATAAACCAATAGTCCACCACCTGGATTTATTATCACCCTTTAAATATGATTTAACAGATAAGTGTTTATTATTTTTCCAAACCCCGTATAAAGCTATAAAAACAAGTGTTCCAATTAAAAAAAACCAATCAATTTTATACATTATTTAAAATTTATCATCAGTAAGTAGAATAAAAACCAGTATAAAAAATTAACTAATATTAGAATTAAATAAATTTTATTGTTTATCATCTGAATGTCCGTAATTAATTAGATTAACAAACAGCCTTATCGCTCCTGGGACACCTGACGGAAGTTGTCTAAAAAAACTTATACCTGTATATACAATTTTTCCTCTGCCAAAAGATGCACTTAGAAGACTTCCCCTTGTATTAAAGTCGTTATCAAAAAACTCTATATGAGCATTGAATTTATCACTCCATTTGTTAGGAAAATACAATCCTCGCTCTTGAACCCAATCTTTAAAATCAAATTCATCAATTTTGTTTGGATAATTGAAAATAGGATGAGATTTATTTAAAATTTTAAATCTTGAATTTTCATCAGTGACTCTATCTCTAGATAATTTTAATTCGAATGGCGTAATTTCATTTGTTATTAAATTTCTTGAGGTATTGTATTGAATGATTAATGTTCCTCCATTTTTCGCGTAATCCCAAAGAACTTTATTTTTAATACTTAGATTACTCACAACATTAAAAGCCCTTATTCCTAGAATTATTGTCTTAAGATCTTTAATATTTTCATATGTTATTTCTGATGCTTTAATTTCTACTACATCAATTCCAATATTTTTTAAGGTCTCTGGGATTTTATCACCAGCACCCATTATATAACCAACTTTAAAAATATTATTTTTTAAGCTTAATCTGTGGGCTTTTGATAGGGATGGCTTAACAATAAATTGTTTTGTTATGTGTTCATAATCAACATCATTTAAGCTATTAGAATAAGTTTTATTTTTTATTTTGACAATTGGTTTAATTATTCCAAAGTTATTCTGATTGTCAGGTGAGACAGCAAAAGTATAATTCTTTTTCTGTCCAATTTTTTTATGATTTATAATAAAGCTTTCAGGATCAGATTTCCAGCCTGAGGGGAGATTTAGAGATAAATTTCCTTCAATGCCATTATCATGACCGATTACAGAGGTATAAATATTTTTTGGTTTTGAATCATAAAACATATAAACTTCTTGGTCTAAATTTACTGTTACTTTAGGTACCAAAGTAAATGGAATAACCACTTCACCTTTAACAGGGTCGTTATATCTGTGATAGGGATTTACTTTTAAATTAATTTCTAACCCTTCTATTTCAATATTCAAATTTACATAGGTTGAATTTGAATTTTCGGATTGGGTAGAGATTTTATCATTTTCTGTATTAAACATGCCTATGTCACCAGTAGATAATAACCAATAGGGTGTATTTATATCATTAGCCAATCTAATTTTGAGTTTTTTTTCAAATAAAGTATTTTCCGACAAAATTGAATTAATTGGAATAGATTTTTTATTCACTACAATGCTTTTTAACAGTAAATTAATTTTTGATGGATTTACAATTTTAAAATTAAAAATATTCGAACTTCCAGGCGTTCCTATAGCAATATCTGAATTGAGCTGAATGTTTAATCCCAAACAATCAATTATAATTTTTTTTAGTTCATTAATTTTTTTCATCTTCCAATACCCATTCTCTAATTTGTCTATATTTTTATATATGTTTAAGAGTTCTGAGATATTCTTTTCAGGATTTATAAAATTGAAGTTATCCAAAAGATTTTTGATTAATACATCGATTTTTTTTCCACCTTGAATTCTATTCCAGCTTATATCGATTCCCTCGAAAGGGTTATTTGAGGTTGTCTTTTTTCCTTTGATTAACTCAAGATATCCCCACTTTGGACCGCCAGGAATAGCTGATCTGCCAAAGCCCTGAGATTTATGTTGACTTCTACTTTCGGCTGAGATTTCATCATATGTTTTACCTATCATACTGTTATATTCACCAAAATCAAATTTTAAAAAACTTTTTTTATTTATTTTGGAAAATGCATTTTTACTTCCATAAAAAAACCAGGAAACATTTAAAAATAATCTTTTTGGCTCCCATGTGGAAAGTGTATTTAATTGATCTGGAAAAACATCTTTATTTGCAGATAAATCAAAAGCAATATCACTCAGTATAGCGGAACTTGTGTGATGTCCGTGCGTGTTTCCTGATGTTCTATGATCAAATCTATTTATTATTATATCTGGTTGAATGGTTCTTATGTGACCTACGATTTCATATATTAGTTTTTTTTTATTCCAAATATTTAATGTTTCATTTGGGTTTTTTGAATAACCAAAATCCTTGGCGCTGGTAAATAATTGCATGGCGCCGTCAATTTTTCTTGCTTCCATTAGCTCTTGTGTTCTAATGACACCTAATTCATCTCTTAATTCAGGACCTATTAAATTTTGTCCACCATCACCTCGTGTCAAAGAGAGATATGTTGTTTCAACTTGATACTTATTTGAAAAATATGAAATTAAACTTGTATTTTCATCATCTGGATGAGCTCCTATATGAAGTAAACTACCGAGAACATTAAGTTTTTTTAAATTGGAATAAATCTCAGAACTATTTTGAGATATAGCCGTCTGAAAAATTAAAAGTATTACTAATAAGATATGATGAAAACTTATCTTCATTTTTCCAAGGTAATATAATTAATTATTTATTTGATGAAAGTTTTTCAATTTCATCTACAACTTCGCTAACTGGAAAACCAACAACATTTGAATAACTTCCTACAATTTTGGTGATACCTAATATTCCAATTGATTCTTGGATTGCGTATCCACCAGCTTTATCAAAGGGATTTTGTTCTTTTATGTAATCTTCAATAAGTGATTCACTAATTTCCTTAAAAGTCACTTTAGTTGTAACATCAATACATTTAAAGTTATCAAAAGTTAAAAACCCTACAGCAGTAATAACTTCGTGAGTTTTTCCTGAGAGAGATTTAAGCATTTCTTTCGCTTGATTTTTTGATTTTGGTTTTCCTAAACATTTATTTTGATGCCATACAATTGTGTCTGCAGTAATTACTATTTGATTTTTCTTAATTATTTTTTTGAAAGGACTAGCTTTTTTTGTTGCGATATACCTTGCAATTGAAGCACCTTTTAGATCCTTAGGATATATTTCTTTTGTTTCAAAACTTTTGATTGTGAATGGTAAATCAATTAATTCAAAAAAAAACTTTCTTCGAGGAGAATTGGATGCTAATATGATTTCTTTATTTTTATTTAAATTCATTTTAGTTTTTAAAAATCCATTTATCTTGAACCCTGAGAACCTGTTCTATTATTTCCCTAACACAACCTTGGCCACCGTTTTTATGAGAGACATAATCTGAAATTGCCTTTACCTCGTGAGCAGCGTCTTGTGGACATGCACTTAGACCAACCTCCTTCATAACTGATATATCGGGAATATCGTCACCCACATAAAGAATATTTTTTGGATTTAGATTATATTTCTTAATGTAATCATTAAAAGTACTTATTTTATTGTGTGAACCCAGGTAAATATTTGAAATACCTAATGAAATTAATCTTTTCTTTACTGCCTTATTTGTTCCACCTGTGATGATTGATATATTATAACCACTATCAACAGCAAATTTCATTGCAAAGCCGTCTTTTATGTTCATACGTCTTAACATTTCTCCATTTGAGTCAATCAAAACAGTACCGTCAGTTAAAACTCCATCTACATCAAAAATAAATGTATTTATGTCTCTTAATTTGATCTTATAGCTTTCACTTTTCATAATTTTTTTGAATTGATTTTGTTATGATTTTATATAAACTTTTATCATCCGAGTTTTTAATAAGACTTGAATGTAATTTTAGTGTATTTATGTCATTTCTGAGTGCAGGCCCAGTTTGAACCTTATCGGGATTTTGACTTATCGCTTGGTCAACTGTTTTTTTTAATATAGGCTCCATTAATGAAAATGAAATATTATTTTCAATACATATTTTTTTCCCTTTTGAAATCATATGATTAACAAAATTATTAATCCATACTGCTGAAAGGTGGACGTTAGCCCTTTGATTAGAATCTAAACATTTAAATGTTCCATGAAGATTCTTAACTAATTTTTTTAATATTTTTAAATCGCTTGTTTTTTTGGATTCAATACAAAAAGGTATGTTTTTAAAACTAAAATCTATTTGTTTAGTTATGGTTTGCACCGGAAAAATTACACCTCCTCTTTCAAAATCATGAAACACGTCAATTGGGGTTGCTCCTGAGCAGTGAATTACAAAATATTGTTTATTAATGTAATTTAGTATATCTGATATAGAATCATCAGAGACCGCAATAATGAATAAATCTGCTTTTTTAATTTCCGATAACTTGTTTATCGACTTATTATTAAAATTTTTATTTTTCCAATTTCTTCCATACCACTGAAGTAATTTAAAATCTTGAGCTTTCTCCAACGCAATTGAAAAATTGAATCCCAAATTACCATTACCAATTATAGTTACATCATACATAATTTCAAATTTACACAATGTTATTTTAAAATTAACTTTTATAAGTTTTAGGTATATAGAAATAACAATTTCCTATTAAGTTGTAAATCATTTTCAATTATCTCGGACTATATTTGCTGTATAATTTTTTTAGAAATGCAACAAAAGTTTTTAAACTATTTGTTTTCGAATAAGCTTACTGCTTTCTTATTTATTGCATTCCCTGTTGCAATGGCAGTGGGAACATTTCTCGAAAGTTTTTATTCTACAACCGCAGCTAAAATATGGATTTATAATGCTTGGTGGTTTGAATTAATAATGTTTCTGTTAATGATTAATTTTGTCGGTAATATTGTCAAGTATAGATTATTTAATAAGGATAAATGGGCTACTCTTCTTATCCACTTATCATTAATCTTGATTATTCTGGGCGCCTTTATAACTAGATATTTTGGTTATGAAGGTGTTTTATCAATTCGAGAAGGAAATCAGACTAATCAAATCATTTCTGAAAAAACTTACCTAACTGTTCTGGTTGATGGTGAAATTGGTGGATCGATTAAAAGAAAGAAACTTTCAAGTGAAGTTTTATTCTCTGAACACACAAGAAATAATTTAAATTGGAATCAAAGTTTTGACAATAAGAGATTTAATATTAGTTATTTTAATTATATTGAAAATGCAGTAGAGGGTCTAATATTAGACCCTGAAGGTGATCGTTATTTAAAGGTAGTAGAGGCTAGTGATGGTAACAGGAACGAACACTTCATCAAGGAGGGTGAAGTTTCGAATATCAAAAATATTCTATTCACATTGAATAATCCAATTGAAGGAGCCATAAATATTCGTTCTGAACAGGGTTTGTATTATATAAGTTTACCCTTTTCTGGAACCTACACCAGAATGTCAGATCAATTTAGTGGGAAAGTTGATAAAGTAATTGATCAAGAATTACAGTTGAGGTCATTATATTCAATACCAAATTTCCAATTTGTTATTCCAGATCCTCCTCTGAGAGGAGATATAGGAATAATAAAATCAGATGATGAACAGATTAAAAAACAAGATGCTTTGTTTTTATCTATAGATTCTCAAGGTGAATCTAAACAGATTAGTATTATGGGAGGCAAAGGTATTGTCAACGACCCTATTTCACTACAAGTTGGTGGTTTAGATTTCTATATTTCATATGGATCAAAACTTATTGATTTGCCATTTTCAATTAAATTAAATGATTTTATTGCCAAGAAATATCCAGGAACTGAAAAAAGTTATTCCTCCTTCAAAAGTAAAGTTTCTGTTATAGATAATTCAAATACTTTTGATTATGATATTTATATGAATAACATTCTTGATTATAAGGGATTCCGTTTTTTTCAAGCATCTTTTGATCCAGATGAAAAAGGCACTGTTTTGTCAGTAAACCATGACTCATTTGGTACATTAGTGACTTACATTGGATACATTTTACTGTATGTTTCCATGTGTGGAATATTTTTTATTGGTAGAACCAGATTTAAAACCTTATCAAAAAGTTTATCCAAATTAAATCAAAACGTACAAAGTTTATTTTTTGTTTTTATGTTTTTTGGTTATGGAAATGCACAAGTCTCTGATTTAAGCTCTAAAACTCAAATAATTGATTTTGATTCGTTAGTTAAGGTTAGTGCCTTCCCTGATGAACAAGCTAATAAATTTGGAAGTTTAGTCATACAGGATCTAGGAGGTAGGATGAAACCTGCTAATACCTTTTCATCTGAGTTATTGAGAAAAGTAAGTAAAAAAGATAACTTTAACGGCTTATCATCCGATCAGGTTCTACTTTCTATCACAAATAATCCATCTGTATGGTATAATGTTCCAATTATTTATTTAAAAAGAGGAAATGATAGCATTCGAAAAATTGCTGGTCTAAAAAAAAATGATAAGTATGCTCCTTTGGTTTCTTTTTTTGATAAAAACGGTAATTATAAAATTTCAAATCAACTAGAGACAGCTTACAGAACTCAAACTCCAAATCAATTCCAAAAAGACTTCATTGAACTTGATAGAAGAATTAATCTTTTGTATTCAGCGCTTGAGGGTAAAATTCTGAGAATCTTTCCTGTACCTAACGACTCCCTAAATAAATGGGTTTCTTTCCCTGAAATTGATCAGGTAAATTTCATAGGTAATGACTCATTATATGTAAAAAATGTTTTGCCTCTTTATTTTCAAGCACTTAGACTTGGAAAAATAAATGGTGACTTTTCACAATCCGATGAATTGATAGAAAGTCTTAAAGGTTTTCAAAATAAATATGGAGCTGGAGTTCTTCCAACTAAATCAAAAATAAATGCTGAAATTTTGTACAATAAGTATGATATATTTAAAAGACTTTTTAGTTATTATTTATATTCGGGAATTCTATTGTTCATTGTTTTAATTGTTCAAATATTCAAGCAAAGACAATATTTGGTTATTTTGAAAAATATATTGATTGGTTTAATAGTATCTCTTTTTACACTTCATACTCTTGGTCTTTTATTTAGAGCTTTTATTTCAGGTCATGCGCCATGGAGTGATGCATATGAATCAATGATTTATGTTGCATGGGCAACTTTATTTTTTGGTTTGGTTTTTGGAAGAAAATCATCATTAACAATCTCAGCAACAACTTTTGTTTCATCAATGATTTTAATGATTGCACACTGGAATTGGATGGACCCATCAATAGCAAACTTACAGCCTGTTTTAAATAGTTATTGGCTTATGATCCATGTAGCTGTTATTGTAGCTAGTTATGGTCCATTCTCGATTAGTTTGATTTTGGGGATTATTTCCTTACTTCTAATAATATTAATAAATAAAAAAAATAAAATTAGAGTCAAGGCGAGAATTAATGAATTAACAATAGTAAATGAGCTATCTATCACAATTGGTTTGATCATGTTAACAATTGGAAATTTTTTAGGGGGCATGTGGGCAAATGAAAGCTGGGGAAGATATTGGGGATGGGATCCTAAAGAAACATGGGCACTTATATCAATTATGGTATACGCATTTGTTATTCACATGAGGCTCGTTCCAGGGTTAAGAGGGAAGTGGCTATTCAATCTTATGAGTATTATTGCTTATTCAAGTATACTTATGACATATTTTGGCGTAAATTTCTATCTAGTTGGTCTTCATTCATATGCGAGTGGTGATAAGATAATAACACCAAATTTTGTTTATTACTCAATCATATTTGTGATATTACTCGGAAGCATATCAAGATATTATTACAAAAAAAATTACAATTAAATTATTTTTTTAAGTGATAAAATAAATTCATCTTCATCGACATTAGCTTGAACTAATTTAATAGACTCTTTCGTTATAGACTCAACTTTACCTGGAAGAAAACCCAGAGCATGTGTAAATTTTTTTAGTAATTTCAACTCATCTTTATCAGCAATATCATCAGCAACAACTATTCTAGATAAATCATATAATCTCTCTAATCTTCTTTGTTCGTTAGAGGGTGGGTTTATAGGATATGACTCCGGATTTTTTATAATTTTATCAACTTCGCTTGGCTCTATTTCCAAAAGAATTGAGAGTCTATCAATAAATTTTTGTTCTTTATTTGTAATAATATTATCACTTAGTGCAACTCTGACTATAGAGGCAAAATGATCTCGATTACGTGATTTAAAATTCCCTGAAAAAATTCCAGAATAAGACATAAATAAATATTTATTCCAAATATAATCAACATGTTTTTAGTTCATATACTATTATTAAAATTTATTTAAAAACAACTAATTTTTTTAAATTAGTTAAAAAAAATATGACTCTAAATGTGGTTAACGAAACTGGAATTCTGGAGTCAGTAATTGTTGGAATTGCTAATAGTAGTGGTGGAGTACCAGAACTCAAGGATACTTATGATCCAAAATCAAGGCAAAATATCATCATGGGTACTTATCCTGAGGAAAGTAAAATGATTGAGGAATTGGATAGATTTGTATCTATTTTGATCTCATACAATATCAATGTATATCGCCCCAGAATAATTAAAAATTATAATCAGATATTTTCAAGAGACATTGGATTTGTTATTGACAATAAATTCATAAAATCAAATATATTACCTGCAAGGTCAAAAGAGATTAAAGCAATTAGCTATCTGTTTAAAAATTTTTCGAGTGATTCAATAATTTCTTTTCCTGAAGATGCTCATATAGAAGGTGGAGATGTCATATTAAATGAAAATAAAATTTATGTAGGTGCTTATCTAAAAAGTGACTATTCAGACTACATAACTGCGAGAACTAATTCAAATGGTATTGAATTATTAAAAAAACACTTTCCGAATAAAGAGGTTAGATTGTTGGAGCTAAATAAATCTAATACAAATCCAAGAAGAAATATTTTACATCTTGATTGTTGTTTCCAACCAGTAGGTAAAGGGTTCGCAATTATTCATTCAGATGGTTTTTCTGACATAAACCAATTAAACGCTTTAATAAATGATTTTGGTTCAGGAAATTGTTTTTTTATTGATTCAAACGAGATGTCTGATATGATGTGTAATATTTTCTCAATTGACCAAAACACTGTTGTGTCTGATATAAGATTTGAAAGATTAAATTATTGGCTAGTTTCAAAAGGCATTAAAGTCGAGGCAATATCTTTTAATGAAATATCAAAGCAGGAGGGCTTATTGAGGTGTTCAACATTACCCTTAAAAAGATCATTATGAAAGGTTTAACGAATCATGTATTAATGGTTAGACCACATTTTTTTATGAAAAATGATCAAACTGCTGCAAATAATTATTTCCAAAATAATATTAGCTTAACAAGCGAGCAAATCAATAAATTAGCTCTTGAGGAATTTGATGAGTTTGTAAATAAGTTAATAGATGCTGGGATAAATATTACACTTATTCAAGACAGTAAATTTCCAATTACACCAGATTCAATATTTCCAAATAATTGGGTTTCATTTCATAAAAAAAATAAAATCATATTATATTCAATGTATGCAGCTAACAGAAGAAATGAGCGAAATATTCCCATTTTTGAAAAATTAAGAGATACTGGTGCTAAAATTGAAATAATACATGATTATACAAATTATGAAAAAAATAATCTATTTTTAGAAGGAACAGGAAGTATGGTTTTAGATAGGGTTAATAAAAAATGTTATGCATCATTGTCAGAAAGAACAAATAAAGAATTGGTCATTGATTTTTGTAATAAAATGCGTTATAAACCAATTTTTTTTAGAGCATATCAGACTATTAATGGGAAAAGGTTGAGTATTTATCATACCAATGTTATGATGTCAATTGGAAATAAATTTGCTGTAGTTGGTATTGACTCGATTGACAACGTAATTGAAAAACAAAATGTAATTAATGAATTAACAAGTGATGGAAAAGAAATAATTTCATTGTCTGAATTACAAATTCAAAATTTTGCAGGTAATATGTTACTCTTAAAAAATTCAAAAACTCCTGTTCTTGTGATGAGTAGCTCAGCATTTGATTCTTTGACAAATATTCAAAAATTAAGTCTTCAAAATCATTCAAAAATCATACATGCCAACTTAAATACAATTGAGCAAATAGGAGGAGGGAGCGCGCGGTGCATGCTTACTGAGGTATTTTAATGAATACTTTTAAAAGTACCATTCTTTTTATCTTTTAAAACTTTATCTCCAATAAAAGTTTTTCCATGAATATTAATATAAACACCCGGTTTTAAATATTGAACAGCTGATAGGGAGCTTCCTAAATTAAAAAACCCATCGGAAGAGCTTCCAAAAGCATATGGAATAATAGCGCCAGTTAAAACAATAACCTTATTAGGAATATTATTGTCAATTAAATATTTAGCAGTAACGGTCATTTTATCTGTACCATGAGTGATTATTATTAAATTCCGATTACATTCATAACATGCTTTGTGAATTATTTCTAGATGCTTTAAGTTCATTTCAAGACTGTCAATTAACATCAGTTGCTTAGTTTTAATATTGAGATTACACTTGGCCCTTTTCAGCATTTTAGGGACATGAGTTTTTTCAAAAAATAATTTACCATCAATAAAATTATATGTTTTATCAAATGTTCCTCCCGTAACAAAAATTTGAATATCACTCATTTTTTAATTTATTATAACAGTATTCATAATGAATTCTTTGTATCTCATTATTTGATTTTCTTTTTGATTTAAAGTATTTTCTAAGGCTTCTTCTTTTATCAATTAATAATCCCCTAATTTCAGGTAAAAGATCTTCATCATTAATTAAGAGATTTATTTGTGATATCATATTTTTTTGAATTTCTCTTTTCAGTATATCAGGTTTGTCGATTTTCAAAGTTAAATCCTCAAATACCCTATCTAAAAGATCATTTACATCTAGTCCATTTCCTGCTAATGTATATTGACTGGATATCATTGGGTTTAGATTACGACTATTAAAAATCCTATTAAAAACAGATCTTTGGAGGTTGCTTATTAATTTTAATACACCTTGATTGTTAATTTTTGAAATTAAATTTTTTTCATAAAGCCATGAGGGTGATTCCCATAGATTTTGATTTAAAAATTTAATTGCCTCTAGCTGTTTTTCTTTATTTACCCTCAAATATGGAATACCATCTTGTCCTTGATTTAAAATCAACTCATTAACACCGCCAATCAATTTAACAACATGATAAATATACCTCCTGTAGACTCCAATAAGCTCTTGATAAAGCTCTTTTAGGTCATCATAATTTGAACCATTTTTTGTTGTCCATTTTTCAAGGTTTTTTGCAACAATTTTTAGATTTTTCAAACCATAATAACTAGCTTTAACAGGATCGTTCCCAATATCTTCGGTTTGTGTATTTGGATCCTGCCCTCCATAACCATACATATATTTAGGATTCAAGTTCTTGTTATCAATCCATTTTGACAAAATAGAGTCAACTTCAGATTCATTTTTTTTATCAAAATATCTGTATCCCCATTCAATTGAGTACTCGTCATATGGTCCTAATTTTCTTATAAATCTGATATCTTTATCACCGGGTTGTGCAACATAATTATACCTTGCATAATCCATTATCGTTGAAGCTATACCCATTTTTTGAGTAAAATTTCCGGATCTAAGAGAGTCAACTGGATAAGCTGAACTTGCTTTCATATTGTGAGGTAAACCTAATGCATGTCCTACCTCGTGGGATATAACCCTTCTCATCATTTCACCTATTTCAGATTCAGGTGTATTTAAAGTTCTCGCTTTGGGATTTGCAGCTCCCGTTTCAATTAAATATCGATTTCTATATGATCTTAAATGATTATGGTACCAAATTATATCGCTTTCTAAGATTTCTCCAGTTCTTGGATCTGAAACACGTGGTCCAACAGCATTCCTTGTTTTAGACGCTACATACCTTACTGTTGAGAAACTAATATCCTCTGGGTTAAAGTCAGGATTAATATTTTCGGGAGGTGGATCTTTTGCTATTATTGCATTTTTAAAACCAGCTCTTTTAAAAGCAATATTCCAATCTTCAATACCTTTTTTTATGTAAGGTCTCCATTTAATTGGAGTCGCAGGATCTAAAAAATATACTATTGGTTTGATGGGATCAACAAGCTCACCTCTATTATATGCATCAATATCCTTGGGTTCTAATCTCCACTTGGTAATAATATTGTATTCATCTGATTTTAATTCATTGGATGAATAGTTAACTTTATTTAGTGAAAACCATCCAATTCTTTTATCTTCATATCGAACCATCATTGGATTTTCTGGTAGAGAAATGATTGAGTGATTAATTTGAAAAGTTAGTGTTTGAGAGTTATTTGATCTTGGTAGATTCGATGCATTAAAAGTAAGTGTGTGTCTTATTTCAATATTTTTAACAAAAGCCTTTGCTGAATCAATAAAACTCCTTTTTTTATCAACTGCACCTATTTTATATTTTTGTTTGTCACCTTTTGTTAGAAGATTAAATCCTGGAGAGTTATCCATAAAATATTTGCTAACATCAATTAAGTAATTGTCAGAATTTTCACTAATAATTTTAAATACAGCAAGTATAGGTGGAAAATTATTAATAATAACACTCTTATTAATTGGATCTTTAATATCTGCTTTATTAGTGTAAGCAAGTTTTTTAACCGCTATTTTTTTACCAATTAATTCGAATGATATAATATTTTCTGCAGTTTTTGATCCAGCATTTATATATTTTGAATAATTAGCAGGAAACTTTGAAAATCTAGTTACCATCAACAGCTCTTTACCTAAAACCTCTTTTTTTATTTCTAAATAGAGTTTATTTTCATTTAAATAGGTAGTAATAAAACCCTTAGACATCTTCATCTCATTCAATAGGCTATCAATAGGTGGTTCTTTTTTTAACTCTTGACTTATCAGTGCGTAGGATGTAAAAAATAATATTTTCAACATTAGACTTTTCATTACAAGAATCTATTGTTTTGAGTAATATTCGAAGTTTTTTAGTCCAAAGCTAGATGTTGAAGCCAAAAGGTGATCAAATATATCTGATACTATTCCTTCATAGTTTACCCAATCCTTATCTTTTATAAATGCGTATATTTCTAGTGGGACCCCAGTTGGAGTTGGAGTCAGTTGTCTGCACATTATGGTCATTTTCTTATTAATATCAGGGTGCTGATTTAAATAGTTTTTAATGTAGTTCCTGAACAACCCCAGATTAGTAAAATTCCTTCCGTTAATTAATTGATTTTTATTAGTGGAATTTTTGATATTATAATCATTAATTTCTTTTTCACGATTGTAAATAAAAGTACTAATCAGTTGAATCTCCCTCATAGATTTAACTTCATCATCGCTCATAAATTTTATTGAGTCTGCTTTAATTAGTAAGGACCTTTTAATCCTTCTTCCTTCTGACTCACTCATTCCTCTCCAATTTGTGAAGGAATCTGAGATAAGCTTGTAGGTTGGAACTGTGGTGATCGTTTTGTCAAAATTTTGAATTTTTACAGAAGAAAGACTAATTGAAATCACATCTCCATCAGCTCCAGAATTATTTATTGTTATCCAATCACCTAATCTGACTGTATCATTAATTGTAATTTGTATACTTGCTACAAAACCTAGAATTGTATCCTTGAATATTAAGAGAATTACAGCCGATAATGCACCTAACGTAGTTAAAAAAACTCCAATTTCTTTTCCAGTTAACAATGATAATATTATAATGGCTCCAAAAAACCATATAAAAATCATGAATACCTGTATATAACTCTCTAATGGTTTGTCTTTGAGTATAGGATATTTAATTAGTTGATCTTTAATTGACTTTAAAACACCCCTGATTATCAAAATGGTAATTAATGCTATAATTGCTTCAAGTATATTGATTGATATTGAAAGCAATTTTGGAAGAATTGACAATACCTCTTGAAATTGAAATATAAGAAAAAACAGAGGCAATAAATAAGCAATAAAAGATGGGACATTATGCCTTATCAGAGCATCGTCAAAATCAGAATTAGTTTTTTTGGCGATCTGTCGAAATAAATTTTTGATAATTCTTGAGGATATCCAGTAAATACAAATTGTAATTATAAATATGATTAGAAATATTAAAAGATAACTTAATATACTTGAGGTTGAATTATCAATACCTTGATTTTTGAAGAATTTTAAAAATTGTGAAAGCATATCTTATTTTTAATTAGAATAAAATAAAGTTTTGGCAGTCTTTTTTATTTCCAAAAGTAATTCTTTTAAATGACTAATTTTAGTAAGTGGATTTATTAAAACAACTCTCAAATATCTTATATTATTGATCTCACAAGATGAAATATAGAAATATCTGGCATTTATAATTTTATATCTAAGTTTTAATTGAAAATCATTTTTCTTTGAAAACTTGATGTATCTGAAACATAAAATATTACTCTGCGGATTGAATGGAGCTTCAAAATCAGGTTCTTCTTTTAATATTCTATAAAAATTTTTACACAAATCAAATGATTGATCAATAAAATTTTCCATTGACTTTTCACCCTTGATAGCAAATGACCAAAACAATTTTGTTCCTAAAGCTGATTTAGTGCATTCCAATGTATATGGCATAGAGTCCATACCTACAACCTCATCATCGTGAAATACGTATGATCCTTTTTGTTGAAATGCANCAGCTTGATATTTGAAATCTNTAAANAGAACTGCCGTGCACAACGATGGTACTTGCATCATTTTGTGAGCATCCCAAATTATTGAATTTGCTTTGTCTATTCCGGCTAGTAAATTTTTATTTTTTTTGCTGATTAGAGCTGAAGCTCCNTGTGCGCCGTCAACATGTAGCCAGATGTTGTTGTCTTCACAAAAATCTCCTAACTCTTTAATTGGATCAAACAGGCCAGTTGACGTTGAGCAAGCGTTGGCAATTAGACACATAACCTTTTTTCCTCTTTTAATAACATCTTTGTATATTCGGTTTAATTCTGAAAGTTTAATAATCTCGTTTTTATCTACTGGAATTGGAATAAATGATTTTTGACCAAGTCCCAAAATAGATAAAGATCTTAAAATTGAATAGTGANCAGATTCTGCACCTATTACAACTAAATTTGATTCATTACCATCAGACCAACTCNTAGGNGAAGTGAAAGATCTGGCAGCAACNAGGGCAGTTAAATTTGCTATTGAACCCCCATGAGTAAGNAGTCCACTTGATTTTCCTTGTTCAAATTTAAAATCATAGAAGTCTTTATTATCAAACCATCCAATTTTATCTAACATCCAGTTTATCATAAAACCCTCGCAAGTACTACCNGCTGGACCCATTTCGTANATTGANGCTGGATTATTAATGGTTCCGTGAATCAGTTCAGGTATTCCAGCNAAATCATTAGGTACTGAAACCTGATGGCCCATATAATGAGGATGTGATAGATTATTACAATTATCCAAATATTTTAAAACAAAATCATAAATGTCAGAAGAGGAGTTAAAACCGTTCTTTAAAAATTCTTTTAAATTTAGTTTTTTTGCAACAACGATTGGGTCTTGCTGTTTTAATGTAGGTGTTTTCTTTTCTCTACTTTTTTGAATATGATCATCCAGAATTTTACTAACGTTGGTTATTATCTCATNAGTATTCATTATCTATTTTATTAAATAATAGTTATCNGTAAATATAGGTCAAATCAAAAATTAAAAAAAAATGATATATTTATTTATTAGGTATTTTTNATCAATTTCTTAGTTAGCTCTTCCAAGCTTATATTTTTGGTNTCTGGCATTATAGTTAAAGCAAATATTANCTGAAAAATCATTACAAATGCAAAAAATAAAAATATGTAACCCGGATTACTCAATATNGAGAGAAAGCTTGGCATTAATAGCGTAATTAAAGATGCCAAAATCCAATGTACTGATATTCCAAAAGATANGCCTTTTGCTCTTAGATGATTTGGAAATATTTCAGCTGTNAATACCCATATTATACTNCCTTGTCCAACNGCATGTGATGCAATGAAAACGAAAAGAAAAAGAGGCACAAAAATTCCTCCCCAATTATCTATAAAAGAAATTGCAATCATTGAAAGAGAAAATATGTAACCAACAGATCCAATTTTCAAAAGAGTTTTTCTTCCCATTTTATCAATTAGATACATTCCNAGTATCGTAAAAATCAGATTAATTAAACCAATACCAATACTGCTTAAAAATGCTGAATTAGACTTNAGACCAGCAATCTCAAATATTCTTGGTGCATAATATAAAAAGGCATTAATTCCAGATAGCTGATTGAAAAAAGATATAAAAAATGCAAACATTAAAGGTTTGAAGTATTTNTGGCAAAATAGGGGTTCAGATTTATTTATATTTTTTGAAAATGCACTTAATTCATCTTTTGTCAATAATTTATGATTTATTTCTTTGTGAATTTTTTTCGCTAATGATATATTATTTTTTTTAACNACCAACCACCNTGGGCTTTCNGGTATAAACCCAAGTCCAATCAAATANAGGAAAGCAGGAAAGGCNTCAACACCCATCATCCATCTCCAAGANCCTTCACCAAAGTTTTGAAAAAAATAATTTGAAGTATATGCAATTAATATTCCAAATACGAGATTGAATTGATATAAAATGACTAATCTACCTCTTTTGTCAGTGGGAGCAATTTCTGAAATATATGTAGGTGCNGCAACAGTTGATAAGCCAATACCAATNCCACCNAAGAATCTGAATAAAGAAAAAGTATTTGGGTCATTTGCAAAAGCAGATCCTAGTGCAGATATCAAATATAAAAATCCTATTAATAATAATGTTTTTTTTCTTCCAAATTTATCACATGGATAACTAGCAAGGAGTGCACCTAAGACAGTCCCCCATANAGCCATTGACATAACAACTGAACCATGAAAAATATCAGAGGTATTCCATATGTTTTGTAATTGTTGATCTGCTCCAGAGATTACAACCGTATCAAAACCAAATAGAAATCCAGCTAATGAAGAAATGATTGAGATTTTATAAATCCTGGCCATTAAAATTTTTTAGTCTAGGATTAATTATTTTAAACCAAAGAGGGGGGAATAGAGCCATTAAGATTGATGTTGGGTACCCGTAGGGTAGTTGTGGGCTTGATTCTTTATTTTCTAAAACTTGATATTTTTTTGAAGACTTGTAATGGTGGTCACTGTGTCTGGTTAATTCATACAAAACGATCCTTCCGATGGTATGGTTTGAGTTCCAGGAATGATGAGTCTGAACTCTTTCATATCTTCCAGTGGGTAACTTTTTTCTTACTAATCCGTAATGCTCNATATAATTTATTGTTTCTAAAAATAAAAATGATATTACACCTATAATTATAGCAAAAATAAAGCCCTTTAATCCAAATAGTTTATAAATAAAACCGAGATATCCNAATTGAATTATATGATACCATATCATGTCGTTTTGAAAGGAGAAGAATCCTTTCTTAAGTCTTTTTAAAATATCTTTTTGGATATTCCATGCATTTATGTATTGATTTAGGACTGATGTAACCCAAAAACTGTAAACATTTTGATTATGTTTTGATGTTGCTGGATCCATTGGTGTAGCAACGTTTTTGTGATGNCCAAGATTATGTTCTAAATAAAAATGCATATAAAGGCAAGGAATTAGTANTATTTTTGAAAGGGTTCGCTCAAAAAGCGATTTACGGTGNCCTAACTCATGAGCAACATTTATTGCATTTGTTGCTAAAAGAATGCCTAGCGATAGTGTTATTCCTATTANCTCATATTGCATTAATTGTTTATTCGATAATATTTGAATACCAAAAAATAATAAAATAAAGACCATCGGAATATTACCGTACAANAAGTAATCAAAAATTTTATTGGTTAATTTACTTTCGATTTGTTTTTCATTATAATTGGAAGTGAAATTCTTATCCTTAATTATATATTCTAAAAAAGGTATAAAAATAAATGTGTAAATAGGGGTGATAAAGGTCATTATACCATCAGAAAATANAGAAAAAAATGTTGCNAAAGGAACNGTATATGCAAACAAATATTTTAAATCATCCAACATTTATTTTGAAATTTATAAATTTTAAATAAATCAA
This sequence comes from Flavobacteriaceae bacterium, assembly GCA_002721275.1. GTDB lineage: Bacteria > Bacteroidota > Bacteroidia > Flavobacteriales > Flavobacteriaceae > Marivariicella. The sequence continues at coordinate 161,742 of PBJZ01000002.1, forward strand.
TCTAAATACTTTTAAATATTTTTATCATTCAAATTTATAAATATATTATTACTTAAATAAAAATAAATCATGTGAAAAAGTTTTTATGTGCATNCTTATTTATCCTGTGTAATCATTTATTCTCACAAAATGATGCACAAATTGTTGTATTAGGTACACTTCAAGATGGTGGCTTACCACATATAAAATGCACCAGATCCTGCTGTATTGGTAATAAAAAAATAAATAATTATAAAGTATCATCCTTAGGCTTAACAGATCCATCCAAAAAGAAATTTTATATTTTTGATGCCACTCCTGATTTTTCGACTCAATTCAACTACATGAAAAATAGGTTTAACTACAATTTAGATGGGATTTTTTTGACTCATGCACATATAGGACATTATTCTGGTCTAATGTTTTTAGGGAAAGAAGCGATGAATTCTGTATCTGTACCAGTTTTCACCATGCCCAGAATGTTCAATTTTCTGAATGAAAATCAACCTTGGTTTCAATTGATAAATGAATCAAATATAATTACATCAAAAATTTATGATAATAAATTATACAAAATATCCGATGATATTCATATAAAACCAGTTTTAGTCCCACACAGAGATGAGTTTTCTGAAACAGTTGGTTTCTATATTTATGGCCCCAATAAAAAAATTCTTTTTATACCCGACATAGACAAATGGAGTAAGTGGAAATTATCATTAAAAAAAATTATACGCGATCTAGATTTATTATTTATTGATGGAACTTTTTATGATAACTCGGAAATTAATTATCGAGATATAAATGAAATTCCACATCCATTTATCAAAGAAACATTAGAATATCTTGAGAACATACCTGTATCTGATAAAAATAAAATATATTTTATTCATTTGAATCACACTAACCCTCTAATAGACCCCACAAATCATTCAACACTCGATGTAATTTCCAAAGGTTATAATATCGCAAAATTTGGTCAAACTTTTGGGCTTTAAATGTTATTACATTTATATTTGCAGATCATTTTATTTAGATAAATTATGATTAAAACTGATATTTTAATAATAGGAGCCGGTCCTGTTGGGCTTTTTGCTGTATTTGAGGCCGGTCTGATGAAACTCAGATGTCATTTGATAGATTCAATACCAATTCCAGGTGGTCAACTTTCAGAAATTTATCCAAAGAAACCAATATATGATATCCCTGGAATTCCAAATGTTTTGGCAGGAAAGTTGGTTGAGGATTTAATAGATCAGGGTAAGCCTTTTAAACCAGGATTTACACTTGGAGAAAGAGCAGAAACTATTTCTAAGTCAAAAGATGGCAGTTTTAATGTCATTACTAATAGAGGCACTCAACACAATGCCAAAGTAATTTTCATAGCTGGTGGATTAGGTTGCTTTGAACCAAGAAAACCAAAAATTAATAATATTGAATTTTTTGAGAATAAGGGTGTTAACTATATCATTAAAGAACCAAGTGATTTTAAAGGAAAAAGAATTTTTATATCTGGAGGAGGAGATTCAGCATTAGATTGGGTTAATTTTTTTGCTGAAAAATCTAAAATTCCTGTTGGTTTAGTTCACAGAAGTAATCTTTTTAGAGCTCATAAAGATTCAGTCGATAAAATGTTCAAACTTAGGGATCAGGGTAAAATTGTTTTGCATACAAATTCCGAGGTAATTGATTTAACTGGTGATAGTAAATTAGAAAAAATAACAATTAAAGAAGGCGATGGAAATGTAAAGTCTTTCGATCTAGATTTTTGGTTTCCATTATTTGGATTATCCCCAAAGTTGGGTCCTATTGCTAATTGGAATCTTGAAATTGCAAATAATGCCATAAAAGTAGATAATACCCTAGATTATCAGACAAATATAGATGGTATTTATGCAATTGGTGATGTGAATACTTATCCAGGAAAGCTAAAGTTAATTCTTTGTGGTTTTCATGAAGCTACACTAGCTGTGCAATCTGCTTACAAGAAGATTTTTCCTGAAAAAAAAGTTGTATTAAAGTATACAACCGTTCAAGGTATTCAAGGATTTGATTAATTTTTTTTTGCTACATCAACAACACTTTTGATCTTCATAACGGAGGGCCTTCTTAAAGTTTGATTTAAAAAAGTTTTTTCAATAGATTTTGGTATGTAGCCACTCCATTTTTCCTTTTCAGTTCCTGAAAGGTGAATTGATTCAAAACCATTGTTTTTAAATATCAATGCAGATTCCTTGTTGATCCCACCTCCTGGTTGAATTAAAATGTTTGAGTTATAATTTTTCCAATCAATTAAATTTTCGATTCCTTTAATCGCTGTATTAGCTTTTCCAGATGAAAGTATTCTATTTACTCCGAATGATTCGAGTATATCGATCGCTTCTTTTGAATCAACAATATTATCAAAAGCCCTGTGAAATGTAATTCCTACATCTTGGGATACTTCTGCAATCTTACTAAGTTGGTTAATATTAATTTTAAAATCACCGTTTAGTACTCCAATTACTATACCTTTAACTCCAAATTTTATTGCATACTTTATGTCATTTATAATTGTATCAAATTCTTTATCATTATATATGAAATGTCCTTCTCTTGGACGTATTAGGCAATTAATTGGCGCATCTGAAATATTTATGGCATCTTTTATCAACCCAATTGATGGTGTTACACCACCAACACTAAGACAAGAACATAGTTCAATTGAATCAACACCAATATTGTTGGCTATAATTACGGATTCAATTGAATCTGAACAAATTTCAATCTTCATGATAAATAGTTGTTTACTAATTATTTAGACTTTATATAAATTATATTTACTTTAAAATTAATTTGATCTTTTTAAAATTGGTTTAATTATTTTATATAATTTTGAAATAAAACTAAAGTAAATTTTTAGAATATGAAACAAAGAAGTAAATGTGCTTTATCTGCTTGTCTTGATTTCATTGGTGATAAATGGTCTTTACTGATAATAAGAGACATGATTTTTTTTAAAAAAAAAACATTTAATGATTTCCTTACAAGTAAAGAAGGCATAGCATCTAACATTTTAACCAATAGATTAAAGAATTTATTATCTGAGAGGTATATTCAGTACAGGATTAATCCAAATAATAAAAAGGTTAAATGGTACTATCTCACTAACAAAGGTATTAATACCTATCCTATAATTAGTGAGATGATGAAGTGGACAGTTAAAAACTCAAATTTAGTTTACAGCGAAAAATCCATAAACTTAGTAAAAAAATTTAGCGACAAACAATCTACAGCTTTTCAGAGAAAGATAATATCATCATATTCGGATTCACGCAATGATATAATTGAGAATTCTTTACAAAATTCTTCCTTTTAAATATTAAATTTAATTTAATATTATAGATTTACCTTTTATTTTCTTTAACATAAAAAAACATGTTAAATTATACTATATTTTGGTTTAGAAGAGATCTTAGATTAGATGATAATTGTGGGCTTTACGAAGCATTAAAATCATCTAAAAATGTTCTTCCTATATTTATTTTTGATAAAAATATTATTAATGAGCTTGATAAAGATGATCCTAGAATTAATTTAATTTATGATCGTTTAACTAATTTAAACATCAAGATAAAAAATAAAAGTAAAATTCATTTATTTCATGGAAAACCACTCGAAATATTTAAAGAGTTGGTCAAAAAATATTCTGTTGAAAATGTATTTTTCAATCACGACTATGAGCCCTACGCTACCTCTCGTGACAAAAAAATTTCTAAATTTTTAAAATCTAAAAGTATTAAAGTGCTTTCTTTTAAAGATCAGGTAATATTTGAAAAAAGTGAGATAGTTAAAAATGATGGTGATCCTTACAAGGTTTATACGCCATATTCAAATAAATGGTTGGAGAAGTATAATTTGATAGAGAAGTACAATTTTCCCTCTCAGGATTTATTAAATAATTTTACATCACATTTTAATTCTAATTCACTAAAATTGGAGGAAATTGGTTTTACAAAATCGAAAATCAAAATTAATAAATACAAGGTCAATCTAGATTTGATTAAAGATTATGAGAGTACTAGAAATTTTCCTTATTTGGACAATACAACTAGAGTAGGGGTGTATTTAAGGTTTGGTTTAATAAGTATTAGAAAATTAGTTAATGAAGCGAATCAGGATTCAAACAAGACTTACTTAAAGGAATTAATTTGGAGAGAATTTTTTATGCAGATTCTATGGCATTATCCTAATACTTTAACCGAAAGTTTTAAAAGTAAATATGATAAGATAGAGTGGAGAAATAATAAAATTGAGTTTAATAAGTGGTGTACTGGAAATACTGGATATCCCATCATAGATGCGGGTATGAGAGAGCTAAATGAAACGGGATTTATGCATAATAGGGTTAGGATGATAACAGGTAGTTTTCTATGTAAACACCTTTTAATTGATTGGAGATGGGGAGAAGCTTATTTTGCGAAAAAATTATTAGATTATGAACAGTCTAGTAATATAGGGAATTGGCAGTGGCTAGCAGGCTGTGGTGTTGATGCATCACCATACTTTAGAATATTTAATCCCTACGAACAGGTAAAAAAATTTGATAAAAATCATATATACATAAAAAAGTGGGTTCCTGAATATGAAAAACCGAACGACTATTGCTTGCCGATAGTTGATCATAAATTTGCCAGGGAAAGGTGTTTAGTGGAATATAAAAAAGCATTACAATAAATATCAATATGCCTGATCTTGATAATAGCAATAAAAATGAAGCCGAAGTATCCTGGTTTGCTCCACTTTGTAACGGAGATGACAGATATTTGGGTTTCCATGACTCTTCTTTCAAAAGTAATTGGAAAAATACATCGAAGATTGTAAAAAAAGCTGATAGTTTGGGTTTCAACAACATATTGTGTCCTTCATCTTATCAGGTTGGACAGGATACACTATCATTTGCTTCGGCAATTGCACCAGCAACCAATAACATAAATTTATTGACTGCTATACGTTGCGGGGAGGTTCATCCACCCATGTTGGGAAGGGCAATAGCAACCCTTGATCATATTTTAGAGGGAAGATTAACACTTAATATTATATCTTCCGATTTACCTGGAACATCACTTTCATCTGAGTTAAGATACAAAAGATCGGATGAAGTTATTCAAATTTTAAAGCAGGGATGGACCAAAGATTATGTAAAATTTAATGGAGAGTTTTATTCTATTGAACTACCATCTGATCCAGTTAAGACATATCAGCAAAATGGAGGTCCATTACTTTATTTTGGTGGATATTCTAATCTAGGTCTAGATCTATGTGCGAAACATTGCGATGTTTATTTAATGTGGCCTGACACAATTAAAAGAATTAAAAATCATATTGAAAAATTAAAAACAAAAGCAAAGATTTATAACAGATCTATTCAGTTCGGACTACGAATCCATATAATTGTTAGAGAAACTGAAGAAGAAGCGAGGTCATATGCCAAGCAAATTATTTCTAAAATTGATCTAAAAAAGGGTGACCAAATTAGAAATAGAGCTTTGGACTCAAAGTCTACAGGTGTATCTCTACAAACTGATTTGAGAAATAAGTCTGATGATGACTATTTTGTTGAGGATTATTTATGGACAGGTATTGGGATTGCAAGATCTGGTTGTGGAGCGGCCATAGTAGGTGATCCTGATCAAGTATTCAATAAACTTATGACGTACATGAAAATTGGAATTAAATCATTTATTTTATCTGGGTATCCTCATGATGAAGAGATTGATTATTTTGCAAAATATGTATTACCAAGAATTAATAATATCTCACTACCCAAATATCTTGGTAGAATTCCAAATAAAACACCTAAGTCTCCACTTGGATTGGGAAAAAGAAATTGATGATTGATTTAGTTATTGTAATAGGTTATTTTATTTTGATTTTTATTACTGCAATAAAAAGTGGTAACTATAAAAATATTAGCAGTGATGAGTATTTCCTCAGTGGTAGACAATTGAAGTGGCCATCAATTGCAATTTCAACAATTGCAACGAACGTTCAAGGTTATCAGTTTTTGGGAATGATGGGATCTGCATATCTGTTTGGATTAGCACAAGCCAGCTTAGAAATTAATGCGGTTCAAGGAATTTTACTTGCAGCTTTTGTTTTTGTTCCCATTTTTTTAAAAAATAAAATTTCAACAGTTTCAGAATTTATTAAAATAAAATTAGGAAAAACTCTAGCTCTTTGTTATTCAATAACTAATATTATTCTTTATTCTACTATTACAATTGGAGCTGCATTGTTTTGGGGAGCATATGCAGCTGATATGGTTTTTGGAGATTTTTTAAGTTTTTTGAGTAATGATAGAACATCAAGAATTGCTATTTTAATTATTTTATTAGGATTTTTTTCTGCTGTATATACATATTTAGGGGGTCTTAGTGCTGTGGTTAGGACGGATATTATTCAATTTATTATTTTAATTTTCGGTGGACTTATCATATTATTTGTTTCACTTTATCACCTTGGAGGTTGGAATGAATTATATATTCAATCTCCTGAAAAAATGAAATTACACCTTCCCTCTAACCACGATACTCTGCCTTGGACACATATGTTTGGTTTATTTTTTTTGAATATTAATTATTGGTGTGCTAACCAAACAATAATGCAGAGATCAATTGCTGCTAAAAGTATTAAGCATGCTCAAAAAGGTCTATTAGTTGGTGGTCTTCTAAAATATTTTATGGCTGTAATTATCGTAATACCTGGTGTGGCATTATTCAATATTATTGATCAACCACTCATAGATCCTGATATGGCATTTCCATTTATAGTTAATAATTATATTCCAACAGGATTAAAAGGAATAATATTGTGTGGTTTATTCGCTTCGCTAATGAGTACAGTTGATTCTACTTTTAATTCGATTGCTACTCTATGGTCAATTGATATTTATTCGGTCTACATTAATAAAAATGCTAATGATCATAAAAAAATAAATTCAGGAAGAAAAGCAATATTTATCAGTTTAATAACTTCTTTAATAATGGGTTTAATCTTTTTGTATTTAAAATTTGATGACCAGTCCCTTGCTTTCACTCACAAACTTAATGAAATTAGATACTACATTAATTGTGGAATTGTTGTTTTAATATGTTCAGCCTTTATTTTGATTAAACCTAAGTTAAATCCAATTTATTTTGGATTTATTATTACACTGCCAATAAATATTTTTATTCAATTTTTTTTTCCTGAAATAAATTATTTTTTGAGGGCCTTTTTTTCTATAGTTATTGGATTAATTATCTCATTAATTTTTAACATGAATCGAATTAACTATAGAGAGAAAGTATTATTTTTTGGTTCAAACGGTATAAAAAATTTTGGAATAATAATGTTAATTAGTTTGATTTTAATACACATTATTTTTCATTAAATCTTATACTGAATTGTAAAATAAAATGTTCTGGGTGCAGAAGGGATTATTCCCGGACCAGGATAACCAGTGGCTCTTCTAGAAAAATATTTATTATTGAATAAATTGTTGAATCCTGATTCAATTTTTATTCTTTTTAAAGAATATGAAACTGATAAATCAAAAACATCATAACTAGGAATTACTCCAATAACTCCACTTAAATTACTCTCTATCGCATTTGATGAGTCAGTGAATTGATCTGATAAATAAGTGTATTGAAAATTAATCATAAAATTTTTATATCCATACTTGCTCCCAGTCTTTAAATTTAGACTTGGAACATACTCTACCATTTTTCCCTCAACTCCAGGTTCTTCAGAACGTGTATATTTTGAATTTATTAATGAAAAATTAAGGAAATAGTTAAAGCTGTGATTAGGATTATTTTTTAAAAATAACTTCTTTAAATTTAAATCAACCAAGGTTTCAATACCTATTATGCTTGCATCACCTACATTTCCTCTTTCTGTTTTTACACTCCCATCTTGGAATGCTCTTTGAACAAAACCAATTCTATTATTATATGATAACAAAAATGTACTCATATCGTAGGATAAATAATCACTAATTAATCCTCTAAAACCCATATCAAGTGTGAAACCATTTTCATCTGATATATTTGGGTTTATTGCGTATGCTGGATTAAATATACTTATATCAGCGAATGTGACAGATCGATAATTTTCTGAAATATTTAGATAAATTTCTAAATCAGTTGAATATTTGTAGCTTCCTCCCAGTCCTAGTAGTATGAAGTTCCTTTTTCTAATTTCATTATTTTCAATTGTTTCGTCAAAAATTACATTTCCGGCTGCATCTCGATTTGTTTTCTTATAACTACCATTGCTTTCGGTTTTGATATATTCATATCTAAAACCAGGTGTTATAGACAGCTTATCATTTAAGTAAAAAATATTTTCAGCGAATAATGCAATATTTTTATTTGGGTATCTATAATTAGATTGAAAATTGTAATAAGGAAATTCTTTTGTTTTAATATCAAAATCCGCATCACTACCTATAGAACCTGGGCCCTGAACAGCAGAAGTATTTGAATTATAATATTTAACTCCCACAACCCAGGTGGCATTTTTTTTGAAAATATCGTATTTTTTTAAAAATCTTATCTCCGTTCCATAGTTATTAAAGTCTCCTTTGATTAAATCTCTCTCATTAAATGAATCAACTTGACTTACTCTGTTTGTTCTAAATCCAAGAGCATTTCTTTTGGCATTCAAGCCAAAAAAATTTGCCGATAAAATTGTATTTTTTGAAAAATTGTGTTTAAATGATAAATTATAAAGAAACCAATCAATTTGGAACCAGTTCCTTGATCTATTACTCTGAAATGGATTTTCATTAAACATTATGTCTGTTAATCCACCACCTTGTTTTGCTAAATATTTTAAATAGGTTATTTCAGCACTTAATTGCGTTTTTTCACTTATTTCATACTCGTTTTTGAAAAATAAATTGAACGAATCAAATTCAGAATTATCCCTGAATCCATCACCTGATTTATAATTGATAAATGAGTAGATTTTATTCTTTCCTTTATTCAAACTCAAACTAGTAAAATTGGTGTAAAGACCATTTGAACCAGCAGTATTTCGGGTTATAATTTCCAATGGTTTATAGATATTAGAACTTTTCATTATGAAATTGACTAAACCCCCAAATTGTGTTCCATATTGAAGTGATGCTGCTCCTCTTAGTATCTGAATTTCTTCAATCGCTTCAGCTGGAGGACTGTAATAACTTTCTGGATAACCTAGTACATCAGCACTTATATCATAACCATTTTGTCTGGTATTAAAATTTGATGTTCTGTTTGGGTCAAGTCCTCTTCCTCCAATGTTTAGCTGTAGTCCAGCATCATCATTTTGAAAAATATTTAGACCCACTACTTGACTATATATTTGTCTTGCATTATTTGTGGCTAGGTTAGCCATTGATTCATTTAAACTTATAACTTCTGTTTTTTTTCCAGAATAAATCGATGTTCCTTCAAAATCTTTCAATCTTCTTAGTTCAAATACTCTTTTTTTTCGAGCATTTACTACAACCTCTGAAAGATTTTGTGTTCTAGAAGGAAGTTCAACAATAATTTCATCAGTAGATATGGGATTTATTGCTTTCTCAATTACAGGATGATTTATGGAAATAAAGATTAATGACAAAGGATTATCATCAACATTTATTTCAGAAAACTCACCAATATTTATCGTTGTAATATATCCAGTCTCTTTACTGTAAACTTCTACAGGATCATCAATAAATTCGTTATCTATAGTGAGAACTTTTATTTTAATTATGTTCTGTGAATAACCAAAATAAAAATTAAATAGAGTTATTAAAACTATTATTTTAAAAGCCTTTGATTTCATCATTAAACGGTATTATCCAATTCTTATGTTTGAATGATTCTTTTTCATTATATAAATCAACAGCGGGGTCTATAAATCTTTGACTAGATCTTCCATTAAGTGCAACATGACTATCAACAAAAATCTGAACATTTTTATGACCTTGACTAGTAAAATGATCACCCAGAAAATGCGCATATTCTAAAATAAAGTCTGGTTGAAAGCTCATTTGTTTTTCCTGATAGGATGTAAGGAAATCATCATTTTGAACGTAAAAATATTTTTTGCTTATACTGTCCACGACTTTAAAATTTGAATATCCTCTTTTTTCAATCAACATAACTCGCCATGAAAATCTGTATCCCTGTTCATTCCAAAAAAGTTCACCCGGATAAAAAAAATATCTAAATGGAATAATTAATTGAAGTAAGAAAAAAAATCCAATTATGATAAGATTATATTTATTTATTAATGGACTTTTGATTTGAGTTCTTTTTTTTAAATGAGTAATACTGATATCAAATATTTTAATAAAATACCTATAAATTTTACGGTATATATTTAAAATTTTATGTTGTGTGTTGTCATCAAAAAATATTAATGAACCAACTATCATTATATACGGAAACATACCAATCGGAAATAAAACTGCTGTAAATAAGTGAAAGAAAACAACTAGTAAAAACGCAACAATTCTGGTTCTTTTAATTAATAATAAAAAGGGAATCATTAAATCATAAAACATTCCAGCCCAGCTCATAAAGTAATGAACCCATTGCTTTTGCATCAAATTTTCCCCTATAATTGGAAGATCGTACTTGGATGGAAGCCATATTGAAAGGGGCATTGCATTCAAAAGCCAATCAGAATTTATTTTTGCAATTCCTGCATAAAAATATACAATACAAATTAAAAGCTTAATACTATCTATAGTCCATCTAGGAACTTTGTAGTACTTTTTGGTAAAGATAGAGTCTAGAGAATAATTTGCATTCAAAGGTAAAAAGCACATTAAAAAACTAATTGAACTAATAAAATAATAATGATTTAAATATGTAGTTTTATCCATTAGCTCTATATAAGTGAAGGAAAGAAAAAAGACAATTATTGAGTATCTATATTTGTAGCCAACAGCAACTAATATTGATGCTAGAGAACATATAATAAAAATTATATAAGTGTAATCACCTAGTACCTTTATCCAACCGAAACCATAGTAAGAAAAATGAAATTCTGGATCAATGTAGAGTGTTTTTATCCATCCATTATACCAAAACCTTATCATACTAAGTAGCATTAGAATACCAAAAGAAATTCTAAAAACAGCTAATGATACAGAGTCAACATATTTTTTATTCAAATAATTCTTGATATTCTAATTAATTAAAATTGCCAAAAAACAATTTATTTACAGTAATGAGTATATTTAATCTCCGTCTGCATCAACATAATCAACATTTATGTTTAAAGCTTGAAGCATATCAACTTTCATTAAAACAACAGCAGCCTGGATTTTATCATACACTTCAAGCATTTTTATTTTATTTTCATCAAGTTGAATAGTAAAATCATCATTAAGTTCGTCAAGACCATTCATAGATGTGTTAAATTGGTCAGAGATTAGATCACCTAAGGGTGTTTCGTTTTTCTTTGTTTCAAGAAAGTCTACATATTCTTTGAAGCTTAATCCACTCTCTGTGCTGTTAGTATCAAAAGGTAAACCGTTAAAAAAACGATTTATACCTGAAAGCGCTTGCATGGCAAGAATTTTTGAAACGTCTTTCTTGTAATAAGCTTCAACTCTATCTGGTAAAGTTCCACCCGAGAAAACTCCTGCGGGAATACCTATCTTGTTGGCTCTAAAACCTTTTTCATAATAATAAATAAAATCATTTGTCATCAAATTAATGCTTGAAGTTGCAGTATTTTCAATTGATGATACAAAAGAATCTCGATAAGATTTTTCCCAATCATCAATAACAACATTAGTAAGCTCCAACATTTGATTAGATAAAAGTTTTAAATATTTTAGATGATTATTGATTTCGAAAGATTCATCTGATTTGATATAAATATCTAATATTTCACTGTTAGTGGGTGCAATCCCGTGTAAGAGATAATCAATAGCAGGAAATCCCTGAGCACTATAATTATTAGGATTTTCAATATCGTTAACTCTATTTGAAATATTCAAATCAATTCTATCAGTACTTGCAGGGTATATATTCATTCTTGATGCAAAATAAATTTCTTCAGCTTTACCAATATTAAACATTTCAATGTATTGCCAAGATTTATAGGCAGCAAGCCAATTATCCTTGACAAGATTAAAATTTTCTTCATTTACAGTGTTAACAAAACTCTCTACTGAGGAGTTTAGTGATTCCATATCTTCTTTAAATTTCTTGTGCGATGGAATAATTATTTGATCTGCCCAAAAAACAAGCATGGAACTTCTGTCAAAAGATGTATCTGTTGTTGTTGATGAAGTACCAGAGGTGTTGGTGTTTGTTGGAGTAGTGGTTGTATTTGTTGGTGGAGTTTGTGTCTGAGTAATACTTTGGTATACGTTACTATCATCAGAGCTTTTGGAGCATGATAAATACATAATCATGAGTGCGTAGAGAAGTATTTTATTTTTCATTAAAAAAATTTTTATAAATCTTATTTAGTCCAAATAAATGATGACAAATATAATGTTAGAAGTTATTTTTACAAAACCTCATTTGCATTTTATTTGTCATCATTTCAATTAACAAAGAAAGATGAAATTAGTTTATGTTTAAACTATTTATCTTATAAGCCTGTTGCAGCTTTAACCTTAGCGGCCATAGCATCTAGTTCAGCCTCAGTTCTGTCCCAAAAACCGTTTCCAGCTTCAAGTTCAGCGAGCATTGCATTTACTTCGTCATAACTCATGTAAGGATTTCCATCTGCACCCTGAGTATATTGAAGGCTAAAAATTAATCCATACCCCTCAGATAAGGCGTGTAAATATGAAGCCATTTGGCCTGCAGCCAATTTATCAGCTGCAGAGCTTAAATAGTACTCAGCTTTATTACCAACAACTTTCGATAATTCAACCATAACAATTTTGGCTTGCTCATCTCTTAAGGTGTAATTCTTACTAACTATAGCAGCTCTTCCAAGAACGAATGCGTCGTATATTTTTTTAGAAATTCCAGGTATATCGCTTTCTACTTTCTTAAGGTAGTAATTTAGCAATGATCCTTTTCCAGTTTCAGGAGCGAATTGGTTGTCTTGTCCGTATAAGTATCCGAATCCTTCATCCCAAAAGTGTTCCATTTTTGTGACGTTAAGCTCAGCAGCTGCGTTATCATCAGTTCCAGCGTAACCATAGACACCAGCATCATTATCATCTTTCACAGGGTCAAGCTTAGATTTAGATAGGTAACCACCCTCACCTATTATTTGGTCGAGGTTAAATGCTCCAATTAAACCTTTGCTGAATATTTGGTTCATTTCAAGACCTTTAGCATTTGCTTTTAGATTTGTTCTTGAACCATTTGCATCTGATACTAATCCAGCTACTCCAGCAGATCCATCTGTAGAAGCATTCACCGCAGGTATAACATTGTCAACGAAATCCTTTATCCACGAATCAAATTTTGCTTTATTGACAGCGGTGTTTGGTGACTTAGCCCCAGTTTTATTACCAACTTTTTTAGAAGAGTTCAGAGAAGTATCTGAGAAACCTTGTCCATTATCAAACATATCTAAAATTCCAGCCTCAGTTGATGTTACATCATTCATTGCACTTTTTAGTGCGTCTGCTTGGCCTAATCTTGTAGTTTGTCCATCATAGAAAACCGTAGATTTACCATTTCTAGTAAAAGAGTATTCTGGTGGTGGAAAATTTATATTTACTGTGTCAACAACAGTTACTGTAACTGTTGGCCCTGGAACTTCAATCTGTCTAACAAGACCTTCTTGAAATTCATATTTAATTACTTCTTTTTCTTTTTCACATCCAATAAGAAAAACAGTAATTACAAATAAACTTAATAATTTTTTCATTTTTAATATTTTTAATTAATCTAAATAAATTTTCCGCAAATATAATAACAGGAAATATAAATACAAAATTTATTTAGAATAATTCTTAATAAGAATTCAAAAGCTGAAATTTTAATTAGATTCTCTTTCTTTTCTTGCTCTAATAAAGCTCTGAATAAATGATATGAGAGCTAGAATTGATGTAATGAGCATTACTAGTACTCTAATAATTCCCATTGAGTTGTTTCTTGCTATTGAACCTTTCAAAGGCATTATGAGGCCAACCAAAACGATAAATGTTAAAAGGACTGCTATGTGAGCAATGATTTTATTTTCTTTTTTGACCCCATTATTGACTACTAACAATATTATCCCAATAACTACAGGAATCAAAGCCGTGACAGCTTTTGACTCTGAATCAACATAACCCCATGTACCCATTGAAATTAGTGCAATTGCATTTACTAAACTTGTTGTATGTGCTTTCATAGTTAATTTTTAAATAAAATTAATAAAAAGTATTGGAAAATTTATTTAATCAAAAGAAATTGATTTTATATTATCTGAATAAACACGATCAATCAATATGTGTCTTGGATCAATTGCTGCTTTCAAGGGAAGGGTGTCTACCACAAAACTGAAATTCATTAATGAGTCAGTAAGATTAACTCTTTTTTGATAAATTAAATTTTCTTCATCTTCATCTGAAAAAACACCTATATCAATCCATTCATTTACAGCTACTTTTGTTTCATTACCAATCGAATCAGATTTAATTTTCGAAGTTTCAACTTCAATATTAATTTCAAATTTACCGTTATTTAATTTTTTGGCACTGGCATTTGTCAATCTATTATCATATAAAGTAATGTCCTTAAACCAATCATTTATCAGGTATTTTAATGAATCAGGAACTTTAGGTTCTAAAATTTCTATAAAGTCTAATGATGTAGGATATGGAGTTTTATACTTGTATTTTTCTAAAAACTCTTTAAGTGCCGAATTTACTTTATCTTCTCCGATGTAGTCTTGAAGTGCATATAAAATAACACTTCCTTTTCCATAATGAATGTATTGCTGGTTTTCTACTTTGTATAAAGGAAGTTCCTTTTCCAATTCTTGTGATCTACCTCTTAAATATCTATCATGATCATATTTTAAAAATTCTCTCATTTTCATTGGATTTTTCACTCTTTTTTTCATAGTCATTAGTGAAGAATATTCTGAAAATGATTCACTCAAAAATGTGGCACCTTGCATATTAGCTCCAATAACTTGGTGAGCCCACCATTGGTGTGCCATTTCGTGAGCTATTACTGCTTCTATTACATTATTTTCTTCTTCATCCTCCAGGTCAATTATGAATCCAAAAGATTCAGAGTATGGCATAGTTCCTGGAAAAGCTTGAGCAAATGTTGAAAACCTGGGGAATTCAATTATTCTTGCTTGATTATGATAATAAGGGCCAAAGTTATTTGTGTAATATATCAAAGAGTTTTCAACTGCATCTAACATCATTTCAATATTAATTGAATGCTTTGAATCATAATAAATTTCAATATCAACATCTTTCCATTTTCTTTTAGCAACCTTATAATTGGCAGAAATAAATGAATAGAAATTTAATGAAGGGTGGTCAATTTTATATTTAAAATAGTTTCTATCATTTTCCTTCCACTCTTTAACCAAAGTTCCGGGTGCGATTGCTATTTGATCGGAACTTGTTGATATTGTTGTTTCTACATCTATAAAGTCGGAAAAACCTCTTGAACCATAGTTTTCATTACAATTTGAATTACAATCAATTTCTAATTCAGGCATTCTATCTTTTATTGGAAGCCCAAGTTTTTTTCTTTTGTTTTTATCACCAATTTCTTTGCTTGAGTCATATCCAACATTTGGTAATATTTCCTCATTATTTAAAAATGATCCATTTTTAACTATACTGGTTGTTTCTCCTCCATTTGAGAACCCCTTTGTCTCATATGTATTTTTGATTTTTAAAACTAATGTGTCACCAGGTAACATTGGTGGGTTTATGGCATAAAAATGAACTCCATTTACTTCATCTTTGCTAATAATATTAGCATTTGGAAAATCAAAATCAAGTTCCCATTCTTTGTTTATATTGAGTAAAATACTGTCAACAACATTTTCATTTTGATTTACCAGTGTTAGATAAGCCAAAATATTTGCTTTTTTTATTTTTGGAAAAAGATCAATATTATAATTTGCATTGACAATTTTTGGAAAAGGTAAATCTTTATACTTTTTATATTTATTTTCATAAGAAACAGCTATTTTTTCATATTCATCACTTGATTTATATGAATTCAAAACTTGAGTATTATAAAAAACAAATGAGGAAACTAGAATAAATAAAAAACCGACAACTGATACTGAAACTAAGTATAATTTATTTGTATTTATCAGAACTCCTTTTAACCTTTCTTTTAGAGATTTTTTTGAACCTCTATTCCATATTGTTCCCGACAACATTAAAAACAATAATCCAAAAAGTATCCAATATAAATTAAACCAAAAAACTCCTTTGTTACTGGGACCAAAACCATTTAGATCAGAGTATATCATATATGGTGTTGATCCAATTGACAACATATTAGAATTGACATCAAGAATTAAAAGAATAATATCTATCAATAAAAGAACTATAACTGATACCATGTATGCTAGATACTTATGATTAACAATTACCTGAATTGCAACAAGAGTAGCACATGTTGTTAGATAGACAGGAAATAAATTATATAAATAGTCCATTAGATATAATGAAAAATCTATTTTTGTGAAACCCATCATAAGCTGATAGATCACTGCAATAAAAACTAGAATTAAATGAAGAACAATGGACAATGAAAATAAGGACAAAGTTTTAGAAAAAAGAGGAATTAAAGTTGAATGTGCGGTTGAATCAATTACTTCATTCAGCTGAACATCTCTATCTCGCCATACCAGTTCACCACTAAAGAAAACTAAAATTATTAAAATAAAAAGACCAGAAGAACCACTTATCTGATCAACCATGAAATATGTTAAGGGATATGACTTTAGTCCAAGATATTCATACCCACTTACAAGACCGGCAATAAGCTGTATAACACTAAATACAAATAAGATTTTAAATGTAACATGTTTATAAATACTAGTCATATTAATTTTAAAGAAACTTTTAAAATCTGAAAAATTGGAATTATTAATCATTTTTATAACTGGTCTTTCAGTAGCTGTATAAGATGAACCCCCAACTATATCCTCATTTATTACTTTATTTTTGATACTTTTTGATTTAAAACTGAATCTTTTATATGATATAAATAAAATAATTGAGGCAAATCCAATCCAGATTAGTCTATTATAGAGCAGAAGACCGCTCAAAGATGGGTTAAGAATGTTTTTTTCTAATGGAGTATAATATTTTGAGGTTACATTATATGCTTCAATTCCAAATACATCAACTAAAGCGGCAATTGTTTCATTATCAATGTCAGAGGATAGCTGTCCAGCTATTATATAACCAACAAGAATTAACATTGCTCCAACGAATGATACCATGGTATTTTTAAATTCTTGAGCTAATGAATAGATTATTGTTCCTCCAATAAACATATTAGGTAGAATAAATATTAAATAATTATTTATGAAAGTATCAAGGTAAAATGGACCAAACCTATCAGCTTCTATCCATCCCATCAAAGGGGCAACTTTTGAACCAATTATTATTCCAAAGAATACTCCAATTAATGGAATTGTGGAAAGAATTAGTGATGCAAAAAACTTACCCAGATAATATCCGAATTTATCTATTGGGGTTGTGTAAATAATTTCTTGAAAATTATTTTTATAATCTCTTAATGCTGAGTTGTTAAAGAAAGCCGCAGCAAATAATAAACCATTTAAAGAGAGAATTATTGAATAAATAGTAATAACATATGGAGCATTCCTATATACGTTACCTACAGCCCCCCCTATAGTCACATCATTAGTTACGTTGGCAGCAAAAACTAATAAAAAAACAATAAGAAAAAAAAGATAAGACATAGGTTGTTTTAGGCTATATCTTAATTCGGCGAGGAAGAAATTTTTAAACATTACAAATATTAATATTATTGAATCTTAGTAAAGAAAACATCCTCGAGTGATGGTTCAATTTTTTTAAAGGTTTTATTTGGAATTTTTTCACTCAGAACATGAATTACCGGTTTGCCACCTATTAATTTATTTGAAATAACATTGAAGTCTTTATTGTAGCTTTTTAATTCAGATCTAGAAATTTGTTTTTCAAAAACTTTTCCTTTCAATGAATTAATACCCTCATCGGGAGAACCGTTAAAAACTATTTTACCATTATTCATGATTGCCATTTGAGTACAGAGTTCTCTAACGTCATCAACAATATGGGTAGATAAAATAACAATTACATCTTCACCAACATCAGATATCAGATCATAAAATCTATTCCTTTCACCAGGATCCAGTCCAGCAGTAGGCTCATCAACTATTAATACTTTTGGGTTTCCAATTAATGCTTGGGCAATTCCGATTCTTTGCTTCATACCTCCAGAAAAACCTTTAACACTTTTATTTTTCTTTTCGAATAAATTTACTTTTTGAAGTAAATAATTTACTAAGTCTTTTCTTTCAGATTTGACTGTGATACCTTTCAAAGTAGCAATATGATCCAATAGCTGTTCGGCAGTGATTCTCGGATAAACACCAAATTCTTGTGGTAAGTATCCAAGATTTTTTCTGAATTCTTGGCTATCTTTCAAGACGTTAAGTTTATCAAGAAATACTGTTCCCTCGTCAGGCTCTTGAAGTGTTCCAATTGTTCTCATCATGGATGATTTACCAGCTCCGTTCGGTCCTAAAAGACCAAACATTCCACTTGATATTTTTATTGTAATATTATCAAGTGCTTTTACACCGTTTGAGTAAGTTTTTGATAGATTTTTTAATTCTAATGTACTCATAAAAAAAAATTGAAATGCAATGTAATCTTTATATGTGAATCCTTATATATTTTTATTTAATATTTTTGAAATATGAAGTCAAGAAAAATTCAAATTATTTTTTTCCTTTTAATTTTTTCGAATATCAATTCACAGGAAATTTCTGGTATAGTGTTAGATAGTTTAAATAATGATCCAATTCAATTTGCTACAATAACAACTAATTTTAATATAAATACAATTACAAATGAGGATGGATATTTTAGAGTTTTAAAAAATAAACCTTATGCTGATAAGGATTCGATTTTTATTTCTTCATTAGGTTACAGATCTGTTAATCTATCAGCAAAAAATCAGCCAAAAAATTTAAGTATTTTTTTGTCACCAAAACCAATTGATTTGGAGTCGGTAATTGTCCAGAATCGAAAAAAAATAAGTGTGGATCAAATACTCAAAAATGTTAGAAACAACGTTATGAATACATATGAGTTTGGTTACAGGAAAAAAAAAATTTTTCGTAGGGTCACGAACATGTCTGGTATATCCAGATTTGATATAAAAATTAAAAATTCTTCTATTAAAGAGTTTGACCAATCCCTTTTTGATAGTGTTGTGAATTCAATTCCAAGAAAAAACAATTCTTATTATGAGGTAATATCTGCCTATAATGGTAATCTTTCTGATCCGGAAATCCAAAAAATTAACATTGTTAAGTCATTAGTTTTGAAAAACGAAGAGGGAGAGATTACAATCAAAGCAATAGAGGAGAAGATACAGCCTATTGTTGATTTGAGAATGAAACCAGATTCATATTTTAAATTTAAATCAGGAATTTTTCCAGTTGATATTGAGGCTGATGGGGTTAATTTTAGATCAATTGATTCAACAAATATAGATCAGTTAAAAAAGATTGAACAATCAAAAAAAGATGAAATAAAGTCTTACAATGAATCAAATAGAAACATAACTAGAAACTTTACAAATGATTATCTGAAGAATGGAAAAAAAATAAACTTTGAAATATTTAAAAGTTCAAGAAAATATAAATTTATTCTTGAAAAGTTAGCTTATATAGGTTATGATCCAGTTTATATTATTAATTTTTCTCCTAATTCATCAAGTGCTAAATACAAAGGAAAAATATATGTGCATGCTGATGATTTTGCCTTAATTCGTTATGATTATGAGAATACTAAGCTTATTAGGGATTTTAATTTACTAGGTGTCTCTTTCAGTGTGGATGATAATTATGGAATAAGGATTTTTAAGAAAAATGATAGTGGCAAATATTATCTTTATTATTTCAGTAATTCATATAAAACCTCATTTGGATTGGATAGACCCTTAAAAATAATTGAAAAGAATAAGAATGTTAAGGGGAGGAGGAAGCAAAATCAATTGAAGATGCAACTAAATTTTAATGGAAACAACCAAACCAAAGTACAGTACATTGTTCTGAGTGACTCAATATCTTCAAAATCAGAGTATGATCAAATCATCAATAAAGATGCAAATCTTCCTACTAAAGTTATCAAATATGACCCTGATTTTTGGAGCGATTACAATATAATTGAACCAACTCAAATTTTAAAAGAATTTAAAATTGATAACTAAATAGTAATGAAAACTTTAAGTTTAATAAGCCGATACTTTCCAATATGGGTAATTTGCGTTTCAATATTATCAATTTATAATCCAAAAATATTCATTTGGTTCACTGATGATATGATAACCTATGGATTAGCTGGAATAATGTTAGGAATGGGATTAACCCTAAAGTTTAATGATTTTATTCAAATCATAAGAATGCCTCATTGGATTTTAATAGGCTTATTTTTACAATTTACCGTTATGCCCATGCTTGGTTGGTCTTTAGCGTTTTTTTTTGACTTACCTAAATTTTTTGCTGTTGGGTTAATTTTGGTTTCTTGTTGTCCAGGTGGAACTGCCTCCAATGTGATAGTTTATTTATCTAAAACTAATCTTCCTCTTTCTGTCAGTATGACAACAATTTCTACATTATCCGCAATAATTATGACTCCAATTTTAACTTCCATTTATTCAGGAACTTATTTAGAGGTTGATTCACTAGGTCTATTTTTAAGCACAACCAAAGTGGTTTTGATTCCAATTTTTGTAGGAATTTTGTTTAATATTTTTTTACCAAGATTAACAAATAAAATCACCCCATTCTCTCCTTCTGCTGCAGTAATTTTGATTTGTTTAATCGTAGGAAGTATAATCGGTCAGGGCAAGGAAATAATTTTAAATTCAGGTATGAATTTATTTTATTCTATAATTATTTTACATTTCTTTGGATTTATTTTTGGTTATATATTTTGTTATTTAATTACCAAAAATAAATTTGTTTCAAAAACAATATCAATTGAAGTGGGAATGCAGAATTCTGGGCTTGGAGTGGTTCTGGCTCGGGATAATTTTATCAATCCCTCAACCGCTATTCCATCAGCAATTTCAAGTTTAGTTCACTCAGTAATGGGTAGTTTATTTGTTGTCCTATTTAAGGAAAAAAATATTAAAGTTAAATAGAATACAATACTGAAATTGTTAAAATACAGTATCATATTCTATTTTCAAATTTATTCATCTTCTCCTTTAGCTCTTTCGTAAACTAAAAACTCTTGGATTTTTCCTCCTGATATTCTAACATCAATTATTTGAGCTGCATTTACCTGATTACCCTCAACCTGAAGTGTTATGTCATGACCAACAGTTACCCATTCCCTGCGCTCATTTTCATCATTAGATAAGTCGTTGGCTATCGCATATTTAATCTTCCATTTTGGAGAATTCGCTTCAAACCATGTTGTCAAAAATTCAATATGAGCATCAATACCCTTGATTAACTCTCCTCGTGGACCTCTAATAGTTATGGAATCTGAGTCTAGGGATTTAATTTGTTCTAAATCAACATCATTGTGTGCTTTTATATATTTTTCCCAAACAATTATATTTGATAATGATCCTGGTATCAAATCTCTTTTTTTATCGTCATCTGACATGTCGTATCCAATAACAGAGTTTGTTTCGACAACCTTTTCCGCGTTATTAACATTAACACATGATGTAATCAGTATTAACGATAGTATTAGTAATGTAATATTTTTCATTTTTTTGGTATTTAATTTTAATAAATATAATTATAATAATTTATTTATGTTTTACATTTAATTTATCATATTATATTTGTTTTTTATCAATACATTTTATGAAATATTTATTCAATGCAATTTTTTTATTCAGTCTAACTTTGAGTTCTCAAATACCCAATAAAGACAAATCAAAAAAATCAAAAACCACGAAAACAATTCTTGATTTGACAAAAAATAGTCAAAAAATTGAGGGATTGTTTACTATTTATCAAGATTCTGTCAGCGGTAAGATTCAGATGGCAATATCAAAAGATCAGTTAAACAAAGATTATATTTACTTTTCTCAAGTAGCTGATGGAGTCAGCCAGGCAGGTAACATAAGGGGTCTTTATAATGGATCGGCAATTTTTAATTTCAAAAAATACTTTAATAAAATAGAGATAGTAAGAATAAATACTAATTTTTACTATGACAAACAGAACCCGATCTCAAAGTCCAAAGAAGCTAATATTTCAAATTCCATTTTGTCAAGTTCAAGAATTTTAAATACAGATGAGAAAGATGATGTTTATTTAATTAGTGCAAATGAAATTTTTTTAACTGAAGATCTAAATCAAATCAAACCTTTAAAAAGCCCAAAATCTAACCCAAATGCATTTTCTCTTGGTAGTTTGGATAAGTTAAAATCAAAAATCAATAAAATTAATAATTACCCCGAAAATCTTAATATAAAAACTGAGTACGTATACAAAAATAGATATCCGTTAAATGAGTTTTCAAACTCCATAACGGATCCAAGAAATGTTTCAATTAAAGTTTTCCATTCTTTAATTGAGATGCCTGATAAAGATTATAAGATAAGATATGATGATCCTAGAGTAGGATATTTTTTAACTAAAGTTGATGATATGACTTCAGTTGAAACAACAAACTACAGGGACATGATAAATCGTTGGAGATTGATTAAAAAATATCCAGAATTAGAATTATCTGAACCTATAAAACCAATTACATGGTGGATTGAGAATTCTACACCTGAAGAATGGAGAGAAACAATCAAAGAGGGAATATTAGAGTGGAACTTTGCTTTCGAAAAAGCTGGTATCAAAAATGCAATAGAGGTTAAGATTCAGCCAGATAATGCGAATTGGGATGCCGGCGATATCAGGTACAATGTCTTAAGGTGGACATCTTCTCCAGAAACTCCTTGGGGTGGTTATGGACCTAGTATGAAAAATCCACTGACAGGTGAGATTTTTGGCTCAGATATAATGCTTGAATATAAACACTTCACAAACAGATTTTTTTATGACAAATTGTATTCTGATTCATCCGAAATAATGAGTCTGAAAAATGATTTCTTTGAAATTAATAATGATGATCATTTAAAATGTTCCTTGGGAGAATTTGTGCATGAAAAATTCTTGTTAGGAATTACTGTTAATGAAATATACAATGAAAATAATTTTGAATTAGATAAACTTAAGAAAGAGGCTATGAAGTCACTCATAATGCATGAAATAGGACATACCCTCGGCTTAAACCATAATATGAGAGGTAGTCATTTATTTACCCCAGATGAGTTGTACAACCCTGATGTTATAGAAAATAAAGCTTTAAGTGGTTCAATTATGGATTATGAAGCAATAAATTTATCTCCTGATAGACTTAAACAAGGCCAATATGAAAATATGTCTATTGGACCTTATGATATTTGGGCAATACAATTTGGCTATTCTGATTTTAAAAATGACAATGAAAGAATAGCATTATTGGAAAGATCTACTGAAAAGGAGTTAGCATTTGGAAATGATGCTGATGATATGCGATCACCTGGTAAGGGTATTGATCCGCGAGTAATGACTGGTGATCTCTCATCTGATCCAATTAAATACTCAATAGACCGAATTCAGCTAGTTAACAAATTAATACCCAAGATCCAAGAAAAATTTTATGTCAAAGGTAATTCTTATGATGATTTAAGAAGGGCATTTTATGTTTTAAATTCTCAGGCGGCTAGGGCAGGGGATGTAATATCAAGATTTATTGGTGGTGTATACGTTGATAGATCAACCATGGGTCAAAAAGGAGGTGTCGCTCCTTACACTCCTGTAAGTTATAATGATCAGAAAAAAGCATTCAAAGCTTTGAGTAAATATGTTTTCTCTCCAGAAGCATTTAGAGCACCAAAAAAATTATATAAGTTTCTTGCCAGACAAAGAAGAGGTTTCGATTTTTTTGATGGTCCTGAAGATCCAAAAATTCATAAAATAGTCCTTGGAAACCAAACCAGAGTTCTTGCTCACGTACTTCATCCAAATACACTACAAAGGATTGTTGATTCTGAGTTATATGGGAATAAATATAAGCTAGATGAGTTTATGTTGGATTTAAACAAATCAATTTTTGAAGATGATATAAAATTAGATGTAAATACTTTTCGCCAAAATCTTCAATTAGTTTATGTTAATAGGTTGATAGATATATGTGTGGGTAAATCTTCGTCCAAATACAATGTTCATTCAAGATCAATGGCGTTGTATAATTTAAAATTAATACTCAAATATGTAAAAAATCCAAAAGGAAATGTAATCAGTATTGCACACAAAAATCATATTTCAACTTTAATTAATAATACATTCAAGAAAATTGGTTGATAATTATTTAAAAATTATCTTTTTCAAATTCCTCGAGAGTCCAAGTTAACTCTGGATTATCAATATAGTCAATTTTATCACCCACTGCATGAGCGTGGATATCCTCGTCCTTTTTATCGAAATTTACAACCCAATAGTCAATTTTTTTTATTCGGGATATGCCTTCGATTAACTTAGCATCAATGTTATGGTTTTTTTTTAAATAATAGGCAAAAAAGTAGCAACTCTTCCAACTTTGTTCTTCTTTTGGCTTAAAGTTTTTAAGAAAATCTGATATTAATTTTTTTCTTTCCATTTAAGTATTTGACTTGAATAGTTAACTTTTCGCTAGTTTTTTAATTGCTACCCATTGTTTTAACATATCTCTATACTCAGCAGCTGGATAACCTAAGACAGTTGTTCCTTCCTTCACATCTGAAATGACTCCTGATCCTGCTCCTACACTTGCACCTGATCCAATTTTTGTATGTTCTTTTACGGATGCACCTCCACCAATCATTACACCATCACCTAATGAAACACTACCTGCTAAACCTGAATTTCCAGCCATAATACAATATTTACCCATTACGCTATTATGGGCAATTTGTACAAGATTATCAATTTTACTACCATCACCAATAATTGTACTATCAAAAGTGGCTTTGTCAACGCATGTATTTGCACCAATTTCAACGTCATTTCCTATAACAACGTTTCCAATGTGATGGATTTTGACTAAGCCTTTACCCTCGGGAGAGGGTCTGTATCCAAATCCGTCTGCGCCAATACTGACATTGTTGTGAAAAATACAGGAATTTCCAATAACTGAATTTTCCCTTATTACGGTTCCAGACCAAAAAATACATTTATCACCAATTAGAGAGTTGTCAAAAACACTAACATTTGGATATAGTATAGTTCCTTTACCTATTTTAACGTTTTTACCTACGTAACAAAATGGTCCTATTTTTACATCTTTTGATATAATAGCGCTTGGATGAATTACGGCACTTTGATGCACATCATTTTCAAAAACCGGAATATTATCGGGTGAAAAAATCTCAAGTAGCTTTCCCATCGCTATATCAGCGTCATCTACGAAAATTATTGGTTTATTACTTGTTTCAATTTTGATTGTTTTATTTACAATTGCAGCACTTGCTTTTGAATCACCCCAATATTTTTTGAATTTTGAATTTCCAATAAAGGTAATTTGACCTTTTTTGGCATTTTTTAGATCATTTAAACCGTCAATAGTTAAATCTTCATTAAAATGTATTTCACCTGAAATATAATCAGCTATTTCCTTTAATTTGAATTTTTTCATTAACCGTGGTTTTTCGCAAAAATACTTTATTTTATTAAACTATCCCCAAAAATAGTTAGGGTTTAATATTACATTTAAAAGGACACGATAATATTACAATTTCAATCTAATCTAAATAGATCTCTGTAAATTAAAGTTAATATCTTATTAATTTTTAATCTGGACATCCATTTAATTCTTTTTTACCAGGGACATCAGGGCAATTATCAATTTTGTCAATTACCCCATCTCCATCTGAATCTTCATCTCCAAAATCCCTATCTTCCAGCAAATCTTTTGGTGCTTTCAAATTTTTATTGTGTATTTCTAATATCTCATTAATGGCTAATAAGGCCTCAGGGTGTTTATCAGCAATATTATATTTTTCCGATGGATCTATGTCTAAATTATAAAGTAAAGGTTCATCTAAAACTATTTTTATATTACTTCCTTTGGGGTAATCGTATGATCCTTGGGTAATAAAGTGAGCTTTATAGCTTCCGTTACGAACAGCATAAACTTCTCTTTCACGATAGTAAAAGATTGTTTTTCTTTTAGACGCTTCATGATTAAGTAATGTGCTTTTAATACTAATCCCATCCATTATTCTGTCTTTTACCATGTCTATATCAGTCATATCCAAGATAGTAGGGAATATATCCATAGTTGA
Organism: Flavobacteriaceae bacterium; assembly: GCA_002721275.1. GTDB lineage: Bacteria > Bacteroidota > Bacteroidia > Flavobacteriales > Flavobacteriaceae > Marivariicella. Next base: position 188,258 of record PBJZ01000002.1, read on the forward strand.
ACCTAAATCACTTATAACACCAGTTTTTATGCTAGCTCCCCAAAAAATTGCAGGTATTCTCTGACCACCTTCCCATGTAGTAGCTTTTCCGTTTCTCAATAAACCTGCAGATCCTGAATGAGATTCGAATGGTAACCATGGACCATTGTCTGATGTGAAAATAATTATTGTATTATTATCTAGTTTATGTTTTTTTAATTCTTGAACAATTAATCCAATACCATGGTCGATTTCTTCAATTACATCACCATATAGGCCTCTTTTACTTTTTCCTGAAAAATCGTCTGATGTAAAAAGAGGAGTGTGTGGCATGTTATGAGCTAAATAAATAAAAAAATTATTTTCCTTGTTATCTCTTATAAAATCTATAGTTTTTCTTGAAAATCGCTTAGTTATTGTTGTCTGATCTACAGGCCTCTCAATAATACTATTGTTCTCAATAAGTGGAATGTTATAGTTTGTCGACTTTGGTTTTTTAGTATTATATTTTTGCCAATATTGACCTCCTGGACAACAGGTCTCACCGTTTATTTTATCCATATCATTTGAATATGGAATCCCAAAATAATAATCAAATCCATGTTGAAGAGGGAGATAGTCTATTTTGTGTCCAAGGTGCCACTTGCCAATTATAGCTGTTTTATAACCGTTATCTTTTAATTTTTCTGAAATTGTAATCTCAGAACTTGGTAATCCATTTCTTGAGTTTGGAAAAAGAACTCTATCTTTTGCTCCAATCATACCATTTCTGATTGGAAGTCTACCGGTTAGTAATCCCGCTCTACTGGGTGTACAAACACTTGAGGCAGAATAAAACTGTGTCCATTTTTGACCTTGTTGAGCTAAATTGTCTAAATTCGGTGTTTTAATTGTGGGGTGACCGTATATTCCTAAATCTCCATATCCCATATCATCCACAAATACAACAATAAAATTTAAATTTTTTTTAACTTTTACATTTTTGCAAGAGTTTAAAATAAAAAAAGACAGTGTTAATGAAAATATTTTTAAAATGTAATTATTCATATTTCTAATTTATAATAAAGCTAACTTAATTTTGTGCAATTTTAATTTCAGTAAACAAGTAATTTCTATAAGTTTGTTATATAACCAATAAATAAAATTAAATGAAAAATATTATAATTACCCTTGTCTTCTTATTTAGTGTATCAATACATTCTCAAGATATGTCAAATGTTCACAGAGTTTTTGAAGAAATTACTTTAAATAATGGCTTAGTCGAGGAGTATGCTGGATTTGAAAGTTTTTGGGGGACTGTTAAAGAGAAACAAATCAAAGATGGAAATCTACTAGGTTGGTTTGTATGGAAAGTTGATCCAAAAAGTAATGATAACCAACCTTGGACTGATTATATAGTTTTAAATGTTTTTGCTAATAAATCTCAGATGGATAAAATGAATTCTAAAGATGCTGAATGGTGGAATAAATACATAAAATCAGCACATAAAGGTAAAACAAAAAGATCAGTGATAAAAAAGTATTTGAAGGAGACTACAGATAATAAGTACAGAAAAAAGTCTGTAACTTATACTGTAAAAGGACTTGGTGTAATCTTAACTGAACAGGCAGCCCCACAGGAGGGAACAAAAGCAGTCTACAGAGGAATTGAACAATTAAATTATGATTATGTAGACTTCGAGTTGAATTATTTTAAACCATGGCACGAAGCTACTTCATCGAGGTTATATTGGGAGGTTAACGAAATTTTAAGTAGGTCAGATAATGCATATAAGCCTGTGACTCACACTATTTTTGAAATAGTTAATCCAGATGTATCATCTAATAATGAAAATCTTTCTTTTACAGACCAAATGATGATAAAATACGGAGTTGCAAGTAGAAAAGAACATGGAAGATTAGATCTCGAATTAATGAATTGGAGATGGAATTAGTATATCACTATTAAGTTTTTTTCCATCATTTTATCAAACTCCTAAAAATTATTTTCTTTTTTGGGAGTTTTTTACTTTAGAAAAACTAGGAAGTTTTATAATATATTTAATTTAAAAATCATTTAAATACATAACAAATTAATAATGTATTAACGAAAATATACCATAATTTCCATGATGTGAAATAGAGCAAGACTTTGTTAATATTGTATCCTCATGGTAATATATTGGAGCTCCATTTTTTAATTTTTTTTGTTTAATCTTAGTAGATGAAAATTTTGTTAAAGCCTCTAACTTTATTTTAATCTTCGAGTCAATGTATCTAGGTTTTACAAATTCAGTATAAGTATTTATATGCTTATCTGTATATGCAATAGAAGAGATGAAGTTTTTGTTTATAATTGACATTGTATAAAAAATCTCGTTATTGAAATAGACTAATCCTTCCAATTCTGAAATTAACATGCAATCAAATTTTTTTGGAGCAAAAAAACGTGTTCCAGTAATTTGTGTATTTATCTTGTAGGCTGCTTCTTTCATGCTCCAAAATCTCCAAATCAAATTAAATGAATTTTTTGACGATATTATGAGACTCCTCTCATTGTCTGTAAATAGCTTATTTAGAAAATTTTTTCGACTCCAATTGCTTTCCTTTTCAGCAATCGATAGGTCAACAATATCATTCCCAATCAAAGTTGTTGTAGTTTTATTTCAATGATATCAATTGCGGACTTAACAGAAAGCATTTTTTCCATGGATTCATTATCAATTTCAATGCTATATTCATCTTCTACATCAAGAATAATATCAACTAAATTGGCTGAGTTGATCTTTAAATCATTGATGAAATCGGTTTCTTCAGACAGATTTTCGAAGGCTTTTTGATCTTGAATGTATGGTTTAACAATCTTTTTTAGTGAAGTTATAATTTCTTTCCTTTTCATTTATATTTTATTTAATATTTGTTCAATTGCAACAATTTGTAATATCATGGTTAGGATCAAACAAATTAATTTTTAATATCTCTTAAAAATAATACATCCATTCACATCACCAAAACCAAAACTTGCCTTTGCAATTACGTTTAATTTCATTTTCAACATTTTAGTTGGAATTTTTTCTTTTGAAATTAATTTTAAAATTTCAGGATGTATTCTCTCGCAATTTATATTTGGAAAAATAAATTGATGTTTTAATTGTAGAACTGTTGCAATGATTTCTATTGCAGCTGCTGCCGCTAAGCAGTGGCCTGTCATAGATTTTAGTGAGTTTATTATGGGAAATTTATCACCTTTTCTTTTCATAGCTTTTGTCCAGTTTTCAATTTCCAGAGTGTCTTTTGAAGTAGCTGTCAGATGACCATTAATAGCATCAACTTGTTCACTTTTTACACTTGCATCTTTCATGGCATCTACAATACATTTTTGTACAGCATCTGGATTTGGAGCAGTAATTGTCCCACCATTTCTTTGACCACCAGAATTCAGATTTCCCCCCAACACCTCGGCATAAATTTCTGCTTTTCTATCTAATGCACTTTTCAATGATTCCAAGACCAGAGCTCCAGCTCCGCTTCCAGGTACAAATCCTGATGCCATTGCACTCATTGGCTTAGAACCTTTTGTTGGACTCTGATTGTGTTTGTAAGTCATAACTCTCATTGCGTCAAATCCACCCCAAATATATGGACCGTCATCACTACAACTACCAACTAACATTCTTATCGCTTTACCAGATTGTATCCTTTCAAACCCCATCAGTAGTGCCTCTGTACCGGTTGAGCAAGCAGATGAGTTTGAAGTAACTTGATTGCCTAGTCCTAAAATTCCGCCTAAATATGCACTAACTCCACTTCCCATAGTTTGAACTACAACAGTGCTTCCAAGACGTTTTACTTTTTTGTTATCCAACTGGTATATTGCCTCTCTAAATTTATCAATTCCAGAAGTCCCTGAACCAAACACCATTCCAGTCTCATAGTCAATAGATGAGTCTTTATTAATTTTAAATCCCGCATCTCTCCATGCATCCATACCGGCAATACATCCATATAAAATTCCAGAACTATTAAAACCACGTAATTGTAAGGGTGATAGGTATTTACTTTTTAATTCTTGAGTAATTGGTGGAATTCCACCAATACAGCACGAAAAGTTCAAGTCCTCTAACTTTTGATGATGTCTAATTCCTGATTTTCCTTGTTTAATTGCTCCAAGGAATTCGTCTAATCCAATTGCATTGGGAGCGACTACACCCATTCCAGTAATCACAACTCTATTTTTCATACTCAAATGATTTTTACCATACCTGATATTGTTCCTCTACTGACCAGCTCATTCTTGTTATTGAACATTTGAACTTTGCATTTTAGTTTATTAAACCTAAAAAATATTTTTTCTGAGATAACCCTTACTTTTTCTTTTGGTTTGACTGATAAAAAAAAGTCTATTTGATTTGATGTAAGCGCAATTTTTGGTTTATTTTTTAAATCAATTTGATGATTTAATAAATATATACCAAGACAAACCAGACCTATTTGGGCCATTACCTCAATTAGAATCACTCCTGGGGTAATAGGATTATTTTTAAAATGTCCCAAATAAAAATATTCATCCTTTTTAAAAGTATAATATCCTTCTATTCCATTTTTTGATATGTTTGTTATTTTTTCCACAAACATAAAGGGGTACTGATATGGTAAAAATTTTATAATATTTTCTTTTTTCAAAACTTTAAACTTTTTAATCCAGGATAAACTTAATTAATATGTTCCCCTCCATCAACAGTTATTGTAGTTCCATTAATCCACTTTGCTTCATCCTTACATAATAAATATACTACGTTTGCGATATCTTCAGGCTTTGTTAATCTTTTAAATGGATTACGTTTTAAAGTGTATTCTTTTATTTTGTCACTTTTTGGTATCATTCTAAAAGACGACGTATCAGTTACTCCAGCTTGAATACAATTAGTTCTTATTCCAAAAGGAGCAAATTCTAAAGCGATATTTCTAGTTATAGCCTCTAATGTTGCTTTTGCAGCGGATATGGCAGCATAACTTTTCCATGCCTTTTTATTGCCCTCGCTTGTAAAACTAACCACTCTGGAGTCTTTTGAAAATAGTTTAGCCTCAAAGATTAATTTAACCCATTCGTAGAGGCTTATTCCCATCGTTTGTATTGTTAAACGAAAGTCATCTGATTCTAACGTTGGTTTTGAATTTGAAACCATAGGTTTTAAATTACCTTTAGCAATACTATGTACTAAGATTTTTATTTTACCTCCACGCAATTCTTTTTTCAAATTTTGCATGAATTTCTGTCTTTTGTCTGACTTAAAAGCATCAATATTGTAACTAGTAAAAGAAACTAATTCCTTTGAAATTATTTTGAAGTTTTTGTCTATTTCATCCAATTCAGATCTCAGGTTTCTGTGTATAATACATATATTCATTCCATGCTTAGCTAATTTTACTGCTGTTGCAAATCCCAACCCGGTTGATCCACCAAGTATCAATGCCCATTCATTTTTATTTTTAAATTCTTTCACCATTCTAATAAAATTCTTTGAGCAGTAAATCCAGGACCAAAACTCAACATTAGTCCTTTATCACCTTTTGGTATATTTTTATCCATGAATCTCTCTAATACATATAAAACTGTGGCACTTGACATATTACCGTATAAATTTAAAACTTCTTTCGTGTCATCAATATTTTTTCCAAATGAATTGAATAAATTTTCTACTGTATTTACAATTTTTTTTCCTCCTGGATGAAAAATCAAATGATTTATATCTCCTATTGTTAAGCCATTTCGGATTAAAAAAGGATGAATGATTTTTGAAAAATGATTTGAAATGGTTTCTGGAACTTTCTTATCAAGGATCATTTCTAAACCTGTATTGACTAATTTAAAACCCATGATATCAATTGAGTCATAAAAATGGTACATTGATTCATCTATAACTTTAGGTCCAATATCTTCATCACATGAAGATAGAATAACACTAGAGGCACCATCACCAAAAATTGCTGCACTCACAATATTTGCCATTGAAAAATCTTCTAACTGAAAAGTTGCTGTTGGGGCTTCAACTGAAACTACTGCCGCTCTTTTATTAGGGTTAGATTTTAAGAAGTTTTTTGCGTAAATAATTCCTGAGACACCAGCAACACAACCCATTTCCGTTACTGGAAGACGAGTGATATCATGGTTCATTTTTAAATTATTTATTAAATATGCATCTACAGATGGAATCATTATTCCTGTGCAGCTGACGGTTATGATGAAGTCAATGTCTGTTGGTTTTAAAATTGCTTTTTCCAGAGATTTTTTCAATGATTCCTCTGCAAGTTTTGTTATCTCTTTCATGTAGATATTATTTTTCTCTTCAAAAGATGAATTGAAAAAAACTTCATCAACATCCATAATAGAGTAACGTTTATCTACACCAGCCCCCTCAAACATCTTTACAACTTTTCTTTGAAATCTTTCATCTTGACCTTTTACCCAGTTTTTGACATAAGGAATAATATCTTTTGTTTTTCGAACGTATTTTGGTAAATGCTTAGCTACAGATATTATTTTTATACTCATTATGTAAATATTTATAAAATGTTATTTAATATTTTTCTTTAATAACCACAAATAACGGAAAGCCCATTTCCATTTAATTGAAAAACTAACTTTCATTTGCGTGGAGATAGTCTCTATTTCTTCTCTTTTAAAAGCCTTTAATATTGAAATTAATCCATCCTCTATTACCATCTTATTTTTTATAAAATATCCCATAAACTTAAAAAGATAGTATGCTAATATATTTCTATGCAAGTCATTTACAACAATACCAATTAATGAATTCTTTAAAATAATGCTTAAAATAGATATAATTTCATCATTGCTAAAATGGTGCATAAATAATGTACACAATGCGATATCATACTCTTGATTTTTAAAATCATCTGAGAAAATATCAATTTTTTTAAAATTAATTTCTGGATATGATTTTGATAATTCTTTTGCATAATCGATTGCTGCAGCATTTGCGTCAATTCCAATAAGTTTAAATAAATAATTTTCTTTTCTGCCAAACATTGCTATATCTCTTAAAATATCACCATTACCACAGCCAAGGTCTATAATTCTGATGACTTTATTTTTGGGTTGATTTTGAAGAAGTTTTTTTAGGCCTGTAATTGTTACTTTATTTCCTCCTAAAAACCTATTGATTAACTCTAGCTTGTCTAATGTGTCTCTGTAAATAACTCCTTTAATACTAAAGTCATCCATGATTTCCATTTTAGTAGATCGATATGAAGTATCAACTAAAAAACTCATATTACTTTTATATTTTTTCCATGAGTAAATTGAATCATCTTTGGTAATAAAAATGGAATCATTTTTATAATTGAATAAGTAATCTGTGAGAAAATTTCACTTCTAAATAACCATGCAATAAAATGCCCCATTTTTAATCTTGTTTTAAATTCTTTATTCCAACTTATTAAATATTGATTTTCTAAATCCTTTCTATTTTTAATTTCCCCATTTAAAAATTGAATTATCAATTCACTTGCTAATTTTGAACTTAAGATGGCCATCCCCATCCCATTTCCACACAACGGATGAATCATACCTGCAGTATCACCGCACATAATAATGTGATTCTCTACAGGATTTTTCGTTTCGAAGGATATTTGACTTATTGTTAATGATTTTTTGAATAAAGAGGTAGATTCCTTAAAAATTTTTTTTAAATGCTTATTTTTAAATACTACTTGATTTTGAAAATCAGAAATATTTTTATGTTTTTTAAATGAACTGTATTCAGTGATGTAGCATAAATTGATTGAATTGTTTTCTACCTTAGACACACCGCAATATCCTCCTTTAAAATTATGTAATCCTATTAAGTCATCAGGAAATTTACCTTTTACATGTGATTTAACAGCCAAGTAAGGTGACTTTTTTCGAATGAATTTTCTATTCATCTTTATATCCAAATCTGATCTTTTACCATAAGCACCAATTGCAATCTTACTCTTGAATGTTTTAGAATTTTTTGTTTTTATAATGAATAGATCATTTTGAAAAATAATCGATATTACGGAATCTTTTATAACTTTCACTCCGTTAAGACATGCTTTTTTTAACAACAAATTATCAAAAAAATAACGGCTCATTCCAAAACCTCCAAGTGGAAGATTACCTTTTATTAAACTGCCGTTTATTGTACTAACATGAACTCTATTAATTTTTTTTGCACCCTCCATGATGGGATCAATTTCTAATGAATTCAAATACGGAATTACTTCGTTAGATATATACTCCCCGCAAACCTTGTGTTTTGGGTATGATTGTTTTTCTATGACCAACACTTGTTTTTTTAATTTAGATAAATGAATAGCGCTAGTGAGTCCGGCCAATCCACCACCAACAATGACAACATCAAAAGATTTGATTTTTTTCAATATTATGTATATTTAAATTTAGTAATATTTGATCAATAAACTTTATGGATATATCTACAAATTATTGCTCAATCTTACGCAGAAAAACAAACCCCCACTAAATAGTAGGGGTTTACAAAGGATTAAGCGGAGAAGGAGGGAACACAAACTATGAAATATTGCTCTCTAGCAAAACTCCCTAAAAAATAGTAAAAACTCAATTAATACAATACTTTACACCTTATTTAACACTCTCTCTTTCTTTCATCAAATTGCATTAAATTGCTTTAAATTGTATTTCACCGTACAAATGCCGTACAAATATTAATAAATTATTTATCTTCATATACATGAATTTAAATTTATAATGG
>PBJZ01000003.1 GCA_002721275.1 Flavobacteriaceae bacterium
AAAATTTCACCAAAACCTCCTAGAGAAATTCCCCACTTACCGGGCTCAAGGATTGATTTTTTGAAATTTACACCATATGCAGATTCTTTAGAGTAATTTTTCCATGCTCCTCTGCTTCCACCCCCCTGATATCCGTATCCTCTGAGAAAGTCTTTCATGTCAGTTTTACCTCCTAAATTTCTAAATCTGGGTAAATAGTGTCCATTTGGTCTTCTTCCTATGTAATACTTATCACTGTGTTTGTCTGAAGTACCACTTGCTCCGACACCAAGATGATGATCCATAATGTTATGACCAAGCTCTCCGGAAAGATTACCCATTCCATTGGGGAAGCGATCAGATTTAGACTGCATCAAAATGGAAGCAGAGGGAATAGCTGATGCACACAAAAAAATTACTTTTGCATTAAACTCAAAAAACTCGTTGGTTTCGGCATCAATAATTCTAATTCCAGTGGCCTTTTTTTTATTTTCATCGTAAATCACTTCGTGCACAATTGAATTGGGTCTTAATGTCATATTACCGGTTGCAGCAGCGGCCGGAAGAGTAGAGGAATTTGAACTAAAATAAGCTCCATAAGGACAACCACGTCTGCATCTATTTCTAAATTGACAAGAAACTCTGCCTAAACCAGGTTTAGTTCCCTCCGTTATATGAGCAACTCTTCCTATTGTTAAAACTCTATCGTCATAATTTTCTTTTAAAGATTTTTTTAGATCTTTTTCTACACAATGCATCTCCATAGGCTTAAGGAACTTACCATCTGGAAGCTGAGGTAAATTCATTTTTTCTCCACTAATACCAATATATTCTTCCACATAATCATACCATGGAGCAATGTCTTTATACCTNATTGGCCAATCNACNNCNATACCNTCNTTTAAATTNGCCTCAAAATCAANATCACCTAAGNCTNTAAACTTGNCNNGCCCANGTNAAAGANCTTCCTCCAACATGATATCCCCTCAGCCAATTAAATGGCTTCACTTCATTNTAAGGATTATCAATATCGTCAACAAAAAAATGTTTAGAATGTTCTCTAACTTGACCAGTTCTATTTTGTTTTGGCTGTCTTTCTCTAATTTTTCTTGTTTTTACATCACCAGCAGGATAATCCCAATGATCATCATTCATGGTGGGATAATCCTTAATATGTTCAACCATTCTACCCCTTTCAAGAACAAGNGTTTTGAGGCCCTTTTCACATAGCTCTTTGGCAGCCCATCCACCACTAACACCAGTACCCACGACTATAGCATCATAATCANATATCTTCATTTTTAATTTTTTCGCAGAATAATATGTCTAATGTAAAAAGGATTTTTATTATTTGGCTAAATAAAAAANAAATACAATTAATTTAGAATGATTCTTAATAGAATTAACCCATATTATATGATTTCAAAACCCATTATTTAAGTGATTTTTTTTACTTTTAAAAAAACAACAAACAAATTTAATTTAAGCAAATGAAAAGAAAAGATTTTATTTCCAATATGGCATTTGCAGGATTTGGGATCAGTGCTTTTGGGTTTAATTCTAAAGANATTATAGGNAGCAAAGGAATTCATGATATTTTTAAAAATAATAATATTAAAATTTCACTCGCACAATGGTCACTACACAATATGATAAATAGTGGAGAAATTTCGCCTTACGATTTTCCAAAGCTTGCCGCCAAATGGGGATTTTCAGGNATTGAACATGTCAATGCTCTTTATCATGATGTAATGAAATCAAAAAATAAAAATTTAGCACTAAAATCATTTATAAAAAAAAATAACCAGCTTGCTAAAAACTACGACTTGAAGAATTTAATGATTATGATTGATGATGAGGGTGATCTTTCCACAAATACAAAAAATGACAGAATAAAAGCAATTAAAAATCATTTTCCTTGGGTTGAGACTGCAGCGGCAATGGGGTGTAATTCNATAAGAATTAATCTTTTTGTTCCAAGTGGACAGGCATACAATGTTAATGATTGGAAAGATACCTCAATAGAAAGTTTGAGTAAAATTGGCGAATATGCTGAGTCTTATGGTATAAATATTTTAGTTGAAAATCATGGTGGTTTGTCATCTAATGCAAAGTTATTGATTGAAGTAATTAATATTGTTGATAAAAATAATTGTGGAACGTTACCCGACTTTGGTAATTTTTGTGTTAGAAGAGAAGATAACGAAAGATGGGATAAAACATGTCTTGAGGAGTATGATAAATATACTGGTATGGACGAATTAATGCATAAAAATTTAGGNTCTGTCAGTGCAAAATCCTATGATTTTGATAACCAAGGAAATGAGACGTCTCTTGATTATTCAAGAATGGTGAAAATTATAAAGAAACATAATTTTTCTGGTTACATTGGAGTAGAGTATGGTGGAGGTGAATATGGTGGAATTCCAATGAGCGATCCCAAAGGTACAATCGCTACAAGAGATCTTCTATTAAAATTAATTTAAACCAAAATACAATGAATTCAAAAATAAAACTTCAACTTTCATCAATGATGTTCCTGGAATTTTTTATTTGGGGTGGGTGGTTTGTAACTATGGGAACCTTTTTGTCACAGAGCTTTAATGCAAGTGGATCTCAACTAGCNCAGGCTTATGAAACACAATCCATTGGAGCAATCATAGCCCCTTTTATTATTGGTCTCATAGCAGATCGCTATTTTTCAGCACAAAAAATTCTTGGGTTTTTACATCTAAGTGGTGCGATTCTTTTATATCTAGCTGGAAACTCAGGTAACTTTGTTTCCTTCTACCCTTTCATCCTTTTATACATGATATTATANATGCCAACCCTNGCATTAGTTAACTCAGTTGCATTTCGTCAAATGAAAGACCCTTCCAAGGAATTTCCACCCATAAGGGTTTTTGGTACAGTAGGATGGATAATAGCTGGACTAATAATTGGATACTTAGGATGGGAATCAAAAAAACTTTTGGAAAANACTTTTTATGTTACTGCATCAGCTTCACTAATTCTTGGGCTGTTCAGCTTTATTCTTCCAAATACCCCACCNACAGCTGATAAAGGAGACTATAGTATAAGTAAAATTTTAGGTTTAGATGCTTTATCATTGTTGAAAGACAAAAAGTATTTAATATTTTTTATTTCGTCAATATTAATTTGTATTCCTCTTGCTTTTTATTATCAACACGCCAATCAATTTTTNAATGAAATTGGTATGCCAAAAGCAGCTGCAGTTATGACTTTAGGTCAAATATCTGAGGCACTTTTTATNTTATTACTTCCAATTTTTTTAANGCGCTACGGAATAAAGACTACGCTCATAGTTGGAATGGCTGCTTGGGTTTTAAGATATCTACTTTTTGCATATGGAGATGTAGGTCAAGGAACATGGATGTTAATTTTTGGTGTTATACTTCACGGAATATGTTATGATTTCTTTTTTGTATCGGGTCAAATTTATACTGACTTTAAAGCTGGAGAACAATTTAAGAGTTCAGCTCAGGGACTTATAACACTTGCTACATATGGGTTGGGAATGTTGATTGGATTTAGGATTGCNGGTGCTATTACTGATCTATACGCAAATAATTCTGGCCACGATTGGACACAAATTTGGATGTTACCTTCTGGTTTTGCTCTCTTTGTGTTGATTTTCTTTATCNTTACCTTTAGAGATGAAAAAATTAAATTAGAAAATGAGTAAAATTAGATTGGGTATATTAGGTGGTGGTGGTGACTCACTNATAGGAATAGTNCACAGATTAGCATCTCAGATGCATGATAAATTTGAAATAATAGGAGGTGTTTTCAATCCAGTTTGGGAGGAAAATATTGGATTTGCAAAACAAATAGATTTGCCTTTAAATAGAATTTATAAAGACTTTGATTCGCTAATTGAGGAAGAATCAAAACTTCCAGAGAAAGAAAAAATGCAGGTTATTTCAATATTGACGCCAAACTTTTTACACTACCCAATGGCAAAAAAGTTAATTCAAAGTGGTTTCAACGTTATATGTGAAAAGCCATTAACAACTACCTATAAAGAAGCTCTGTCACTTGATACTCTTCAAAAACAGAATAATTGCATTTTTGCAGTCACTTATACCTATACTGGATATCCAATGGTTCGTCAAATGAAACAAATGATAAAAGAGGGTAAAATTGGTAAAATTCAAAAGGTAGATTTACAGTANTACCAAGGATGGATAAACCCAATAATTCANGATANTGAGAAAAGAGCTAATACATGGAGGTTAAANCCAAAAAAATCAGGTATTAGTTGTTGTATAGGAGATATTGGAACNCATGCTTTTGATATGTTAGAATATGTTACTAACCTTAAAGTGTCNAAACTCNTATCAGACCTTAATTACCTTTATGAAGACAATAATATGGATGTTGATGGGACTATATTNGTTCATCTNGAAAATGGTTCAAAGGGTGTTATTCGTGTAAGTCAGATAGCTACTGGTGAAGAAAACAATTTTATTGTTAATATATATGGGGAAAAAGGAGGTTTAAAATGGGAACAAGAAAACCCTAACTANCTTCACTATCTGACTGANAATAGTCCATATCAAATACTTAAAAGAGGAAATGAATATAATTCTGATTTTTCTCAAGATGGAATTAAGGTCCCATCTGGACATCCTGAAGGTATTTTTGATGCTATGGGAAATATTTATAAAGGAGTTGCAAAAGCAATAAATGGAGGTAAGTCTTTTGAAGGTGAGTATCCAAAATTATCGGATGGAGTAAGAGGAATGCTTTTTATAGAAAAAGCTGTTGCATCAAATAATAACAATAATTCCTGGGAGGAAATCTAAAAAAAATGAAAACAATTAAAGGACCTGCAATTTTTTTAGCTCAATTTGTTGACCAAAAGGCACCCTTCAACACGCTTGATGGAATGTGCAAGTGGGCCTCAGATCTTGGTTATAAAGGTATTCAAATTCCAACTTGGGAGAATTTTTTAATTGATCTTGATAAAGCCTCNGAGAGCCAAACATATTGTGATGAATTNAAAGGTAAAATTAACAGTTATGGTCTCGAAATCACAGAATTATCAACGCATCTTCAAGGACAATTAGTTGCAGTCCATCCTGCTTATGATTTAATGTTTGATAATTTCGCTCCNGATAAATTTAAAAATAATCCATCTGCAAGAACAAAATGGGCTATTGAAACTGTNATGAAAGCAGGAACAGCAAGNAAAAGATTAGGTTTAAAAACTCACGCNACATTCTCTGGAGCTCTTTTATGGCATACCTGGCACCCTTGGCCCCAAAGACCTGAAGGGCTTGTGGAAATGGGATTTTCTGAGCTTGCAAAAAGATGGATGCCAATACTAAATCATTTTGATGANCAAGGAGTTGATGTTTGTTATGAAATACACCCGGGTGAGGATTTGCATGATGGAGTTACCTTCGAAAGATTTCTTGCAGCAACCAAAAATCATAAAAGAGTTAATATCNTATATGACCCAAGTCATTTTGTTTTACAACAACTAGATTATATTACTTACATTGATCACTATCATGATTTCATTAAGTCCTTTCATGTAAAAGATTCTGAGTTTAGACCCAATGGCAAAAAAGGTGCTTTTGGTGGTTATNGTGATTGGAAAGACAGGGCAGGAAGATACAGGTCACCAGGAGATGGGCAAATAGATTTTAAACAAATTTTTTCTAAGCTTACTGAGTATGGTTGTGATCTATGGGCAGTTATGGAATGGGAATGTTGTATTAAAAGTCCAGAGCAAGGTGCAAAAGAAGGAGCTGAATTTATAAAAAATCATATCATTAAAGCCACAACTAAAACCTTTGACGATTTTGCAGGGAGTAAAGTCAATAANGATCACTTAAAAACAATTTTAAATATTAAATAATGAATAAAATTTTNCTTTTAATGTTACTTTTTATTTTTTCATGTCAAAATGAAAAGAAAAAAACTAATAACGGTTTAACTCAGGTTATTACTGGGTCAGAAAAAAATAAAGTGTCCTCTGATTGGGTTAATCTTTTTGACGGAAATACATTTGATGGTTGGCATATGTACAATTCATCAAGTGAAATTATTTCTTGGTCTATTATTGATAGTGCTATGGTTCTAACTCCTGATGAAAAAAATATTGGTANTGGAACCGGAAAAGATATTGTAACAAATAATAGTTATACTAATTTTGAGCTATCACTAGAATGGAAAATTTCTGAGGGTGGAAATAGTGGAATTTTTTGGGGGGTTATTGAGGATGAAAAATTTCCAACACCATATATTACTGGTCCTGAAATTCAAGTTTTAGANAATGAGAGACANAAAGACGCTTTTGTAAAGCCCAAATTTCATCAAGCAGGATCACTTTATGATATAGTAGAACCATCTACAGACGTATGTAATCCGGCAGGAGAATGGAATCATGTTCTTCTTAGAATTAATCATTTGATCAATCAAGGTGAGGTNAAATTAAANGGNACCAAAATTGTTTCTTTTCCATTAAGTGGTCCTGAATGGAACAAGTTAATTAAAAATACTAAGTTTAGGGACACAGAGGATGTTTATTATGATCCGCTCTTTAATCCTAATTTTGGTAATTTTAAAACTGGTAAAATAGGCCTTCAAGATCATGGTGATATGGTCTCCTACCGGAACATTAAAATTCGAGAAATAAAATAAAGTATGATTTCTTCAATGACTGGTTTTGGAAAGAGTGAATTAATAGAAGATAGTAAAACCATTACAATTGAAATCAGAACATTAAATAGTAAAACAATTGATATAAATTCTCGTTTACCCCAAAAATATAAAGAGCTTGATATCTTATTAAGAAAAAAAATAATTAAATCCTTAAAAAGAGGGAAGATTGATTTTTCTGTAACACATAAATTAAATGAAGAAAACTCAACTTCATTTATAAATAAAAAAGCTGTAGAAAATTATATTTCTCAATTGAAGGATATTCAGAGCTTTAAAGAATCTGACCTTTTATCGATTGCAATGAGATTACCTGAAACTCTTAAAACTGAAAAAAAGGAGATTAATGAAAAGGAAAAATCTGATTTACTGTCACTACTTGACAAAACTTTAGCTGAGGTTATTTCTTTTCGAGATCAAGAAGGAAAAATACTTCATAATGATTTTATAAATCGCAGCAAACTCTTAAACAAGTATCTCAAACAGATTTCTAAAATTGACATTAATAGAAAAAAATTATTTAAAGAGAAATTAAAAAATGAAATAAAAAAAATTAAGGTTGATATTGATCAGAACCGTTTTGAACAAGAAATGATTTATTACATTGAAAAAATTGATATTACCGAAGAAAAAATCCGTTTGAGTAATCATATTTCCTATTTTGTCCAGACATTAAATTCCGATAATTCTCAAGGAAAAAAATTAGCTTTTATTTGCCAAGAAATAGGACGTGAAATTAATACAATAGGTTCAAAAGCTAATAATTTTGAAATTCAAAAAATTATTGTTCAGATGAAAGACGAACTTGAAAAAATTAAAGAACAACTTTTAAATATTTTGTAGTGAAAGATGGTAAAATAATAGTTATTTCTGCCCCTTCAGGATCTGGTAAAACAACTCTGGTGAAATATTTGTTAAGTAAGAATTCAAATCTTGAGTTTTCAGTATCAGCTACTTCCAGACCTCCAAGAAAAAACGAAATTGACGGTATAGATTACCACTTTTTAAATAAAGATTATTTCATTGAAGCAATAAAGAAAGAATCTTTTGTTGAATATGAAGAGGTTTATAGTGGGGTTTATTATGGATCCTTGAAATCGGAGTTATTAAAAATATGGGGTAACAAAAAAATTGCGGTTTTTGATATCGATGTTAAGGGTGGATTGAATATAAAAAGTAAATATTTTAAAAATACTCTATCAATTTTTATTAAACCACCAAGTTTATCAAAACTCAGAAATAGGTTGTTGAAAAGAAGAACAGATAGTAAAGAAAATATTGAAATTAGAATTTCCATGGCAAAAAATGAATTAGATCAGGAAGATAAATTTGATAATATTATTATCAATGATGATTTATCAGTCGCTAAATCAGAATTAGATAGAATTGTTGATGATTTCATATTAAATAAATGATTAAAAAAGGAATCCTTTTTGGTTCTTTTGATCCTATACATAATGGGCATATAGAAATTGCTAATTATTTTTTAAAAAAAAATCTTTTTGACGAAGTAATACTCATGGTAACCCCAACAAATCCATTTAAATCAAAAAAAAACAAAAATTCATTTTCTCAAAGATATAAGCTTGTTGAACTTGGAGTAAAAGGATTCTCAAAAATTAGGGCATCAAATATTGAAAACTCTCTTCCAAAACCAAATTTTACTTGTCATACGCTTGAGTTTCTTAGAAAAAAAAACCCCGGAACAGAATATGTTTTTCTTATGGGCAGTGATTTATTAAATAATTTCACAAAGTGGAAAAATTACATTGAGATAATAAATAATCATAAAATATTTGTTTACCCAAGAAATGATAAAATTATTCCTTCCAAATTAAAATTACATGAAAACATAAAGTTTTTTAAGGCAAGTATAATTCAAATTTCAAGCACGATTATTAGAGATAAAATTAAAAACAATGTTTCTATTAAAGGTTTAGTCCCCATTGCAGTCAACGATTTCTTAATAAAAAATAAATCTTATGAGGATTAAATTTTTTCTATGATCTCTATTAATTTTTTTGTAGTTTGTTCTCTTGAATAACTTTCAACTGCATCACTTTGACTCTCTAATTCTTTTTTCTCAATCCATTTTTTATAAATTGCTTTAATAAAGTCAATAATTATTTGACCTTCTTTTGGATCTGCAGTCAGATTATAAGATTGTTTTGATAATAATTTGGATGCCTCACTTTTTTTATCACCAATCATTAAGATTGGATTTCCTGTCGCCATATATTCGATTATTTTTCCTGAAATCATTGTTGTTTTGTTATTCTGTTTATACATAAAATTTAATAGAATATTAGCATTAACCATCAAACGAACCGCCTCCTTGTGGTTAACATATCCATGATATTCAAAATTAGAAATCTGATTAAATTGGTATAAAATTTTATCCGAAATTGTTCCAGCAACTACTATTTTTATCCTGATTTTAGGATTAGTATCCTGAATTTTAACAATTGATTCAATAAACTCTTTGTATGAATGATTTTCCGTAATAAGTCCAGTAAATACGATCTGGAAATCCTTATTTTTTATTTTTTTTATTCCTTTTATTAAATATGAATCATATCCATTATGTATTTTGTAAAAATTTTGACTGACAGATATTTTTGATTGTAAATCTTTATGAAGATTTTCTTCGGTTGTTGTAATTACTGCATCTGCACTGGATAAAACTTTTTTTTCAAGTAATTTATCCTTCTTTTTTGCAAATGGAAGTCTATAAAAGGATTTTATATAATAAATATCAGACCATGGATCTCTGAAATCAGCAATCCACTTAATGTTCAATTCTTTTTTTAGATTCAATCCTATCAAGTGAGTTGAATGAGGAGGACCAGTAGTTATGATTTTTTTTATCTTGTATGTCTTGACCAATCTTATAGCCTCTTTAATTGATGCTTTGGCCCAGTTTACTCTTGCATCAGGAATAAAAAAATTGCCTCTTATAAATCCTGCAATTTGATTCAATACTCCTTTTTTTGAGAATTCACCCTGCGGTATTTTATTATCATTCCCTATTTTTAACCATGAATAAATTTTTATCCAATTAAATGATTTTACATAATGAACTGGAATACCTTTAGTTTCATTAATTAGCGACCTATCGAAAGTTGGATATGAAGCTGAATCCAAATCAATAGTTAATACAATTGGACAGTGTCCGAGTTTTTTTAAGTATTTTGAAAAATATAACCACCTCTGAACTCCTGATCCTCCTGAGGGTGGCCAATAATACGTTATTATGAGTATTTGATTTTTCAACATTACTATGATCTATTATAAACTATTTATTAGATGACCATAACGGAACAGATGAACAAGCTTCACCATATGAAATTTTTTTTGCAAATTGTTGAAGCTTATTTATTAACAATCCATAAGCAGAATCAGGAATATAGGTGTCAGTACACCCCTTTATAATAACTGGTTTATTTAAATATTTATTAAAATCGAAGTTATTAATGATTTCATCAAAAATTGAGATTTCGAGTTGCTCTAAATCACCAATAATGACTTTTTTAGCATATGGTTTTATAGCTGCACAAATTATGAGTTTTGTCCATGACGGAAGAACAATATCCAAACTACATCCAACAGCAACATATTGATTTAAATATTTATTCCAATCATGTTCTTTAATGAATTGTCTAACATTTTTTTCACGAATTAACTTTGATTCATCCAAGATATCTTTTAAATCGAAAAAGAATCTTGATTCTTTAGGACGATATTCTTTGAGATCAATAGTAATTAATGGACTATTTGCAACTCTATTATAAATTGGTTCATTTTTCATTGACTATAACATTCCTAATTCTAATTTAGCCTCCTCACTCATTAAGTCTTTTGACCATGGGGGATCAAAAGTTAGTTCAACTTTTGCACTTTTTACTTCATTGATTGACATAACTTTTTCTTCAACCTCAACTGGAAGAGTTTCTGCAACGGGGCAATTCGGTGTGGTAAGTGTCATGAGAATCTTAACATCAAAATCTTCATTTACAAAAACATCATAAATTAATCCAAGCTCGTATATATCGACAGGAATCTCAGGATCAAAAATGGTTTTTATCATTTTGACTATTTTTTCACCTAAATCATTAACGTTTATTTTTTTGTCCATTTTATTTTACTTGTGTTTGGTATGCAACTGCATACATTTTTAGCTGCTTAACCATAGATAATAATCCATTTGCTCTTGTGGGGGAAAGGTGCTCTTTTAGACCAATTTTATCAATAAAACTGGTGTCAGCCAATAAAATATCTCTAGGATGTTGATTTGAAAAAACCCTTAGGAGTAAAGCAATAATCCCTTTAGTAATTATTGCATCACTATCAGCTGTGTATAAGACTTTATTTTCTTTCAATTCAGCATGAACCCATACTTTACTCTGACATCCATTTATAATATTTTTATCATTTTTATTTTTTGGATCTATAGTTGGAATAGATTTGCCAAGGTCTATCATATATTCATACCGTTGCATCCAATCATCAAATAAATTAAATTCATCTATAATTTCCTTTTGTATGATTTCTATTTTTTTCATTAAAAATTATATTTAACCTAACATAGATTTTGCACGTTTAATTGAATTAACCATGAAATCAATTTCTTCTTTGGTGTTGTAAAAAGAGAAAGAAACTCTGATTGTTCCTGGAATTTCAAAAAAATCCATTATTGGCTGCGCACAATGATGTCCAGTTCTGACTGCAATTCCCAATTTATCCAAAATTGTACCTATATCATAGGGATGAATTGATTTTATATTAAAAGATATTACAGCCGTTTTATTTTCAGATTCACCATATATTTTTAACCCTTCAATCTTAAGGAGTTCAGATGTGGCATATCTTAGAAGGGTATTTTCGTATTGTGCTATAGCTTCATATCCTATTTCGTTAATATATTCAACTGCTTTTCCCATCGCTATTCCTCCAGCTATATTTGGAGTGCCCGCCTCAAACTTGTGGGGTAATCCAGCATATGTAGTCTTTTCAAAGGTTACTTGATCGATCATCTCGCCACCACCTTGATATGGAGGTAAAAGTTTTAAAAGTTTTTCTTTTCCATATAAAACCCCAACTCCAGTTGGTCCCATCAATTTATGACCTGATACAACATAAAAGTCAATATCTAAATCCTGAACATCTATTTTTATGTGTGGAGCTGCTTGAGCCCCGTCAATCAAAACAACAGCATTATTTGAATGCGCTATTGATAAAATGGATTTAATAGGATTAATTGTACCTAAAGCATTTGAAACATGAGAGATTACTACTAGCTTTGTATTTTTGTTACACATCTTGTTGTACTCTTCCATAATTAAAACTCCATCTGAGTTCATAGGAGCAACTTTTAATTTTGCACCTGTTTTTTCACAAAGCATCTGCCATGGAACTATATTTGAGTGATGTTCCATGGCTGATAAAATTATTTCATCTCCTTTTTTTAATAAATGAGCGTAACCAGATGCAACAAGATTTATTCCATGAGTAGAACCTGAAGTAAAAATTATCTCATGGTTATATTTTGCATTGAAATTAGACTGAATTATTTTTCTAGATTTTTCATAAGCCTCAGTTGCTTCTTGGCTTAGACTATGTACTCCTCTATGTATATTTGAATTGTAATTATAGTAATAATTAGCAATTTCTTCCACAACTACACTTGGAGTCTGAGATGTTGCAGCATTATCAAAGTAAATCAATCGATTTCCATTTATTTTACGGTTTAAAATCGGGAAATCTTTTCTTATTTTATTTATATCAATCATTACAAATCAAAACCAAGATCAACCCCTAATTTTTCGGCGATCTGTTCATTAATTCTTTTCTTCAAAACATTAATTTGAACACTTTGAAGTATATTATTGGCGAATGCATATGTGAGTAATGCCTTAGCCTCTTTTCTTGGAATACCTCTTGATCTTAAATAAAAAAGTGTTTCCTCATTCAATTGACCAATAGTACAACCGTGAGAACATTTGACATCATCAGCAAAAATTTCTAATTGAGGTTTAGAGTTGATTGTTGCTTTATCATCAATTAAAATATTATTACTTTGTTGAAAAGCGTTGGTCTTTTGAGCAGTTTTGTGAACAAATATCTTACCATTAAAAACTCCTTTGGATTGATCAGAAAAAATTCCTTTATAATCCTGATGACTTTCACAATTAGGCTTAGAGTGGTTAACCAATGTATTGTGGTCAATATGTTGTTTGTCTTTTAAAATTGTCAGACCTTTAAGAGTAGACATTATATGCTCTCCCTTGTGAAGATAATTAAGATTGTTTCTTACTAAATTTCCTCCAAACGAAAACGTGTGAACACTAACATGACTGTTTTTTTCCTGATCTATGTATGTATTATCAATTAGACTGGCTGAATCAAGGTCGTTTTGGATTTTATAGTAATCTACTAACGCATCGTTGTGAGCATATATTTCAGTAACTGAGTTAGTTACTACATCATGATCAACTAAACTTTGATGTCTCTCTATAATTTGAACTTGGGAGTTTTTTTCAACAATTATTAAATTGCGTGGTTGAAGCCATAAAGTTTTCTGCTCTCCGGTTGAGAAATGCATTATTTCTATGGGTTTTTCAGAAACCATGTTTTTAGGAATAAATATATAAGCTCCCTCTCTTGCATAGGCAGTATTAAGTGATGCTAGACTCTCGTCCTTAATTACTGACTTGTTGAAATATTTCTTAATAATTTCATTGTATTTGCTCTGATTAAATGCCGCAGATAACAGACAGACGTCTAAACCATCATGGGTAGTATCTGAGAGAAATGGACTGTAAATACCATTGATAAAAACAATCTTAAAAGTTTCGATATCAGGAAGGAAATATTTTTTAATTTTTTTAAATTCAACTTGAGTGTCATTTTTAGGAAACAATACGTAATCTTTTTTGATTAATGAACTCAAAGAAGTGTATTTCCAAGCCTCAATTTTTTTAGTTGGAAAACCTTTTTCTTGAAAGACCTTTAGAGAATTGATTCTTTGGGTTTGAACAACTTCATTAACATCAGATTGTTCCTCAAAAGCCAGATGGGAATTCAACAGTTTTTCTTTTAGTTCCATATTCTAATCTATATCATCTTTTATCCAATCATACCCTTTAGCTTCCAACTCATGTGCAAGATCTTTTGTTCCAGATTTAACTATTTTTCCATCATGTAAAACATGAACAAAATCAGGTGAAATGTAATTCAAAAGTCTCTGATAGTGAGTAATTATTATTACCGCATTATTATTATTTCTTAGTTTATTAACTCCATTTGCAACAATTTTTAGTGCGTCAATGTCTAAGCCAGAATCTGTTTCGTCAAGAATAGATAATTTCGGCTCTAACATTGCCATTTGGAAAATTTCATTTCGTTTTTTTTCACCTCCTGAAAATCCCTCATTTAAAGATCTAGACAAAAACTTTGTATCTATTTCTAAAAGTTCTGCTTTTTCTCTTATTTTTTTTAACATTTCACTTGCCAGCATATCACTTAAACCTTGGGCCTTTCTTGAAGAATTTATTGCTGTTTTTATGAAGTTAGTGACACTTACACCAGGTATTTCAACTGGATATTGAAAAGACATGAAAATTCCCTTGTGGGCTCTTTCCTCAGCATCCATATCCTTAATTTCCTCTCCATTTAGAAGAATATTACCTTCCGTCATCTCATAAATTTCATTACCTGCAATAACAGATGAAAGTGTACTTTTACCTGAGCCATTCGGTCCCATTATCGCATGAACTTCTCCTGATTTTACATCTAAATCAACTCCATTTAGAATTGATTTACCGTCTACTGTAGCGTGAAGATTTTCTATGGTTAACATATAATAATTAATTTTTATCCCACTGATCCCTCGAGGGTGATTTCTAACAATTTTTGGGCCTCAACAGCAAATTCCATTGGTAATTTGTTAAGTACCTCTTTACTAAAACCATTTACAATAAGTGCTATCGCTTTCTCAGTATCAATACCCCTTTGATTACAGTAGAATATTTGATCTTCACCAATTTTACTTGTTGTTGCTTCATGTTCTATTTGAGCTGATTTATTTCTAGCTTCGATATAAGGAAAGGTATGAGCTCCACATTTGTTACCCATCAGTAACGAATCACATTGAGAAAAATTCCTTGCATTTTGGGCTCTGGGACTTACCTGAACTAGTCCTCTATAGCTATTCTGAGATTGTCCTGCAGAAATCCCTTTAGAAATAATTGTACTTTTTGTATTTTTTCCAATGTGAATCATTTTAGTTCCTGTATCAGCTTGCTGAAAATTATTTGTCACTGCAATTGAATAAAATTCTCCAATTGAATTATCTCCTTTTAATATACAAGATGGATATTTCCAAGTGACAGCTGATCCTGTTTCAACCTGAGTCCAAGAAATCTTGGCATTTTTATGGCAAATACCTCTCTTAGTTACAAAATTAAATACACCACCTTTACCATCCTTGTCACCTGGAAACCAATTTTGAACAGTTGAATATTTTATCTCCGCATTGTCGTGAGCAATTAATTCAACAACTGCTGCATGTAATTGATTCTCATCTCGAGAAGGGGCTGTACAACCCTCTAAATAACTAACATAGCTCTCCTCGTCGGCAATAACTAAAGTTCTCTCGAATTGACCTGTTCCTGCTTGATTAATCCTGAAATATGTTGAAAGCTCCATTGGACACCTTACACCTTTTGGGATATAACAAAACGATCCATCTGTAAAAACTGCGGAATTAAGGGCAGCATAATAATTATCTTTTGCAGGAATTATAGTCCCTATATATTTTTTTACTAAATCTGAATGATTTTTTATTGCTTCAGAAATTGAGCAAAAAATTATACCCTTTTCTGCCAATGTATCTCTAAATGTTGTTGCCACAGAAACAGAATCTACAACAATATCCATTGCGACTCCAGAGAGTTTTTTTTGTTCATCAATTGATATACCTAACTTATCAAATGTTTTTAGAAGTTCAGGATCTACTTCATCTAAACTTTTATATTTGTTCTTTTTCTTTGGTGCCGAGTAATAAGATATATTTTGGAAATCAGGCTTTTCATAGCTAACATTAGCCCATTCTGGCTCTTCCATTTTTAGCCACGAACGATATGCATCTAATCTCCATTCTGTCATCCAGTTCGGCTCACCCTTCTTTTTTGAAATAGCGGAAACTATCTCCTCATTTAACCCTTTTGGAAATGTTTCAGATTCTATATCTGTGTAAAAACCATACTCATATTCTTTGGTTTGTAATTCCTTTTTAAGTTCTTCTTCTGTGTATCCCATAATTAATAATTACAATGAAAAGCTTTCTCCGCAACCACAAGTTCTCTGAGCATTAGGATTGTTAAATACAAATCCTTTTCCATTTAAACCCCCTGAGTACTCTAACGTTGTTCCAAGCAAATAAAGTAAGCTTTTTTTATCTACAATAATCTTTATATTATTGTGCTCATATAACTTATCCTCTTCATTTGTTTTTTTATCAAAGTTTAAATCATACGACAAACCCGAGCAACCACCACTTTTGACTGCAACCCTCACATAATCATGGTTGGGATCGAACCCTTCTTCTTTCATTAACATTTCCACTTTGTTTTTTGCGGAAATAGATACTTTTATCATCTCGAACTAAGCTTTGAATAATTTAATGCAAATATAAGTAATACTTAGTATATTGTTTGATATGGGTTTAAAATATTGGCAAAATATGGGTTATTTATATTGTTTCAAAATTGCAATAAAAATATCAGTACTATTTGTATCTATCCTTTGAAAATCTCCGTCGGAACTTTTGGTTGTTCCGACCAAAATTATTGAACCATCCATTAACTGACACAAAGATGTTCCTAAATCATCATTAGAGCCACTGATACTCCATGTTTTTTCTACGATACCATTACGTTGAGTTTGAGTTATGAAAACTGAATTTTTATCAAGACTTGTGGCTAATGAATTTTGTGGGTTTTTGGAATACCCAGTTATAAAATAACTTCCGTCCTTGGTCTGAATAAAGTCTTGTGCAAAATCAAAATCAGAACCTCCATGACGGATTTTATTTATCGTATTTCCATCTAAATCTAATTTAATAATTACATAATCATTACCTCCCTTTGACTCGACTCCCGTCATTTCGCTATTTGTATTTCCTAGAATTGTGAAAGAATTTTCAATATTGTTTAAAATTACTATTCCTTTATCAATTCCATTTCCACCATAAGACTTTTCCCATACCATCTCCCCAGATTTTGTCAATCTTACTAGCCATATATCATAACTGCCTCTTGGGTTTGATATATCAAAATCATCGCTTTCAGATGTACCTATTAAAATATATCCACCATCAGATGTCTCAACTGCGTCATAGGATCTATCATTATTGGATCCTCCAAAATAATTTCTCCAGATTATATTACCATCATTATCTGTCTTGTGACACCAAAATTCTCCAATTCCATGCCTAAAAGATCTCCCCTGTCCATTAGAAGCAGTAACATCTAAAAAACCATTGAAAAACAAACCTCCATCTTTGGTTGCCAGAATATTATAAGCGTGATCGTGTCCTGCAAATCCATAGCTTTTTTCCCACAGTAAGTTTCCAGCAGAATCTATTTTTAATAACAAATTGTCGTGCTGACCCATGTTAGTAGTTAAATCCCCATCATTACTTTTACTGTAACCTATTATGTAGAAACCCCCATCAGGTGACTCAATGATATCACTACCTACATCATCCTCGGATCCACCATAGAAATTAATCCATTGTATTTCTAGAAGACTATTAAATTTAAGTGCAAAAATATCATTTCCTGATCTTTTCTTCATTTTAAAGTGTCCATCTGTACTTTTTGAATTACCAATAATTATAAATCCACCATCACTAGTTGAAATGACTTTTTTCACTTCATCTTCATCACTTCCACCAATTACATCCAAAAGCTTTGGAAATTGGTTGTCTAAATTTATCTTTTCAAAATTAATTTCTGAATAATCGGGAGAACATGAAAAAATGAAAAGTATTATTAAAATAAAGTTTCGGTTCATAGAGAAGGTTTTACAATAAACAGACCTTCCTGAGTGTCACTTATGGCAATTATTCCACTTTGAAAAAATGGGTAAATACTCCAAACTCCATTAAATGTTGTGTTATCATTCAAGACATATGTATCAAAATACATAATTTCCTCAATTTTCTTATTTTCAATATCTGAAATATCCATGATTCGAAGTCCAGCAGTATAATTTGCTAAATAAAAAAAATCACCAACTATATATCCATTATGGTCAATGGCATTTGAAGTTCCAAGATAACTGTGATGTAATGTTGGTTTCTCAAGTTCAGACAAGTCAAAAATATATGTCTTTGATCTATTTCCATAGTAATACTCGTCAAGCTCATCACCTAAAAATAAATACTTTTGATCCTCGGATAGCCAACTTTGATGGGCATATCTTGATCCAGAATATGACTTTCTTGCGATTAATTTAGGTTCTTCTTTATCTGTGACATCAACAATTACAACTCTATTATTTGATCCACCTTCACTATTACTTCCGATATAAATCTCTTTGCCTAAAAAGTTTTTGTCAGGCCCTTCATAATTTACAATCTGAGCATCGTGCGAATAGCCCATTCCACTATACCCTCCAACTTCAATCGGATTTTTAGGATCGTTAATATCAATAAAAATAGGTCCACCAGAAAACCTGTTGCTCCCGATAACATATGCAAATCCTGAAGATTTATTTATTGCGATATTATGTGCGCTTCCAAAAGTCTTCAAGACAGCATCTGATGAAAAAAATTGAAAATCATCTACCTCTCTTAACCTTGTTAAATCAAAAATTTGCAATCCATGTTCATTAGCTTCAGAAACAATAAATGCATGGTCATTGTAAACCTTAATATCTCTCCAAGTACTTTTACTTGTTTCAGTAAGTAATTTTCCCAATAAAATAGGGTTAATAGGATCAGATATATCTATAAATAAAGTACCATCATTTAGTCCCTGAATAACATATTCTTTATTATTAATTTTGTCTGTCCAACCCCAAATATCATTTGCAAAATCACTTTCAAAATCCTGTAGAGAAACTCTACTGTAGAGATCTAGTCCCATACAAGGAAATTGATTTGCATAACCCTCTTCACACTTAACTATTTTTGTTTCTTGAGGAAAAGTTATATTTTGAGTTATAATAGTCTCTTCCTCAATCTCATAATAATATTTATCACAACCTAAAATTATTAGTGAAAACAAAATAAATATTTCATTAATTTTTCTCATATCGCAATTTAATAAATTCGCCTATAAATTTTGATTAAAATTACTTACGAGTAATTCATTATTTTTACATTATGTTTGACGATAAAAATAAAAAAGTAACTTCAATTAAAGAGTTGGGTGAATTCAAGCTAATAGATCATTTAACAAAAAACTTCGAACTTAACGACCCTTCTACATTAATTGGTGTTGGAGATGATGCTTGTGTAATTGATTTTAAAAATAGCCTAAGTGTCATAAGTACTGATCTTTTGATTGAAAATGTTCATTTTGATTTAACATACGTACCTCTGAAACATCTTGGCTATAAATCTGTAGTTGTAAATCTATCAGATATATATTCAATGAATGCCAGACCTACTCAAATTACTGTTTCATTGGGAATTTCAAATCGATTTTCGGTTGAAGCACTGGAGGAGTTTTATGAGGGTATAAGAATAGCATGTAAGAAATATAAAATTGATCTAGTTGGTGGGGACACTAGTAGTTCTGATAAAGGCATGATAATATCATTAACTGCTATTGGACATGTATCTAAAAATAAAGTTACCAGGAGAGAAGGCGCCTGTGACAATGATCTGCTAGTTGTTTCTGGAGATTTAGGTGCTGCATATTCAGGTCTACAAATTTTGGAAAGAGAAAAAGCTGTTTTTAGTGTAAATCCAAAAAGCCAACCTGATCTTGATTCATATTCATATTGCATAGGTAGACAGCTAAAACCTGAGGCCAGAAAAGATGTTTTTGAACTTTTGGATGAGTTAAATATACTTCCAAAATCAATGATTGATATCAGTGATGGACTTTCATCTGAGATTCTCCACATCTGTAAATCCTCAAAAATAGGATGTAATATTTTTGAAGATAAAATCCCAATTGATCCTGAAGTAATTAAAATTTGTGATGAGTTTAAAATTAATCCTTTAACTGCAGCTCTTAACGGTGGAGAAGATTATGAGTTATTGATGGCCATTTCACAAAAGGAATATGAAAAAATTAAAAGCCATCCATATTTAACTGTTATTGGACATTTTACTGACACTAAATCTGGTGCTAAACTGATAACCTCCATGAATGAGGAGATTGATTTGAACGCCCAAGGCTGGAACTCAATTTCTTAAGTAAATTAGCTCAACGAGACATCAAGTATCATCATTAAGATGAAACCAATAATAAACCCCATAGTTGCAATATCAGTAAACCTATCTTGTTGTGTCTCAGGAATTACTTCTTCAACTACAACAAAAATCATAGCACCAGCAGCAAATGCCAGAGCATATGGTAATATTGGAGTGAAAAATGTAACCGCCAATGCGCCAATTACAGCAGCAATTGGTTCTACGATTGCTGATAATTGACCATACCAAAAACTTTTAAATCTACTAGCTCCTTGCCTTCTTAATGGCATAGCTACTGCAATACCCTCGGGAAAATTCTGTATCCCTATACCAATTGCAAGAGTAACAGCTGCAGAAATAGAAGCTTCTGGTATGCCAGATGCCACTCCACCAAATAAAACTCCCACTGCAAGCCCTTCGGGGATGTTATGTAATGTAATAGCTAAAACCATTAATGTTGTCCTTCTCCATGGTGTTTTAATTCCTTCTGTTTCCTTAAAATTAATATGAATATGCGGTAAAATTTTATCCAATGAAAATAAAAAAATAGCACCGAGACCAAAGCCTATTGCAGCAGGAAAGACCTTCTCAAATCCTTTACCTCCAGTCATTTCAATTGCAGGTGACAAAAGACTCCAAAAGCTTGCGGCTACCATTACTCCACCTGTAAAACCAAGCATACCGTCTAATAGGGCTCGATTCATTTTTTTAAATAAAAAAACAAATGATGCTCCAAATGCGGTTAGTGCCCACGTAAAAATTGTTGCATAAAATGCACCTAAAACAGGATTGATAGATTCAAAAAAAGAAAAAATATTTTCCACAAAAAAGATTTATTTTAGCAAAACTAAATAAAAAAGAAGAGTATGTGTCTTAATTATTTATTTTTAAAATTTTATGAAAATTAAAAGATATGATTTTATAATATGTGGAGGTGGTGCCTCTGGGCTAATGCTTGCAAGTAAATTAATTTCTGACAGTTTTTTTTCAAATAAAAAAATTTTATTGATTGAAAAAGATGAAAAAAATTTAAATGACAGGACATGGTGTTTTTGGGAAAAGGGAAAGGGTGAATTAGACCATTTAGTCAGTAAAAATTGGTCTCATGCAATTTTTAAAGCTAAAAATTTCAAGACTAAATTCTTAACAGATCCCTACACTTATAAATTAATAAGAGGAATTGATTTTTATAACAACTTCAAATATTTAAAAAACAAACAGAAAAATTTCGAATATTTAAGTGCAAAAATTAATTCCATAGATGAAAAAACCAATGTTGTAAAAACTGATAAGGGAGCTTTTTTTGGAGATAATATTTTTTCTAGTGTATTAGATAAAAATAAATTATCAAAACAAAATAAATTTCCTTTGTTAAAACAACATTTCATTGGTCAAATGATTCAAACTGAAAAAAAAATATTTAAACCAGACGAAGTAACATTTATGGATTTTGATATACCTCAAAAAAATTCAACTAGGTTTATGTATGTTCTTCCAATCACCCAAAATAAAGCATTAATAGAATATACTTTATTCTCTCCTAAAGAATTAGTAAAAGAGGAATATATAAATTCAATAAAAAAATACTTGATTAACCTCGATCCTGGAAAATTTAGCATAATCGAAAGCGAAAAAGGAAGTATACCTATGACAGCATACAAATTCAAATCAAATAACACAAAAAGTATTTTAAATATTGGGACTGCAGGTGGATGGACTAAAGCCAGTACGGGTTACACTTTTTTGAACACTTTAAATAAAACCAATTTGTTAATTTCTTTTTTGAAAGAAAACAAACCTTTAAATGAATTTGAAAAAAATACAAGATTTTGGTACTATGATTTACTTTTCTTGGACGTTTTAAATAAGCATAATGATAAAGGAAGTTTGTTGTTTAAGAAAATGTTTGAAAAAAATAAACCAGAACTAATATTTAAATTTTTAGATAATCAAACTAATTTTTTTGAGGAGCTTGGGCTTATGCTTACGTTTAAAAAAAGGTGGTTTGTTGACGCATTACTGAGGAGAATTTTTTAAAAATCTCTTTCTATTATTTTATTAAAAAAACTAATTATTAAATTTTGTTTAGATTCATCAAGGTTTAGTTTGTCTATTTTTTTAAAAACTGATTTTTTTAATGACTTAATTTTATTTTTTAAGGCTGTAGTTGCTCCGCTAGTATCATAAATTTTAGTGATTTCAGTTATTTTTTTTACTGATTCTTTAGGTTTTAATTTCAAAAAATTATTAAAATCAGATATCTCCCTTGATGATCCATTATCTTTTACAAAAACATGCAGAAAAGTTTTTTTGTTTTCAATAATATCCCCACCTATTTGTTTACCAATCTTATTACTACTACCAAAAATATCTAGATAATCATCCTGTAGTTGAAAGATTAATCCTAATTCAATACCAATAGAATTTATTTTTTGGATTTGATTCATTGAAGCCCCTGAGATTATTGCACCAACCGACATAGCACATCCAAGTAAAGCAGCTGTTTTAAACTCAATCATTTTCATGTATTCTATCATAGAAATATTTTTTTTTCTAGGAAAATCCATATCTAATTGTTGACCCTCACATACTTTTCTTGCCGTTTCTGAAAAAATCTTAGTCAAAGCTGAAGAAATTTTAATTGGATATTGCTGAAGTATTTCATAAGACCAAATTAACATAACATCTCCTGATAAAATAGCTGTATTTAGATCCCATTTTTGATGAACAGTTTCTTTTCCTCTTCTTAATGGAGCATTATCCATTATATCATCATGTACAAGAGAAAAATTATGAAATATTTCAATAGCTAAAGCAGCGGGTAGTACATTTTTAACCTTGCCCTCAAAAATATGAGCCGAAATTAATACAAGTATAGGTCTGATTCTCTTACCACCCAAATTAAGAATATATGTTGTTGGCTCATATAAACTCTTAGGCGATTTATCAGTTAAAGTTGATTTTAAATAATCAACAAAAAGTTCATGATATGTTCTAAATGTGGACATATATACTAAATACTGGTAAATATATGATTTATGTCAATTAATCATAAATAAACAATGGAAACTTATTTGGTTTTTATAGTTTCCTTTACTAATTTTGCAAACTTTATGAGAGAAAAAATTATTAAAAAGGCATCAGAGCTATTCTTATCAATTGGCTTCAAAACTGTAACTATGGAGGACTTGGCACATTCAATGTCTATTTCAAAAAAAACCATTTATCAATATTTTGAAAATAAAAATCAATTAATAAGCTCATGTACAGAATCCCTTCAAAAATCAATAACTCAAAATTTCAGAGACTTAAGAGAAAATACAAACAATCCAATAATTGAACTCTTTCAAATTAAAAAAGAGGTTATGAAAATTCTTGGAAATACAGAAACAGCTCCTCAATTCCAACTTCAAAAATTTTATCCCGAAATATATACTGAGCTGAAAAACAGAGAATTAGATTTGGTAAGAGACACTATAAACGAAAGTCTGCAAAAGGGTATGGAAACTGGGTACTTCAGAAAAGATATTAATATAGATTTTATCACTCGAATATATATTAATGGTATGCGAGGAGTTAGAGATGTTGACCTATTTCCTTTGAAAGAATTCAAAATTGAAATGGTATTGGAGGAATTCATAGAATACCACGTCAGAGCAATATCAACAAAAAAAGGCTTAGATCTTTTAAACAGAATTAATAACAGTTTACCTCGATGAAAAAAATTACATATAAAATAATTCTTCTTTTTAGCATTACTGCCTTATCACAAGAGAAAACTTTAAGTTTAAACCTTGAAGAAGCAATTGAATTTGCTCTGGAGAATAATACAGAAATAAAAAATGCTAAACTCGAAGTTGACAAGGCGTATAGCGAAAAATGGAAAGTTATTTCAACAGGATTGCCTCAACTATCTGCTGACATTAGCTACAATAACTTTTTAGAATTACCTGTATCATTAATCCCATCTCAATTTTTTGGTGGTAAAGAAGGAGAATTTACAGANGTTAGTTTTGGAACAGAACAAAATTTTATCGGTTCGGCAAGAATGACTCAGCTTCTATTCGATGGTTCATATATAATTGGTGTAAAGGCAACNAAAACCTATTTACAAGTCTCCAAAAATGCACTACAAAAAACTAACCTAGAAATAAAGAAATTAGTCATAGAAGCATATATGAATACNCTTATATCAAAAGCTAACATTGANTTCATAGATAAAAA
Organism: Flavobacteriaceae bacterium; assembly: GCA_002721275.1. GTDB lineage: Bacteria > Bacteroidota > Bacteroidia > Flavobacteriales > Flavobacteriaceae > Marivariicella. The sequence goes on from PBJZ01000003.1 coordinate 24,329, forward strand.
TATTGATAATCTATATCAAACCCTCAAGGAGACAAAAAATTTATTACTAAATGGCCTTATTGAAGAGGAAAATTTAGAACAATTAAATATTACTTTATCTGAACTTAATTCCAAAAGAAAATTTGCAAAGCNGTATAGTGAATTATCAAAAGACCTATTAAAAATTATNCTAGGTTTAGANGANAATGAAANATTAAATTTAGNTAGCTCACTNGAATCCATAGTTGATTCTCANATATANATGTTACCTGAAACTAATGNTTGGGATATTAATTCTAATATTGATGTTAAAATAGCGNTGAATGATGTAGAATATAAAAGACTTGAATATAAACTTGAGCAGAGNAANGCTCTACCCAAGCTTTCGTCTTTTATAAGTGGTGCATATACTGGTAATAGTAATTCTTTCACATTTTATAACCAGAATCAAAAGTGGTTTGGATCAGCTCTGTTTGGAGTAAATCTTGAGGTTCCAATATTTAGCTCCCTTGGGAGATCAGCTGGCTCTCAAATTGCAAAAATTTCATATGAACAATCGAAATCCAAATTACAAAATACNCAACAGAAAATTAAGATCTCAGCAAAAAATGCAAAAGCGAGNTACGAATTAGCAATTGATAATTTTAATGTTGAAAGAAATAATATGAAACTTGCNGAAAGGATTGAAAGAAAGAATCAAAAGAAATTTTCTGAGGGAATTGCAAGTAGTTTTGAACTAAGGCAAGCACAAAATCAGCTATTTACTGCTCAAAAAAATTATCTTAATTCAATTAAAAACTTAATTACAAAAAAGACAAATTTAGAGATACTCCTCAATAATTATAACAATTAAAATAATGAAAAAAAACATATTCAAATTGNTTCTTNTAATCATGCTTTCAAGTTGTGATAATGAACAAAAATTGGATTTAGAGTTATTAAAAAAAACTAGTGATTTAAAATTGGTTCAACAAAAAAAATCAATCTTAACTGACGAAATGAATAAAATTCAAAACCAATTAAAAGTTTTAGATAATTTAATTTTTAAACTTGACAAAAATCAAAAATATACTTTAGTAAATACAAAACAATTGACTCTTAAACCATTTAAGCATTTNATTGAAATCCAGGGNTCAGTGAAGTCAGATAAAAATTTGGTTTTATACCCTGAAATTCCAGGAATAATAAAATCTATAAAATTTAAAGAAGGNGANANAGTTNCNAAAGGTTCAACATTAGTAGAATTNTCAAANACTGGTATTCAAGCNTTATTAGAACAGCTTGAATTGAANCTTAACTTAGCAAAAACAACTTACNAGAGNCANTTGAATTTATGGAATGAAAAAATTGGAAGTGANATTCAGTTTCTAAAGGCAAAAACTGACTACTTAAGTGTTGAAAAAGAAATTATTCAGGCNAAAGATNAATTNGCAAAGTCAAAAATAATTGCACCNTTTGATGGNNTCATTGACCATATTATAGCTGAAAANGGAAGCAATGTTATTCCAGGAATGACTCCTGTCCTTAGGATAATNAATTTAGATAAAGTTAAAGTTGTAGCAGAAGTACCCGAGATCCATTTNAGTAACATAAAAAAAGGNGCAGAAGTTGAAGTATATTTTCCAGTNATATCGAGAAAATTTCCTGCAAAAGTTTCACTTGTTGGAAACTTTATAAATCCGAGTAATAGGAACTTTAGAGTTGAAACATTAATTGAAAACAAAAACCACGGCTTAAAACCTAACATGACTGCAAAAATTTCTGTCAATGACTATTATAANCCAGCTGCAATAATGATAAATNGAAAAGATATTTTTGAGAATAGTNATAGTAAATATTTTGTNTACAAAATAAATTCAATTCCTGGCGAAGACAAGAAATATAAAGTAGTTAAAACTGAAGTAAAATTAGGTAAAAGCTCAAAAACCAAAGTTGAAATAATTGAAGGTTTGAAGNCCAGCGACACAATANTTTTAGAAGGAAATAGAATGGTAAAGAATAACCAAATTGTAAGAATTAAACACAATATCCCGATTCAATGAAAAANTCCTCAAAACTAAAAGAATTTTATCCCTCTTCTTGGGCTATTGATCACAGTACTGTAATATACGTTATAATTGGCGTATTCTTTTTTTTAGGTGTTTCTTCCTATTTCTCNATGCCNAGAGAAAATTACCCAGAAATAAAAGAAAACATAATATTCGTAAGCTCTGTTTTTCCAGGTAACACTGCAGAAGATATTGAGAGGCTAATTACTGATCCACTTGAAGAACAGCTAAAAGGTGTTAAAAACTTAGATGAAATAAAATCAGTTTCAAAAGAAAATGTTTCTTTNATAAGGGTAAAATTTGATGANGGTATAACTAACGAAAGTGCCAAAGTTCAAGTCAAAGATAAAGTAGATATCATTACATCCGGTTCAGATTGGCCTACTTTNAATGATGCCAAAATTGAACCATCTGTTTTCGAATTAGAATTATCAGAAGAAATTCCTGTATTAAATATTGGATTAACNGGTGATCTNTCAATNANAGAGCTTAAGTATTATGGNGAATTACTAAAAGATAAAATTGAGGAATTACCAGAAATCAAGGAAGTCTCTTTAAGAGGTGTACAAGATTTTGAAGTTGAAGTTGCTATCGATTTGATAAAAATGACTGCAGCATCGGTCTCTTTTAGTGATATAATCAATACAATTAAAAGAGAGAATAATACCGTGTCTGTTGGAAGTATTGANGTTGGTGACGGATCNAGAAAAAATTTAAGGCTTTTAGGAGAAATAAGNACACCAGAGGAAATGGNAAATTTTGTGGTAAAAACTCAAAACGGAATACTTTATTTAGGGGATATATCAAAGATAAGTTTTAAAGAAAAGGAAAAAAACTCATATGCCAGATCAAANGGTAAAACTGCGCTTGTTTTAGATATAAAAAAAAGAAGTGGTAAAAATTTAATTCTAACTATTGAAAAAATAAGGTCATTGATTGATAGAGTTAAATCAAAAAACTTCCCAAAGACAATTGATATTGAAATATCAAATGATCAATCAAACACAACAAAAAACTTAGTAAGTGATTTAGTCAATAACATAATCTTTGGAATTATCCTTGTTATAACAGTTCTAATGTTTTTTTTAGGTTTTAGAAATTCTCTATTTGTTGGATTTGCCATTCCAATGTCAATGCTTATGTCATTTATGATTCTCAAGTTTCTTGGGAGCACCATAAATACAATGGTTCTTTTTGGCTTAATAATGGGATTAGGAATGCTTGTTGACAATGGAATTGTTGTTGTTGAAAATGCCTATAGACTGATGGAGAAAGAAGGTATGGGGGTAATCGACGCTGCAAAAAAAGGTATTGGTGAAATAGCATCTCCTATAATTGTCTCAACAGCCACAACAGTTGCAGCATTTCTTCCATTAGGTTTTTGGCCCGGCCGAATAGGTGAGTTTATGATATTTTTTCCTTTTACACTTTCAATTGTATTAGGTTCATCTTTAATTGTGGCTATTTTTTTTAATTCAATGCTGATATCAAAATATATGAGCACAAAGGATAAAATAATTGGAAAAAAGAAATTAATAAGAATAACCTATGTCATTTTTACTATCGGCACAATTTTAGTTTTTTTCCCTGGTACTATGAGAGGAATAGGGACACTACTAATAGTTTTTAACCTCCTTTTTTGGGCTTATAAACTTTTCTTAAAAAAATGGGCCCTGTACTTTAGAAAAGTCAGCTTAATTAAAATTGAAAAATTCTATACAAAACTATTACGATTAACATTAAAGGGAAGAAATCCGATTGTTCTGCTCATGATGACAATTGTATTACTTTTCTCATCCTTTGTTATTTTGGGACTGTCAAGTCCAAAAGTTGAATTTTTTCCTGAAAATGAACCAAATCAAATCTTTATATACATAGAATATCCAGAAGGTACATCAATCAATAAAACTAACTCAATAGCTAAGCTAGTTGAGGCTGATGTTCAGAAAGTTATTAGTAACCCTAAGTATACAAACGGATCTAAAAATTTCATGGTTGAATCAAACATTGCATTTGTGGGTTTAGGATCTCACAATCCTGAAATTGACAATGGTGGGGATCAGGAGATGCCTCATAAGTCTAAGATAACAATCACCAATTCAGAGTTTAAATACAGGCAGGGTTATTCAAGCGAGAATCTCCGAATGGAATTACAAAACGAAATAAAAGATAAATATGCAGGAGTTTCAATTTCAATTGAAAAAGACCCTAAAGGACCACCTGTTGGCTATCCAGTAAATATTGAACTTTCGGGTGAAAATTATGATGAACTAATAGAAACTGCTGAAGACTTAAAAAATTATTTGAATACTGAAAACATTCTTGGTATTGAGGAATTAAAAATTGACGTTAATAAAAATAAACCTGGGATTATAATCAATGTTGATAGGAAAAAATCTGGATCACTTGGAGTAACTGCGGGACAAATTGGTCAACAATTACGTGGTTCTGTTTTTGGNGAAAAATCTGGNGTATATAAAATAGATGGGGAGGATTATGANATAAATGTTAGATTAAATAAATNAAATAGAGATGATATTACTCAACTTTTAGANCAGTATATAGTTTTTAGAGATCAAGCTACTGGAAAAATAAAAAAAATACCCTTGAGTGTTATGGTAAAGCCAAGTAACTCTNTATCTTTTAGTGCAATTAAACATTCTAACTTAAAAAGGGTAGTTACACTATATTCTCCAGTATTGGCNGGNTATAACGGAAACGAAGTCGTTAACAAAGTAAAACAAAGTATTTCTAATTACTCAGNTATTAGTCCTGAAATAGAGCTAAAATTTACTGGAGAAATTGAGGAGCAAGGAAAAAATATGAGATTTTTGACTGGCGCTCTATTAGCTGCTCTTGGTATGATTGTTTTTCTATTAGTTCTTCAGTTTAATTCAATTTCAAATCCNTTAATTATATTGTTATCAATTTTTCTGAGTTTTACNGGAGTCTTATATGGNATTAGCATATTTAANATGCCTTTTGTTATCATGATGACAATGATGGGTATCATAGCTCTATCGGGAATTGTTGTAAATAACGGTGTAGTTTTAATTGATTACACNCAACTATTGATTGCTAGAAAAAAAGAAGATTTAGAAATTCCAATGGTTAACTTACTTCCAAAACATGAAGTCACAGAGGCTATTGTGAGTGGTGGTACGGCAAGACTAAGACCTGTTATTCTAACAGCAATAACAACTATTTTAGGGCTAATTCCTTTGGCAACAGGACTAAACATTGATTTCTTTTCACTTTTCACTGAATGGAATGCCAACATATATATAGGTGGAGATAATGTTATATTTTGGGGGCCACTGTGCTGGACTGTTATTTTTGGACTCGCCTTTTCAACTTTTTTAACTTTATTTATTGTTCCAAGCTGTTTTTATTTAGTTTACCAACTTAAATTAGTATTAAATAAATGGAAGGGAATTTAATGTATTAACTTAATATCTTTGTACTTTACTTTACAAATATGATAAGATCACATAATTGCGGAGAATTAAAATTAGCAGATNTAAATAAAAAAGTAATACTTGCTGGTTGGGTTCAAAAGATAAGAAATAAAGGATTCTTAATATGGATTGATTTAAGAGACCGCTATGGGATTACACAACTTATTTTTGACGAAAAAAGATCTTCAAAAAAATTATTTGAAAAGGCACAGAATATCTCAAGAGAATTTGTTATTCAGATTAATGGTCAAGTNATTGAAAGGGAATCTAAGAATTCTAATATTAATACAGGTTGTATTGAGGTATTAGTTAGTAGTTTAGAAATNTTAAATCCATCTAATACCCCNCCATTTACAATAGAGGACAATTCAGATGGAGGAGATGAATTGAGAATGAAATATAGATATCTTGATATTCGAAGAAATAAAATCAAAGAAAAATTAATATTTCGTCACAAAGTTTCAATGGAAGTCAGAAATTATCTAAGNAATAAAGGCTTCATAGATATTGAGACTCCATATTTGATAAAATCAACTCCAGAGGGTGCTAGAGATTTTATTGTACCCTCAAGAATGAACCCTGGAGAATTTTTTGCTTTGCCTCAGTCCCCACAAACCTTTAAACAACTCCTAATGGTTGGAGGAATTGACCGTTATTTTCAAATAGTAAAGTGTTTCAGAGATGAAGATTTAAGGGCGGATAGACAACCTGAATTTACTCAGATTGATTGTGAAATGAGTTTTGTAACTCAAGAAGATATTTTGAATGAATTTGAAAATTTAATATCACATTTAATAAAAAAAATAAATAATTACAAACTCGGTAAATTTCCCAGAATAACATATGATGAGGCCATTAGTTTATATGGAACTGATAAGCCTGACATAAGATTTCAAATGAAATTTGGTGACATAACTGAAAAGGCAAAAGGAAATGGTTTCAATATTTTTGATTCAAGTGAATCAATAATTGGTTTTTCAATTGAAAATGGTGCTAAATTTAGTAGAAAAGATATAGATTATTGGATTGAATGGGTAAAAAAACCACAAATTGGAGCCAAAGGTATTGTATGGGTAAAATATAATAATGACAAGACGCTAAAATCTTCTGTTGATAAATTTTATTCCAATGATATTTTATTAAAATGGATAAAAATTATAGGTGCAAAACCAGGTGACTTATTATTTATTCTCTCAGGGGAAAAAGAAAAAACACAAAAACAATTAGGAGAACTACGACTCAATATTGCTGAGAAAATTGGACTTAGAGACCCAAAAGTTTTCGCCCCACTATGGGTTACGGATTTTCCTTTATTAAAATTTGATTCTGAATCAAAAAGCTTTCATGCTATGCACCACCCTTTCACATCACCAAAAAAGGAGGACATACAATTATTGACTAAAAATCCAGAAAAAGTAAGGGCAAACTCATATGATCTAGTTCTCAACGGAAATGAAATAGGGGGAGGATCAATTCGAATTCATGACTCAAAACTTCAAAAAGAAATTTTTAGAATACTTGCATTATCAGATAATGAAGCTACAGAACAATTTGGATTTTTAACAAATGCTTTTAAATACGGTGCCCCACCGCATGGAGGAATTGCATTTGGTCTTGATAGACTTGTAGCAATTCTCGATGGAGATGAAATAATAAGGGACTATATTGCATTTCCAAAAAATAATTCAGGGAAAGATACAATGATTAACTCTCCATCTCANATTAAAAAGAANCAATTAGACGATTTAGGNATAAAAATCAATANTATNTAAAATGAAGCTTACAATTCGCTTTCTTTTTTTTTTAATCATTTTATCCTTTTTTTTCGGGTTTTATACTAAGGATATAGTCGAAAACNATGTTTATGGTGAAAAAATAATAGGATTTACAGTTCTTTTTTCAGTTATAATTTTCTTACCATTATTTTTATTCTATCGNTGGAAAGNTAAGAATATTAAGGACTANACTCTTACCAAAGAGAATTNTNATGTGATAAAAACTACAAAAAAGAAAAAAAAAGTTCAATAAAAGTTTTCATAATAGAAAGTTGGTGTAACTTAGCCGAAATTATTTTATAAATACAATATGACTGGTACAGTTAAATTTTTCAATGAATCCAAAGGATATGGGTTTATTACAAATGATGAGTCAAGTGAGGATGTGTTTGTTCATGTCACTGCTTTAAATGGACTATCACTCCAAGAAGGAGACAAAGTTGAATATACAGAGGAAGAAGGTAATAAAGGAAAACAAGCTTCCAATATTACAAAACTATAATTCTGATTATATATAGCTANATAAAACCTCCCCATTTTGTGGAGGTTTTTTTATTTTCTTTTTTTTTTAAAAAAACCCTTAATCAAACTCGTAGATTCATTCTGACAAAGGCCACTTATAACAGTNGTTCTTGGATGTAAAAGGTCTCCATACTTGGAATACCCNTTATTAGTATCTAAAGCACCAAAAATCANCTGATCTATCTNACTCCAATACAAGGCCCCAGCACACATCGCGCATGGCTCAAGTGTAACATATAAAGAACAACCGTTCAGNTATTTNCCATTTAGAAAATTGGATGCAGAAGTAATTGCCAACATCTCTGCATGTGCNGTAGNATCATTTAAGGTTTGAGTCAAATTGTGTGCTCTAGCTATTATTTTATTATCAATAACAACTANGGCGCCAACAGGTACCTCTCCTTTATCTAAAGCANTTTTTGCCTCATCTANAGCCTTTTTCATATAATANTCATGTTTAATCAAATCTTTCACCCCAGTAAATTACAAAAAGTACAGGTTACTAAAACGAAATACTATATTTGTTATGTTCAAAAAANAAATCATAAAATTTTAAATTTATTTGTTGAAATTTATGAAAAATAATAAACGACTTTTTTTACTTGATGCATATGCTTTAATATTTAGAGGTTATTATGCGTTTATTAAAAACCCAAGAATTAACTCAAAAGGATTTGATACTTCAGCCATAATGGGTTTCACTAATTCACTAATAGATGTAATTAAAAGAGAACGTCCAGAATATTTAGCAGTATGTTTTGATAAAGGGGGTTCAAAATCGAGATNAGAAGTTTTTAGTGAATACAAAGCAAATCGNGACGAAACTCCCGANGCAATTAAGCTTGGAGTACCCTTTATAGAGAAAATTTTAACAGCAATGCAAATCCCTNTAGTAATAAAAGAGGGTTTCGAAGCAGACGACATAATTGGAACACTCGCAAAAAAGGCAGAAAAAAAAGGTTTTCAAGTTTACATGGTTACACCTGATAAAGATTTCGCACAATTAGTTTCNGACAATATTTTTATGTACAGACCACCNAGGATGGGTAACGATTATGAAATATGGGGGGTAAAAGAAGTTCAAGACAAATTTCAAGTTGAAAGACCAGAGCAAGTAATTGATTATTTAGGAATGATGGGGGATTCAGTTGATAATATACCTGGATTACCAGGAGTGGGAGATAAAACTGCTAAAAAGTTTTTAGCTGAATATGGCTCAATCGAAAACCTTTTAAATAATACAAATAAGATTAAAGGTAAACTCAGAGAAAAAATTGAATTAAATAAGGAAATGGGGCTGTTATCAAAAGAACTGGCAAAAATTTTACTAAATGTTCCAGTTGATTTCAATGCAAAAGAGTTTGAAATGGATACTCCTAACATNAATTTAATTAGTGAAATTTTTGAAGAATTGGAATTCAAAAGACTGCTCAATAACTTTAAAAAAGTTTTTGGATTTGATAAAATTAATCCTACTGAGAATGAAAGTTTGATAAAATCAGAGAAAAAGTCTGGCGATCAACTTGATTTATTTAATTCACCGGGCACCGGATCAATTNAATCAGAATCAAAAAAANGAAATTTATCTAATACTCCTCACCTCTATCAATTGGTTAATGATCCCCTAGGAACATCTCTTTTAATTAAAAATATTTTAAAGCAAAAATCAGTTTCTTTTGACACTGAGACCACAAATATTGATGCTCTCAAGGCTGAACTAATTGGTATCTCTTTTTCCTGGGAGGCNGGCAAAGGTTATTATTTATGCTTGCCNGAAAATATTGACGATACAATTATCATTTTAAAAGAGTTTTCAATATTTTTTGAGAATTTAGAAATTGAAAAAATTGGTCACAACCTAAAATATGATATTAAAGTTTTAAAAAAATATGGTGTTGATGTAAAAGGTCCTGTTTTTGATACGTTAATCGCCCATTATTTGATTAACCCTGATATGAGACATGGGATGGATATTTTATCTGAGGCATATTTGGGATATAAACCAAAACCAATAACAGATCTAATNGGTAATAANGGNAAAAATCAAGGAAATATGAGAGACGTTGATTTATTGACCATAAAAGAATATGCAGTTGAAGACTCGGATATTACGTTGCAACTAAAACAGCATTTCGAAAAAGAATTAGTTAGTTTGAATATGGTAAACTTATTTAAAAAAATTGAGATACCTTTAGTTTCTGTCNTNGCTTCAATGGAGTGCGAGGGTATTTGTCTAAATACTAAATTTCTTGAAAAACTCTCCACTGATCTAGAGGATGACATAAATTCTATCGAAATTGAGATATATAAAAAGGCTGGAGAAAGTTTTAATATCGCATCACCCAAACAACTTGGAATTATNCTTTTCGACAAATTGAAACTGGTAGATAAGCCAAAAAAAACAAAAACTGGTCAATATTCTACGTCGGAGGAAATTCTTTCTTACTTAGCTAAAGATTATGAAATAGTAAAAGATATTCTCAAATGGCGCTCTCTTCAAAAGCTACTAAATACATANGCTAGGGCTTTACCAAAGGAAATCAATAAAAAGACTAANAGANTTCATACTATATATAATCAAGCNGTTACATCCACTGGAAGGTTAAGTAGTAATAAACCGAATTTGCAGAATATACCAATTAAGACAAAGAGAGGTCNACAAATNAGAAAAGCTTTTGTCTCAAGTGGAAATAACAACCTAATTGTAGCAGCAGATTACTCTCAAATTGAACTAAGAATAATCGCATCCTTAAGTGAAGAATCAAATATGATATCTGCATTTGAGAATGGTCTTGATATTCATCAAGCAACCGCAAGCAAGGTGTTTGATGTTCCATTAGAAAAAGTTACAAAAGAACAAAGAAGTAATGCCAAAACNATAAACTTTGGAATATTATATGGTGTTTCAGCTTTTGGTTTAAGCCANCAAACTAATCTTGACAGAACAGAATCAAAAAAACTAATTGAATCATATTATTTGACCTACCCTAAGCTAAAACATTACATGCAGGAGCAAATTAATTTTGCNAGAGANCACGGTTATGTGTCCACCGTATTGGGCAGAAGAAGATATTTGAANGATATAAATTCTGCAAACTCATTCATTAGAGGTGGAGCAGAGAGAAATGCTGTTAATGCACCTATTCAAGGAAGCGCTGCGGATATTATAAAAATAGCAATGATTGAAATACATAAAAAACTTATCTCNGAAAATTGGGGATCTAAAATGTTACTCCAAGTTCACGATGAATTAGTTTTTGATGTTCCAATTTCAGAGTCTGATGAATTAAAAAAAATGGTGAAAAATAAAATGGAAAGTGCTTTCAAGCTAAAAGTTCCACTGATAGTNGACATNGGTCANGGCAAACATTGGTTAGATGCNCATTAAATATTTTNACAGTTTCGACNAAAATATTTTTTCAAAACATTTTTAAATAGTACATTTGCAGGCCAATAACTTTAAAATATAATCATTGGACACATTAAGTTACAAAACACTTTCAGTAAATTCCAAGACCGTAGAGAAGAATTGGCTATTAGTCGACGTTGCCGGATTTCCATTAGGCAGATCTGCCTCAATTATTGCTATCCTTCTTAGAGGTAAACATAAAGTAAATTTTACACCACATGTTGACTGTGGTGACAACGTCATTGTCATAAATTCTGAAAAAATTGTTTTTACAGGAAACAAGTGGAGCCAAAAACAGTACATCCGACATACTGGTTATCCTGGAGGACAAAAAAGCCTCTCAGCTGAGCAAGTTCACCAAAAAAATAATACTCGACTTGTTGAAAAAGCCGTAAAAGGAATGCTACCAAAAAATAAATTAGGAGCTCGGCTTTTCAGGAATTTAAAAGTTTACTCGGGTAGTACTCACAAACAAGAATCTCAAAATCCAACAGAAATTAATATTAAAGACTTTTTATAATGGAAGCAATTCATACTATTGGTCGTAGAAAAAAATCAGTCGCTCGTATCTTTCTGTCGAAAGGGAAAGGTAATGTTATAATAAATAAAAAAAAATATACTGATTATTTTACAACTGCTCCTCTACAATATAAAATTATTCAACCTTTTTCTCTGACCAACACAAAAGATTCTTTTGATCTTAAGGCAACAGTCAAAGGTGGTGGTATAACTGGTCAAGCTGAAGCAATTAGACTTGCAATATCAAGAGCTTTGTGTAAAATAGATACGGAAAATCGGTCAGTATTAAAACCACAGGGATTACTAACTCGAGATCCCAGAATGGTTGAAAGAAAAAAGTACGGACAGAAAAAAGCTAGAAAAAAATTCCAATTCTCAAAACGATAATAAATAAAAAAATTTGAGAAAAACTAACCTAAATCATATTATAAACCAATGTCTAACCGCCAATGCGGATGTTAGTTTAGCATCTAAATAGAACTAAAGTTCTGTTGCTACTACTAAATTAAGAATGTAAACTAAATATTATGACACAAACAGAAGTTAAAGAATTATTGGGAGCCGGTGTTCATTTCGGCCATCTTACAAGAAAATGGAATCCAAATATGGCACCATATATTTATATGGAAAGAAATGGTATTCATATTCTAAATTTATACAAAACAGCTGCAAAAATCAACGAAGCACAAAAAGCATTAAAAAAGATTGCTTTATCAGGTAGAAAAATTCTTTTTGTAGCTACAAAAAAACAAGCAAAGGATATAGTTGCTGGTTACTCAAAAAAAATTAGTATGCCATACATTACGGAAAGATGGCCAGGTGGTATGTTAACAAATTTTGTGACTATCAGAAAAGCGGTTAAAAAAATGAGTTCAATTGATAAAATGAAAAAAGACGGTACTTTTGAAACTCTCTCAAAAAAAGAAAAATTGCAAGTAGATAGAATGCGCTCCAAACTTGAAAAGAATTTGGGGTCTATAACAGATATGACAAGACTCCCAGGTGCTGTTTTTGTTGTTGACATAAAAAGAGAAAGTATCGCAGTGAAAGAAGCTCAGAAATTAAATATTCCAATATTTGCAATGGTGGACACAAACTCTGACCCGAGGAAGGTTGATTTTGTTATACCATCCAACGATGATGCCTCAAAATCCATTGATAAAATCATTAGTTTGGTTACGGCCTCAATTGCTGAGGGATTATCCGAAAGAAAAACCGAAAAAGAAGCAGAACTTAATGAAAAAAATCAATCCAATGAGGAAATCCAAGTAAATCAGCCAAATATTGAAGATGAAACTAAACTAAACGAGGACGTTGAAGGAATAGATAAAGTTGAGGTAAAAAAAGAAGTCAAGACTAAAGACAAAGTTGAGGATAAAAAAGAAGCCAAGACAAAAGATAAGGTTGAGGATAAAAAAGAAGCCAAGACTAAAGTTAAGATTGAGAATAAAAAAGAAGTCAAGACTAAAGATAAGGTTGAGGATAAAAAAGAAACTGCAAAAAAGACTAAAACGAAATCAAAAAGTAAAACTACTCAAAAAGAAAAAAAGTAATATAACCAAAACCTATATACGTGAAAATTACCGCTTCAGAAGTAAACAAATTGCGAAAATTAACTGGTGCCGGAATGATGGATTGTAAAAAGGCTTTAGTAGAGGCTGACGGAAATTTCGAAAAAGCCATTGAAAATCTCAGAAAAAAAGGTCAAAAAGTCGCTGCTAACAGAGCAGACAGAGTTTCCTCTGAGGGAGTAACTTTAGCAAAAGTTAATGAAAATAATACTCGCGGAATATTAATTTCGATAAATTGCGAAACCGATTTTGTAGCTAAAAACGAATCCTATCTCAAACTTGCGAATTCCCTTGCAAATCTTGCTATAAATCATAATACACTAGATTCTTTTTTAAACTCTGACTTCGAAAATTTTACGGTATCTGACAAACTCACAGAACAAACAGGTGTTATTGGTGAAAAAATCGAGATTGGTGGATTTAAAATCTTAGAAGCACCATTTGTAGGTTCATACATTCATGCTGGTAACAAAATAGCCACTTTATCAGGTTTATCTCTTTCAATCGGTGATTCACCAGAGATTGCAAAAAACGTTGCAATGCAAGCTGCTGCAATGAATCCAATTGCCCTAGATGAAAAAGGAGTAGACTCAACCTTAGTAGAAAAAGAAATAGAAATTGCAAAAGATCAACTACGTCAAGAAGGAAAACCTGAAGAAATGTTAGATAAGATAGCATCTGGAAAAATAAAGAGATTTTTTAAAGACAATACCCTAGTAAACCAAAGCTATATTAAGGACGGAAAAATAAGTGTTGCAGATTATGTTTCGTCAAAAAGTAAAGATCTAATAATTACTGGGTTTTGCAGATTATCTTTAGTTTAGAAAAAAGGTAATTACGTATAGTATAATTTGTAAGTGAAAAATAAAACAAGGTGCTCCTGGTGTTTGGGCGATGATCAATACATTTCTTACCACGACAATGAGTGGGGAAAGCCTGTTTTTGATGACCAAAAATTGTTTGAATTATTAATGCTAGAAATTTTTCAGGCAGGTTTGAAATGGCATACAATTTTAAAAAAAAGAGTGAGCTTCAATAAAGGGTTTGATAATTTCAATTTTAAAAAAATTGCAAATTATAACACTCACAAAATTAACTCTCTTATGTCCAATACAAACATAATTAGAAACAAATTAAAAATACTATCTGCAATATCCAATGCAAAATGTTTAATACAAGTTAGACAAAACCATAAGGGATTTTACAACTACATTAACAAAATAAAAATAAGTTTATTTAATAAATCGTATCAAGAAGATTCAATAGATACGGGGCTTGAATTGTCAAAAATTGTCTACCAAAGAATGAGAAATGATAAATTTAAGTTTATTGGTCCAATAATAATTAATTCCTTTCTAATGTCCTCAGGATTTATTGATGGACATGAGTCAAATTGTTTTATGTATTACGAAAATCAAAATGGTAAATCATCTTCTTCCTCAGATTGATTTTTATCAATATTTTCTGAAGGGATTGGTGGGGGCATTGGGGGTAATTCCTGACTAGTTTCATCATCAATAAGATCAATTCTCCATCCTTGAATAGAATTAAAATATTTTACTTGTCCCTCTGGATTCGTCCATTCTCTTCCTCTTAAATTTATACCAATTTTGACATTATTTCCAATTTGGAATGAATTGAGTATCTCACACTTATCCTGAACAAATTCGACCAAAATATGTTGAGGATATTGATCTTCAGTTGTAACAACAACCTCTCTTTTCTTAAATCCATTAGATCCATACTCTCTGATCTCATCAATCCATTTAATTTTACCTATAACTTCCATAAATCTTTTTTTATCCAAAAATAATAAAAGTTTTTGCCTATTATCATTAAAATATAAGTTTATTAAAATTAAAACTATATTGCATTAAAACAATTTTTGTGTATAAAATAAAATCAATCTCTATAAAAAAAATATGGCCAATAGGAGCTTTTTTTATTATCATTTTTATCCTATGGAACACTAACATATTGTTTCAAGAAATTAAACACCAAGAGCGAATGAAAATGGAAATGTGGGCAATGGCTCAAAAAGAATTTGTAGAAAATGAAAGCCCAACTAATTTGGCTTTTAAAGTTCTTCAACAGACTGGGGTAAATCCTATGTACCAGGTTGACAACAACGGTAAAATTATTGATTTTAAAAATCATAATGGAGATGTAAAATATGATTCAACTGAGCTCTACAAAGAACTTGAAAAAATAAAAAAAGAAAATAATCCAATTACTATACAATATAGAGATCCCTCAACTGGAAAGCTCTTAGTTGACCAAAAACTCTATTATGGTGACTCAAATTTATTGAAACAACTTACATACTACCCAATAGCTCTTTTGTTGATAATTATTCTTTTTGGACTATTAATATTTTTTATTTTTAAAACTAACAAGATTTCTGAACAAAATAAATTGTGGGCATCCATGGCAAAGGAAACTGCTCATCAAATTGGAACCCCACTTTCATCGATCATTGGTTGGATAACACTGATTAAAGAAGGGCATTTACCCAAGGTGAGTTTTGAAGAAATGGAAAATGATGTAGATAGGCTCAAAATTATAACTGATAGATTTTCTAAAATAGGATCTGATCCTATTTTAGAATTCGATGATTTAATTCCAACAATAACTAAAACGACAGAATACCTCAAGAAAAGAACGTCGAGTCTAATCCATTTCGAATTAAGACTTTCGAATAAGCCAATAATTATTCCCCATAACAAACAACTTATTAGTTGGACTTTAGAGAACTTGATAAAAAACGGGATAGATGCTATGAAAGGAAAGGGAAAGATAATTATAGATTTAGAGGAAAAAGAAAATCTAATTTCAATCCTTATAAATGATTCAGGTCAGGGAATCAATTATATGGATTTAAAAAAAATATTTAATCCTGGTTTTACCAGTAAAAAAAGGGGTTGGGGCATGGGTCTATCTCTTGCTAAAAGAATTATTGAAGATTACCACGGAGGTAAAATATATGTAAAAAAAACAAGTGAGTCAGAGGGAACCATATTTGCAATAGATTTGATTAGATCTTCTTAAAATTTTGAGCTATTTGCCTTGATATTATCTCCATTTTTGAATTTTCGACCTTTAATTTATTCGCAAAAGTCATATCTGACATAGAATTTATTGGAATTAAGTGTATGTGAACATGAGCGACTTCAAGACCAATAACTGAAAGCCCAACCCTATCACAATCAATTGTTTTTTCAATTGCAAGAGCAACTTTTCTGCTAAAAGTCATAAGCTTTATATAATTTGTTTCCGATAAGTCAAATAGTTTATCTTCTACTTTTTTTGGTATACATAACGTATGTCCTATAGAATTCGGATTTATATCCAAAAAAGCTAAAAAGTCTTTTGTTTCAGCTACTTTAAAACTTGGTAAAGTTCCTTTTATGATTTTAGAAAATACCGTTTCCATTACTCCCTTTGAATACTAAGTATCTCTAATTTTATTGATCCATTTGGGACTGAGATAGAAACTTTTTCCCCAACCCTTTTTCCAAGAAGACCCTTTCCAATAGGTGAATCTACAGAAATTTTTCCTGTTTTTAGATCTGCCTCAGTCTGAGCGACTAATGTATATTTCATTTTCTGTCCCGAATTTATATTTTTTACCTCAACCGTAGATAGGACTAAGACTTTTGAAACATCTAATTGTGACTCATTAATAATTCTGGCATTTGAAAGTATCTTTTCCAATTTAGAAATTTGAAGCTCTAACATTCCCTGAGCTTCTTTGGCCGCATCATATTCTGCATTTTCACTCAAATCACCCTTATCTCTTGCTTCAGCGATTGCCTGAGAAGCCTTTGGCCTTTCAATATCTTTGAGGTTGTTTAATTCCTGCCTTAGTTTTTTTAAACCTTCTTCGGTATAGTATGAAACGTTACTCATAACTTTGTAATTTGAAAAAAACCAATTACTTTAAATAAATCTCTTAACAAATATATGAAATTAGATTCCTTTACCAGATTCACACTTTTTAAAAAGACAACAATAATTCTATTTTTCATGTTAATCATTAATTGCAAAAAAGAAGAGATTAACAGAAATCCATATTTAAGTGAAATATCTTTTAGGCACATAATTAATTTAAATTTACCCGAATACAATAATTTGAATTATGCAGGCGGAAATCAGTTGGTTGCAAATAAAGGTATTAACGGTTTTTTAATATTTAATTTAAACGGTAATGATTTCTTTGCTTGGGAAGCGACATGTTCAAATCACCAAATAAAACAATGTTCTGCTCTAAAGCTTGACGGTCTTCTTGCAGTTTGTCCTTGCGATGATTATAAATATAGTCTTGCAACTGGACAATTAATAGATTTGCAAAATGAAAACAATTCACAATATCCACTTTTGAACTATAGAATCGAAAAGGATAATAAGATTTTAATTATATCAAATTAAAAATCAAATGTCACCCCTAAAATAAAATTTATTCCGGCTTGAGGATAATATCCTGCACCTTCGATAGTTTTAATATTATTAGCATCAGACGAATCATCATCATAAGTGTAGAAATACCCATTCGAAACATACTTTTTATCGAATAAATTATTAACCAATAAATTCACAGCTATATCTTTAAGTCCAAAGTTTGGATTTAAATTATAAGTTATGTTAAGATCACTGACTGAATATGAACCTAATTTTGATTTCTCAGAATCAATATTACTCATATACTGATCTCCAATGATTTTTGTCAAAAAAGAAAAATTTAAACTTTCGCTTGGTCTGTATGTCAAAATATTTCCAAATACTAGTTCTGGGGAATACGATAGGTTTGTATCTCCTAAATAAGTTAACAATCCATCCCTTTTAAAATAAAAATCTTTGTTAGTGTTCTTACTTATAGCAATGTTTGGCTGTATTGACCATTTATCGTATATATTTATTTTTGAATCAATTTCCAAACCCACTCGACTGCTTTTACCAATATTTTCTCTAATTGGAGTGCCTACGTCATCTAGGGCTCCGGTTAATGCTAATTGATCTTTATATGCCATTAGATAAACATTTGAATAAACATAAAATTGATTACCATTAATTCTCCATCCTAGCTCGTAGTCATTTAAAATTTCAGGTTTTGGATTCCCATTTTCAAAATCCGACCTAGAGGGTTCTCTTTGCGCTTTAGAATATGATAAGTAAATCTGATGATTTGAAGACAACTTATAAGTTAAACCTCCTTTAGGATTAATAAAATTATAATTACTATCTACTCTAAATATAGAGGGTCCTGCGATTATACCATTCACATTGTATTGTATTGATCTATACTGTAAATCAATAAAACCAGTAATTTTATTAGTAAGTGGTTGCTCTAATTTGACGAAAAAATTTAATTCCCTTTTATCTCCTTTATTTTCATAAAACCTCTTCCTTGGGCTAACATCACCGGCATACTGTGCCCAAACTAGGGTTCCAAAGTGATCTCCAATATATTTACTATATAATATCCCAAAATCTAATCTTGTTTTATTTTTTAAATAATTCAGACTCAATGTTGATACGTAATAGTCGTTATCTAACCATTTTCTCGTCACATTTTCAGATTCAGAAATTATTATATCATCAAATTGAATAGGTGTCAGCCCTAAATATGTAAAGCTTGTATCAGACCCTGAATCATTATATTCCTCATAATAACCTCTACCGTATGTATAATTTAAACCGAGAGATGCTGACCATGATGGGCTCAATTTTTCATTCCAGTGAAACTGATAATGATCTTGTCGATAATTATCTTCTTGTTTATCATAAAAACCAGATAAACTTCCATTTTGATCATAAATTTCACCAGCTGGATTATAAGTTCGGTCACTCAAATCTTCTATACCATACCACGATTGATAAGTGATTTCATGACCACCAAAGGCAATAGCTTTAATCAAGGTGTTATCATCTTTATATGCACCTTGTAAAAAGTAGGATTTCAAATTTGAACTAGCGCGATCAATATATCCATCTGAGGTTATTTTTGACAAGCGACCAGACAAAACAAAATTATTACCTAAAATTCCTGTGGAAAACTTTAACGTATTTCTAAAGGTATTAAAACTCCCAAAACTAGAACTGTAGGATGAATTCGGATCATCCTCAATCGCATCAGTCAGTATGTTTAAACTTGCTCCAAAAGCACCAGATCCATTCGTCGAAGTTCCTACTCCCCTTTGGAGTTGAATACTTTCAACTGAACTAGCAAAATCAGGAAGGTTAACCCAGAATGTTCCTTGAGATTCTGAGTCATTAAATGGAATACCGTTTAAAGTTACATTAACCCTTGACGCATCGCTACCTCTAACCCGTATTCCTGTGTATCCAATTCCAGCTCCAGCGTCACTTGTTGTTACCACTCCAGGAAGGTAATTTAAAAGAACAGGTATGTCTTGACCTAAATTTCTCGATTTTAGATCCTCTTTGTTAATGTTAGAGTGTGTTACAGGGTCTGTACTTTTTGCCCTAATTGTTGAGACTTTTACCTCCTCTAACTCAAAAACGTTGAGTGTGTCATTTTGTTCTATTTCTTGAGAAAAAACATTGAAAAAAAATAAAAATAGAAGTGTACGGATTAAATTATTCATTTTTAGTATATTGTTTAAAGTATAAGGAGGGGATAATATTATATCTTTTCCCTTAGCAGCATTATCTGCTCAGGTTCTATGGGTATAATCTCAGCCAAATAGCACCCCCTTGTAATTATTACAAATATAACTATAAGGATTTATTATTTAAATTAATTTATCTATTATTTTTATTGATTGCAATATTCTTTTTTGCAAACTACCCGAAATCAACTTGTATGGAAATTTATACTGTTCTAAAGTATTCTTAAATACATCTAACATTTTTTTTCTATCATTTGGCCTATCTCTTAAATCATCCTTTTTCCATGGAACATCAATATCTGTAAGAAGATAAAAATCATAGTCAGAATTTTTAGCCCTATATAGAATTTCTTTAGAACAATATCCATTAAAATGAGTTTGAGACCAGATCTGAGTAACAACACAGTTCGTATCACAAAAAATTAACTTATTGGATTTTCTTAAAAGATTATTTTCAAGTTTGGCTTGACCCTCCATAATTACTGGAAGATCATTTAGAGAGCAGATTTCTTGGTTGTAATCCCACTTTTTTTGGAGATATTCTCTTGCAAACTCAGGAACCCATTGAGTTTCATAATGTGATGCTAATTGTTTCGCAAGTGTTGTTTTTCCAGTAGATTCAGGACCAAACAATACAATCTTTAAAATTTTATTTTTTAACATATAAAGCCTCTTTTTTCCAAGCAAAGTAACCAGCAAAAGCAATTACAGTAAAAACTAAATATTGAAAACTTGTTAATACCAGCCCTTTATAAAAGTATAATGGTATTGATATTATATCTCCAACTATCCAAAAAATCCAATTTTCTAATTTTCTTCTTGCCAAAAGCCACATGCCACTAAAAAAAATAGCTGTTGTTATTGTGTCTACTATTGCAACGATAGAATTTAGCTTGCCAAAAAGAAAGTATACACAAAAGACAAAAATTAAAGCAAAAACAAATAAAATTGTCACAGTCTTTTTATCACTACTATTCATAATTGAAATTTTATTGATGAGCTCTCCATTTTTAAATTGACTCCAATAATACCATCCATATATGCTAATGATAAAGTAATATCCATTTATTAGCATATCTCCAATTAATCCCCAATTGTACAATAAATAAAAAAAAATTGAAGTAGAAATCATACCGGTTGGATAAACTAATATGTTATTACGTTTAGAAAATAAAACACTTAAAAATCCAAATAATACAGCAATAAATTCTAAAAATATATTCAAGAAAGAATAATCTTTATAGGGAGAAAAAAAAATATCCAAAAACTCTTGCATCTATTTAATCAATCTTTTCATGAGCAATTGTAATGTAATTCTGCCCTAATTTAAGGTAATATATTTCATAAGTATTTAATTGATTTTTATATTCCAACTGTCCGTATGCTTTTCTTTTATTGTTGTCGATGTTATATATCTGGATTTGTTTAGAAAATGAAATACCTGGGATTTTGAATGCTTTATATATTGACTCTTTAGCAGTCCATATAAAAGTTAGTAAATCTATTTTTTTTTTTGCATGTTTTTCTCTCTGATTTAAGAATTTTGGAGATATATTGAGTATTTTTTTTCTAAAAGATTCTATATCAATGCCAATTTTATGTTTACTGATAGCTATACCTGAAAAATTTTTTGAGTGTGAGATAGAAATATTTTTTCCAGATTTAAGATTGGGTGCACCATTAGTAGAATAATAAATATCATTAATATCAATTTTAGCTGCTCTGATTAGCTGATTAACAGATAAAATCCCCTTTCTAAACTCCTCACTTTTTACTTTCAATAATCTTTCGTTTAATGACTTAGAAAAAATATCCCTCTTTAACTCCTTTTCAGATTCTTGAATATCCCAAAGGTATAATTTGAAATTTTCATACTTGAATTTTGTTATCAAAGGCATTGTATGTAGAAATTTTTGTGTGTATTTTTGTAAAAATTTTTTTTAACAAATATACAATGGAAATTAAAGATAAAGTAAAGTATCATCCATACAAAGTAAAAGACATCTCACTTGCAAAATGGGGAAGAAACGAAATTAAATTGGCTGAGGCTGAAATGCCTGGGTTGATGTCACTTAGAAATGAGTTCAAACAAACAAAACCTCTCAAAGGCGCAAGAATAGCTGGGTGCCTACATATGACAATTCAAACAGCAGTTTTAATTGAAACACTTGTCGAACTAGGAGCAGAGGTAACATGGAGCTCATGCAATATCTTTTCAACACAAGATCACGCCGCTGCTGCAATTGCTGCTGTTGGAATTCCAGTTTATGCATGGAAAGGAATGAACGAAAAGGAATTTGATTGGTGCATAGAACAAACTTTATTTTTTGGAGAAAATAAAAAGCCTCTAAACATGATACTGGATGATGGAGGCGATTTAACAAACATGGTTTTGGATAAATATCCTGAATTAATTAATGATATTAAAGGTCTTTCTGAGGAAACAACTACCGGAGTTCACAGACTTTATGAGAGAATGAAAAATGGAACTCTCTCTATTCCAGCAATAAATGTAAATGACTCCGTTACAAAATCAAAATTTGACAACAAGTATGGTTGCAAAGAAAGTGCTGTGGATGCAGTTAGAAGAGCTACAGACGTGATGTTAGCAGGAAAAAGAGTACTTGTTGCTGGATATGGGGACGTAGGTAAGGGTACAGCAGCATCTTTCGCTGGAGCAGGCTCAATAGTAACAATCAGTGAAATTGACCCAATTTGTGCATTGCAAGCAGCTATGGATGGGTTCGAGGTAAAAAAAATAATGTCAGTCATCGAAAATTCTGATATTATCGTAACCGCAACCGGTAATAAAGATATTATTGGAAAAGATGCCTTTTTAAAAATGAAAGACAAAGCAATCGTCTGTAACATTGGTCATTTTGATAATGAAATAGACATGAGTTGGCTCAACTATAATTTTGGTAATACAAAAACAGAAATCAAACCCCAAGTCGATATTTACACGCTTAAAAACAACAAACAAATAGTCATCCTTGCTGAGGGACGGCTCGTAAATTTGGGCTGTGCCACCGGTCATCCAAGTTTTGTAATGAGCAACTCATTTACAAATCAAGTTTTGGCTCAAATAGAGTTATGGAAATTTTCAAACAAATATGAAAACAAGGTATATATGCTTCCAAAACATCTTGACGAGAAAGTTGCTAAACTGCATCTTGTACATCTAGGAATAGAAATTGAAGAACTTTCCAGGGAACAAGCAGAATATATTGGGGTTAAGGTCAGTGGACCTTACAAGCCTGACTATTATAGGTATTAATAAAGATATTACTTACTACTCAGATTCAAAAGGAACGACCGAAACGAAAGATTTATTATTTTTCTTTTTTGAAAATTCTACTACACCATCAACTTTCGCGTGAAGAGTGTGATCTTTTCCTAAATAAACGTTTTCTCCGGGATTGTGAGCTGTACCGCGTTGACGAACAATTATGTTACCTGCTCTGGCTGCCTGTCCTCCAAAAATTTTGACACCAAGTCTTTTAGATTCTGACTCTCTTCCATTTTTTGAACTACCAACTCCTTTTTTATGTGCCATTAGTGTTAATTTATTAATTTAAAGCTTTGATTAAATCAGCCTTTTTCATTTTTGAAATATTAGCTATACCTTTTTTCTTGGCAAGAGTTTTTAGCTCCGCTAAACTCAAAGAGGATGAAACTTTAATTTTTTTTCCTTTTTCGTTGGAAGGTTTTGTTGATTTAACTGTTGAATCGACTTTACGTTTTGATTTTGCTTTGTCTTCTGTTTTATTTGCTTTATTTGAGGAAGAAGTGGATATGCCAGAAATTTGTATTTCTGATAATTGTTGACGATGACCGTTTTTTACTTTATATCCTTTTCTTCTTTTTTTCTTAAATACAATCACTTTGTCACCTTTAAGATGGTTGATAATCTTAGCACTGACAGAGGCGTCATCTAAAATTGGAGTACCTACTTTGGTAATGTTTCCGTCTTGTAAAAATAAAACTTTATCAAAAGTTACCATAGAACCTTCTTTTTCCTCTAAACGATGAACAAAAATTTTTTGATCTTTTGCAACTTTAAACTGTTGTCCAGATATTTCAACAATTGCGTACATTATAAAATATTTCGGTGCGCAAAGATATGTTTTTTAGAATTCAATCAAAAAAAAACATGCATTTTTATAACTATCTTTTATCAATAGAATATTTACCAGGCCCAATCAAAGCAATTGCTGTAAATCCAGCCAGAAATAGAAGTGCTTTTTCCATAGCAAAAAACCCTTGATCCAATTTCACTACGAATGCTGCAACAATCATCGTAATAATTGGAAATATTGACAGTATACGTGTTTTTAATCCCAAAATAATTAAAATTGGTACAATGAATTCTGCAAAAGCAACTAAGACAAGTGAAGGGACCTCCCCCAAACCAATAGGATCAGAAAATTTTATATCATCATCGAATAATCGGTTCATTTTACCCCAACCATGAGGTAGTAACATTAAGGAAAAGGATATTCTTAAAAATAATTTACCAGCATCATAAAAAAAATTCATCATTTTTAATTTTTAATTTAAAGTTACAATAAAATTAGATTTTATATTTCAATCCACTTTTGATTCTTGATGGACCAATCAACTACTTGTTTTATTCTTTCAGACAGCTTTATTGATGGTTGCCATCCTAATTTTCGCATTTTTTCTCCAGATAACGAATATCTTAAATCGTGTCCAGGCCTAGATGTATGAAAATCAACCATTTCATAGTTTAATTCCTTTCCTTGAGATTTTGCAATAATTTTTGCTAGCTCAAGATTGTCGATTTCCTCTGAACCTACAATATTAAATTTTGGACATTTTGCACCACCATAGTCTACATCATGATTAATTTCTTTATTAAGTAAAAATAATATGGCCTCTGAAACATCCTTGGCATGAATGTAATGCCTTGATCCAGGTACTGTTTTTGACTTATCTGAATGTACAGAAACAATATTACCATCTCTAATTTTTTTTATTGACATTGGGATAAATTTCTCAGGATGTTGCCTCTCTCCAAAAACATTCATCGTGTGTGTTATGTAAATGGGAAGATTGTAAGTGTTTTGATAGGCCACAGCTAACTCTTCTCCACCAGCTTTTGTAGCACTATATGGATTTGTTGAATTATATCTATCATTTTCCCTGTAATTTATACCATTCGGAGCAGGTCCAAAAATCTCATCTGTGCTAAAGTAAATAAATCTCTCTAAAGTTTTATTGTCATTAATTTTTCTTGCGTATTCTAAAACATTTGCTGTTCCAACTACATTGTCAAGAACAAATTCCATCGGATATTCAATACTTCTGTCAACATGTGATCCTGCAGCCAAATGTAAAATTATATCAACATCACCAATTTCTTTTTCGATCCATGGATTAAACTGAGCTTTTAAGTCATGAAAAATAATTTTAACCCTTGATTTCTCATCTTTGTCAAAACCAGAAATCACATAATCTAGTCTGTTGAGGTTTCCGCTATAATCTAGCCTATCAAGTGATAATATCTGCCAATCAGTATTTTTTATTAAATATAATATTACATGGTGTGCAATAAAACCTGCTCCCCCAGTTATTAAAACTCTTTTCATAATTTATCTATTTACATTTTTGTAAAATTCAGTAGGGTTAACTAAAAATTTGTATTAGTTGCTTCATCAACATTTCCTTTTCAAAATTAGCTCTAAAATATTTAATCGCATTTTTAGATAGTAAATTCCTTTTTGCTTTTGACATTTCTGATAACTCAATAATATTATTAGATAATTTAATATGGTCTTCAGCATTTGAGCACAATCCTGAATTTGAATCTATAATAATTTTCTTGCCGATTCCATCTAATGAACCCAAAATTGGTTTGCCACATGCTAAATAAGATTGTAATTTTCCAGGAATAGTATAAGAAAAGATATTTGCTTTTTTTAATGATATATAAAGAGCATCTGCACAAGAAAAAAATTCAGGCATAATTTCGGGAGGATATGATCCTAAAAAATAAAATTTTTCTTCTAATTTAAATTCTGATATGTATTTTTTTAAAATACCTTTATATCTTCCATCACCCAAAAATATAATGTTTATATTTCTTTCTCTAATAATATCTATTGCACTCACTAAAGTTTTTAGGCTCTGTGCCACTCCTAGGTTTCCAGCAAATAAAATATTAAATCCTTTAGGAAAATTTTTTAAAATTTTGAGTTTCTTTTTTACAGGTTTATAAAAATCCTCTGCATAATATGGGTAATAGATTATCTTTTCTTTATTAACTCCTTGTTTAATTAAATATTTTTCAAAATAGGGTGACTGAACAAGAATTATATCATTTAAACTATAAATAAGCCTTGTCATCAAATCAATTAGATAAAGAATTAATCTATTGTTGATTCCCCCCGCAACTTTTACTGATTCAGGCCATAAATCGTGTACCCAAAGATAAGACTTACACATAAATTTTTTTGCTGCGAAAAAACCCAAAAAACCCACAGTAATTGGGGATGGTGCGTAGATAAATATTTTATCATAATTTTTGTTAATACTCAAAATTCTATACATTCCAAAAAAAAGAAATGATATATAATTCAAAAATAAATGTATTGCACCACCACTCTTTCTTAATAAAAGATTTGACCTAAATACATTTATATTGTTAATTTTTTCCTCTTTAGGTCCCTTCCAAGAGTACCCTTCATAATATTCTCCTTTTGGATAGTTTGGTTTTCCAGTCAATACATCAATATCATAACCTCTTTTTTGAAGTGAAAAAACCAAATCATTTATTCTAAAATTTTCAGGATAAAAATATTGAGATATAACTAAAATCCTCATTAACTAATTCTAGTGGAAGTGTTTTTTTTCCAAACAGTCCTATTTACGTAATCAATGTAGCTAATTATAGTTCTTGTAACTTTCATAGAGACATTATCAACATCATAATCTTTGACAATTTTTGATTTGATGTCATTTTTATTTTGGTTAACTACAATTTCAATTGATTCAATAATTCTATCTTTTTCTAACCCAGACATAATTAATGTACCATAATCCATTCCTTCAGGTCTTTCGTGAGCCGCCCTTATCATTATTGCCGGAAACCCTAAAATTGATGACTCTTCGGAGATTGTACCACTATCAGATATAACGCATTTAGCATTAATTTGTAGATTGATATAATCAAAAAAACCTTGCGGTTTGAGAAACTGAATTTTAGAATTCAATTCCTTATTTTCAATTGAGTCTAATCTTTTTTTAGTTCTTGGATGTGTTGAAACAATTATTGGTAGATCATACTTTTCTGCAATTGAATTAAGACTTTCAATAAAATTTTTTACGTTATCTACATAATCAATATTTTCCTCCCTATGGGCAGAAACAACAAAGTATTTTTTGCTTGATAATTTTAACTTATTTAAAACTTTACTTTCGTTAATGTTGGATTTATAATAGTTTAAAATCTCTTTCATACAAGAACCTGTCTTAATAATTGTTTCTGGTCTTATTCCTTCAGCAATAAGATAATCTCTTGCTTGTTCAGTAAGTGGCATATTTATGTCGCTTAAATGATCAACGATTTTTCTATTTAATTCTTCAGGGACTCTCTGATCAAAACATCGATTACCTGCTTCCATATGAAATATAGGTATTTGACGCCTTTTAACTGATATTACTGATAGACAGGAATTTGTATCACCGTACAATAAAACAGCATCAGGACTTTCTTTAGCTAAAACCTTGTCAGATTCGGTAATTATGTTTCCAATAGTACCAGCTGTAGATTTTCCAACAGCATTTAAAAAATAATCTGGCTTTTTTACACCCAAGTCTTTAAAAAATATTTCATTTAATTCATAGTCATAATTTTGTCCTGTATGAACCAAAATGTGATTAACATGCTTTTCTAATTCAGCTATCACCCTAGATAACTTTATTATTTCAGGCCTAGTGCCTACAATTGTAATTACTTTTGTCACGTTAAATGTTTTTATAAATGTCGTTAAATTTTATGGAGTCTAAAAATAGTTCCTCTAACATTAAATCCCAAGAAGGTGTTTTTAATCCAGTTTTAGCAAAAAAAGCTTGTGAGTTTAACGTTTTATCAGATGAAAATGAATTATCATTAATTATTTTAATATTTAAATTAAACTTTTTGTTTAATTTTTTCAATAAATCAAATTTTGATATAGGTTTACTTGAAACATTATAAATTCCACTTATTGAAATATTTTTATCAATTATATCATATACATATTTCGACATTTCAAGAGTTGTAATTCCTGAATATATAACATTAGAAAAGCCATTAATAACCTTATTTTTATTACTAATTAACCATTCAAGTAGTTCTGTCTTATTAAATATTTCTCTACCAATCATTGAGGATCTTAAAGTCAATGTATTTTTTATTCCTATTTCACTTTTAGCCTTAGTTGATCCATATAAATCTTTTGCATCTGGTATGCTATAATCATTGTAGAATCCTTTTTTTCCATTAAAAACACAATCTGTTGAAAATTGAATCAATTTACTTGATTTTTTTCTTGTCCAATCTGAAATCAAATATGGTAACTCTGAATTTATTTTTATAGAGTTGCTTCTATTTAAGTTAATACCTCTTCTGATTGTTATACCGCAGCAATTAAGAATATAATCAGGACTGATTTTATTTAGAATTTTTAAGATATCTGATACTAAAAGGTTATTTTGTATCGTTTTGGCTTTAGGAAATATTTTTTTTAGAAAATCTTTTTTTGATCTAGTATTTAAATATAATTCAAACCCTGGTTTATAAAACTTTTGTGCCATTTTATGGCCTATCATCCCATCGGCACCTAAAATTAATACCTTCATTTATATCCAATTGAAGCGAGCAAAGAAATTAACTTCTTATTTGATAATCGTTCGGTATTAAACGAATTAAATTCTTCATAATTGTTTGTTTTCATTCCTTTAGAAAAGTATTTATCATAATTTAGATCTCTGTTGTCAGCAGGTATTCTAAAATACTCACCTAAATCTTGAGATACCAACCTTTCCTCTTTTGATAATAAAGTTTCATGAGTTTTTTCTCCATGTCTAATACCTATATTCTTAATTTTACAATTTGAATTGTAAATTTTTTTCATAGCCTCTGCAATTTCTCCAATCGATGCAGATGGAGCTTTTTGAACAAAAATATCGCCTGAATTACCATTTTTAAATGCATATAATACTAATTCAACTGCATCATTCAGTGTCATCATAAATCTTGTCATATCAGGATTTGTTATCGTTAAAGGGATATTATTTGTTATCTGATTATAAAATAACGGAATCACTGATCCTCTAGAGGCCATAACATTTCCGTATCTAGTACCAATAATTTTTGTAGAAGATGTTGTTCTAGATTTAGCTACAAAGACTTTTTCCATCATAGATTTTGAAACTCCCATAGCGTTTATGGGGTAAACAGCTTTATCTGTACTGAGACAAATCACTTTTTGAACATTATTTTTAATTGCGGCATTAAGCATATTCTCAGTACCTATGATATTTGTTTGTACTGCTTCCATAGGGTAGAATTCGCAAGAAGGAACTTGCTTGAGGGCTGCTGCATGAAAAACAAAATCAACTCCAATCATTGCCTGATCAACACTACTTTCGTTACGAACATCCCCAATGAAATATTTAATTTTTTTAGACTGATATTTTCTTCTCATATCGTCTTGTTTTTTTTCATCTCTAGAGAAAATTCTTATTTCAGATAAATCTGAGTTTAAAAAGATTTTCAGAACTGCATTTCCAAAAGATCCAGTTCCTCCAGTAATTAATAAACATTTATTTTTAAACATGTGACATTAAATATTTTATAAAAGTATCAATTTTATTTTCAATGATAAGTTCAGATTTTTTAATACTTTTATTTGATACTGATTTAATAATTGCTTCTGAAATACTTGCTGAGGAATATGGGTTAAAAAAAATTGAAGGATTAACTACTTCCCTAACGTATTTTTTATCTGAAGCTATTACGAAGCAACCCCTATTGACAGCCTCAATTAAGGGTAAACCAAGACTTTCATTTAAGGAGGGAAATATTAAAAACTTTGATTCTAAATATAGACTGGAAAGTTTTTTCTTACTAAGAATACCAATATTTTGAATTAATAAATTACTAGGGGCATTTGTGATATTATATACAGATTTTTTAAAATCATTTTTACTTAAAGTTAGTTTTAAATGCAGTTTGCCTCCAAATTTAACTGAAGCTTCAATAAATGCATCCATTAACCTTTTATGGTTTTTATGTTTAGATGAATTGCAAACATAAACGAAAGAGTTATTTGTTTTTTTACTAATAATTTTATTGGAATCAAAAATTGGTAAAACGTGTATTTTCTTATTTTCAATTCCATAAATATTATTAAGTTTTTTTTTCATTAACTCAGTCTGAACGCACCAGTCGTAGTTTTTTTTCGTTTTACTGATTATATAAAATTTTTTGATAAGATTTTTTATTATTGTGATAAAGCCAAGATTAGATTTGGTAGGGTTCAAGAAAAGATCATTATGGAAATAAATAGATGCGTTTTTAACTGAGTTTACAGGTGGAGGAATATTACTAAAACAAAAATAGAATTGAAAAAAATTTTTTTTATAAAAATTTTTTCTACCTTTCTCGCTAGATGAAATTTTTAAAAATTCTAATTTTTTTTCAATATGAGATGGAACAGAGTATCTTCTATCTAAAAGAAATAAAAAATAACTTTCAAGTTCATGTTCACAGATATAATTGATTACCAAATCTAATATTTCTTTTCCTCCCCCGTTATGAACATAAACTGAATCAAATAAAATTTTCATAATCGTCATTAAGTATTAATTCGCATAGCTTGAAATCCAAAACTGTGTCAATATTAATAGTTTCTCTTTTATTTAAAATCATTGGAGAGCAAGACTTTGATACTAATGATTTTTCTTCAAAAAAATTTTTTGTTAATATAGCATAAATTGATCCGCTTCTAATGTATACTTTAGGAAGCTCCTTTCTCGGATTCATATTTTCGTATCCCTGATCTACATAATTAATTAAAAAATCTCCCTCAATTTTTTTCATTCTCAATGGATGATTTCCTTCAACATCAACTACAGAAACCACAGAAGTATATTTATTGCTATTTCTCAAAGTTAAAATAGCTTCATCAATAGAATCTACTTTTCTAAATGGAGTAGTTGGCTGAAGTAAAACTATTATGTCGAATTTTTCACCTCTTTCTTCAAAAAATTTCATTGTATGGTTAATAACATCGTAGGTCAGGCTTGAGTCTGTAGCTAACTCAGTTGGTCTAAGAAACGGGACTTCAACCCCTAAAGCAGTCGATATATCTGAAATTTCTTTAGAATCAGTTGAGACTATTAACTTGTCTATTTGCTTAGATTTTTTTGCCTCTTCAATTGTATATGAAATTAAAGGTTTACCGTTTAAATTTTTTATGTTTTTATCTTTAATACCCTTAGATCCAGCCCTGGCTGGTATTATCGCTATAACTTTTTTCATTTAGATAATCTTATTTTTAAAAGATTTAATTTGATCTGTTAAATATGCTCCCATATTATGTCTAAATAAATCCAATTGTCTATTCCAATATTTAGAATCTAGACCGGCTACATGTGGTGTGAGAATAATTTTATTATTATTAAGTAGGTCACTCTCTCCAGATAATGGTTCTTTTTCAAACACATCAAGTGCAGCCGCATTTAAATTATTATTCTCAATTGCCAGCATAAGATCCCTTTCAACAACGGTTTGGCCTCTTCCAATATTTATAAAATTTACATTCTTCATTTTTTTAAACAATCTTGAATCAAATAAATATTTAGTCTCTTTACTCAGTGGTAGAAGGTTTACTATATAATTCATTTGAGGTACAACTCGATCTAAATCGTTTATGGAAAAATTTTTATAATTGGATAGTTCTGATCTCGAAATTGTATAAATATCCATTTCCAAACTTTCTAGAACCTTTGCAAGTTTTTTTCCCACATTACCATATCCACAAATTAATACTTTCTGACCATTTAAGTTTGTGACTGTTTCATAATGTTTATCGAAATTTTTTCTATCAAGCTTTTTTTTATTTCTCAAAGAATTGATATGTTGCATTCCTCTTGAGAAACTTGTAATAAAATTTAATGCAAGTTCAACCATTGAATTTGTAAGTAAACCGCTACTGTTAGTCATTATGATATTCCTAGATCTAATAATTTCTGTATCTATAGAGTCATATCCCACACAGCCTAAATGAATCCATTTTAATTTTTTATATTGATTTATCAATTTATTATTAATTCTATTCCCAAAATATATCTTTACATTTTCTTTATCATTGACCGAATCTATATCTTGGAAACAGACATTAGAATATTCTTTTTTTATTTGATCAATAAAAAATTTTGGAATTGAATATAATTTAAGTTTTAAATTAAAATCGTGATAAATAGTTATTTTTTTCATATTTTATATCCACTGTTTTTTATATAACTATACTTATTTTTTATTTCATCATTGATATCAATCCCAAAACCAGGATAATCGGGAATTAATAGCGTACTATTTTCAAACTTGACTTTTTCCTTTACAATTTCATTAGATATTTGAAATTCAACACTTGGAAACTCATGAATATCAATATTTTTTGATAATGCTGCAAGTGTTGCATTTGCATAAAAAGATAATGTGCTACCCCAAACATGAGTGGCTTTATTTTGAAAAGTATTGTTTGAAAACTCTAGTAATTTTCTAAATCCCATCGAATGTGTAGCGTCAACTTGAATTATATCAGCACATTCATTTGATTTTATTGCTTTAAAGTGGATATATCCAGAATA
The DNA here is from genome assembly GCA_002721275.1 of Flavobacteriaceae bacterium. Taxonomy (GTDB): domain Bacteria; phylum Bacteroidota; class Bacteroidia; order Flavobacteriales; family Flavobacteriaceae; genus Marivariicella. The sequence continues at coordinate 57,121 of PBJZ01000003.1, forward strand.
TGCTTCGCCCATAGCAATAGGTATATTAGATGCTTTACATAACTTAGTATAACTTGATAAATCTGAAGGATTAAGTGGCTCTTCAATCCACTCTAGGTTATACTTTTCAAGATCTTTTATTTTAGATAAAGCAACATCAATTGACCATTTATCTTC
>PBJZ01000004.1 GCA_002721275.1 Flavobacteriaceae bacterium
CTTAATGCAACTATGGGTTTAATTGATGCTGCCCTTTTGGCAGGTATGTATCCAGCAATAGCTCCAAAAATTATTAAAACAAATGTTGAAAAAATTGCAGTTGAAATATTGATAAATGGATCTTTAATGAAATAATCATCTAAAGTATCTCCAAGATTTTGAAGAATTAGAACTCCTGCTAGCATTCCAAAAAAACCTGAGAGTGTGGTAATAAATATTGATTCTTGTAAAATCATAGCTATCACAGACCTGGGTGTTGCGCCTAATGCTTTTCTTACTCCCAACTCCTTTGTTCTTTCTTTGACCACAAAAACCATTATATTTGAAATACCAATTATTCCAGCTAATAGCGTTCCTAATCCAACAAATGTGACTATATACTTTAAAACTGATGCAAATAATTGATTTTGTTCTAGTTGCTGAGTAACATTTCTAATATAAATTCCATTCTTATCAGTTGGATCAATGGATTTTTTATTTTTTAAAAATAATCTAAGTTTTTTTTCAAAAACCATTGCAATTTTGGAACCAAGTTTTGGCTTAAAACTAACGATAATCTGATCTATCTTATCATTACTTTTTTCTAATAATTGTCTTGTTGTATATGGCATATAAATTGTCCTCTCCTCATTATCTCCTCCTTCGTCCTGAAAAACTCCCACTACTTTGAATGCTACATCACCAAGTGATATAAACTTACCCAGAGGATCCTCTTGTTTAAAAAGATCGATTGCAACTAATCTACCTATAACCACATTTTTAGCCCTAAATTTAAGATCATTTTCATTTATATACCTACCCTTCATTATTATCGTTTTTTCAAAATAGCTGTGAGATGGAGCTACTCCTCTTGTTGGGTAATTATTTGATTGATTTTTGTAAGATGTAATTGAATATCTGGTAATTCTCGGGGAAATATATTCAAGGTAAAAGGGAAAATTTAGTTTAATATCTTCTATGTCAGAGTTTTTAAATTCAATTTGTCTATTAGACTTAAAACCTTTAAAAGGCTTTGATGTTTTGCCAGCAAATAATCTTAAAATATTTGTAGCATCATCCAAAAACTGTTCCTTAAAAGTATTTTCAAGACCATTTCCAAAACCAAATAGGATAACAAAAATGAAAATGCCTAAAGCTACAGTAAACCCAGATAAAAATGTTCTGAGCTTATTTTTTGCTATAGTTTGAAAAATTTCTTGCCAACGGTCTAAACTAAACATATTTTGAGGCTAACACTTGTTTAACAATTTTATCTTCAACAATAATTCCATCCTTCAATTTTACGATTCTTTTACACATTTTTGCAATATCCTCTTCATGGGTTACTACCAGAATTGTTTTTCCTTCTTCATTTATTTTTTGTATTAAATCCATCACCTCAAATGAAGTTTTTGAATCTAAAGCTCCGGTTGGTTCATCTGCTAATAAAACTTTAGGTTTTGCCGCCATTGCCCTAGCAATAGCAACCCTTTGTTTCTGTCCTCCAGATAATTCACTAGGTAAATGAGTCGCCCATTCTTTAAGACCTACCTTATCCAAATAATTTAATGCTACCCTCTGCCTCTCCTTCCTATTTATTCTCTGATAATAAAGAGGTAAGGAGACATTTTCAAGTGCATTTTTATAATTAATTAAGTTAAATGATTGAAAAACAAAGCCTAAGAACTTATTTCTGTATTGAGCGGCTTTTGTCTCATCTAAATTACTAATTGGTACTTGATCTAAATTATATTGACCCGTATCTAATAGGTCTAGCATTCCAATAATATTTAATAAAGTAGATTTACCCGATCCAGAAGAACCCATGATAGCAACTAACTCTCCTTCTTTAACTTCAAAATCAATTCCCTTTAAAACGTGTAGAGAATTACTCCCCATTTTATAGGACTTATGTAGATTTTTTATTTTAATCATTAATCAGGTTTTTCGGTGCAAATATACATTTTAAAATGCGGCACAGTTGATATTTCAGGCTACAATTTCTCAGTTTCATATTATATTTTGACTATTAAAAATTTATTTTTTGAGATATCATTTTTAAATTCAAATCGCCTTCGATTCTGAAAATCATATCTTTAAAATTTGGTGGACCAAATTTTGGTTTAACATTATTAGAATTTCCAAATTCTTCTTTTGGTATTCCTAAAAAATTAGTATCTAATTTGCCATTTTCATTGTCATCGTTAAAAAATCTCAGGGCATATTTTCCAGATCTTATCGAATCAATTTTAAAAGTACTTTTATTATCTACTATTGGAATATTAATAAAAGATAAGATTTGATTTTCATTTTCATCTAGTAACTCTAAAACAATTGATCCATTATTATTATTAAGCTCAGTGATCTCAATATTTAGGGTGTTATAATCATCCTGAGATGGAAAAAAATTATAAAAAATTAAAACTGTAAATATCATTGTAATCATTGTTGACCGTTTTTTAAATTTTTATACGATTGTAGTTCCTTAAAAAAAATTTCGAAAGATTTTTTTCCTTTTAAAGTTATCGAACAAATTGTTAAAGGAATATTTTTTACAAATTGTTTTTTGATTTTAATATAACCTGCTTCATTTAATTTTTTTAACTGAACGCTCATGTTTCCTTTTGAAGCTTCAGAAATTTCAATTAGTTTTTTGAAACTAGCTCTATCAACAGTAATTAAAAAAGAAATTACTTTGAGACGAATAGGGTTAAAAAGTATTTTTTCCAAATCTTTTTTCATGGATTAGAAGTTTCCTCTAGATTGAATTATTGGATATCAATTTCATTTTTTGCTCTTGGCACAAAAATCCAAAGTATTATGTAAATAATTGCAAATCCAGAAAAAACTGTCAATACCCTCCATAAAATAGGATCAATATTCGTGTGTATTGCCAAACCATGACATACTCCTCCTAAATAACCTTTATCTGGATATCTAAATAATTTTTTCATTTTATAACATTAATTAGTTTTCATTTTATAAAGAAAAAAACCTGGTATTAACATACCAAAAGTGACAGCAACCATATTAACGATTAAGTAATTAGCACCCGGATTTGAAATTAAACTATAAATAAACATGAAGATGACTATACCTCCAGCTGTTAGTGGTTTAAATTTTATTATTAATCCATTCATTATTAAGACTAGTCCAAGTAAAAATAGAATCAAAGGTGTTGGATGAAATGATTTTGTTATCATTGAAATAATGATTATAGATACCCACCCTAATCCAAATACAGCCCATATGATTCCTATTACTCTTCCTATAATAGTTTCATAACCAATTTTAATCCCTCTTTTAATATTCCATCTTGTCATATAAATCATACCTAATAANGGAAANGCTATCCAATAAATCCAAACATGAAACATTTTTTGAAAAATNAANGATCCNAAGAAATAGTGAATTGCACTTAACACATTTATAAATANTCCCCANAATAATAGGTTATATCCAAGTGGTTTTANATTTTCTTTAGTTTTATTGATAGTATCATTTATTAATTTTATTTGGTCATTTGATTTCATTTTTTCGGAATTTTGANACAAATATAAACTAGTTTACTTTATAAACCAATNAATANAAAAAAATTTAACTTTTATAAATTTTATAAATTCTCCAACTAACCAGAGCTACTAATATATANGGAATAGCAATTAAATACACAATTCCNTTATTAATACCCTTAGCTGTTTGAAGTCCTTGCTCTGACTCTAATACAGCTCTACACATTGANCATTGTGCACTAGAATAATCTATGTAAAAGAGGGTGAAAAGAGTAAAATAAATTAATATTCTAGAAAAATTAGTTGACATAATATGGTGAAATCATTAAATAAACAATTACTCCTGTGATAGCTATATATAACCATATAGGAAATGTAATTTTNGCAATTTTTTTATGTTCTTTAAACAATTTTGAAATAGCTCTAACATATGTTACAAGAACCATTGGAATAATACCAATGGATAATAAAATNTGAGATATCAAAATAAAGAAATATATTCCCTTTATAACTCCCTTACCGCCATAAGGAGTTGGATCAGAAGTCATATGATATGAAACATACATTAATAAAAANACAACTGAAAGCCCTATTGAGATTTTCATTAATCTCTCATGAAGAATAAATTTCTTNANCTTTATNGCAATAAAAGCAAGGATTAATAATACAGCTGTTAAAGCATTGATTGAAGCATAGATNGGTGGAAGAAAATTAAGTGGCTCTACATTTGGTATTCTAATACCAAATAAAATTGCAACGGCAACAGGTACAGCTACAGAAACNNTAATTATCCATTTTTTGTATTTAACTGTTGGTAAATTTAAGTCTTGGTTATTTTTCAATTTTTATTCTTTAAAAAGCTTGGGAATATCCTCTAANAGCATTTCAGTNCCCTGGATTGATTNACTGTTTTCCTGATCAATTCCAAGATAATATACTAATGGGTTTCCATATGAATCTGTTCTTGATCTAATGTAACCNTTTTTATCTATAAGGGCAAAATATCCNTGATGTTCTATNCCATCCCTTACTTTAGGATTAATTGATGAAAATATATTGAANCCTTCATTTGATAATTTAAATACTGTCTNCTTATCNGAGGTTAAGAAATGCCAATTTTTAGAGAATACTTCATATAGTTCTGAGTATTTTTTTAAAACTTCGGGTTTATCATTNTCTGGATCTACAGTAAAAGAAGCAATTCCAAAATCTTCTCTAGACCCAAATGAATTTTCTAACCTTTTCATATTTTTATTCATCATTGGACAGATAGTTGTNCAACTTGTGAANAAAAATTCTACTAAATAAACTTTTCCAATAAAATCCTCATTACNAATCAATAAGTTATCNTGGTTTGTCATCAAAAATGGTGGAACTTTTTTTGCTTNACCGTTTAATACAATATATGACAATGGTGATGATTCNGAGGATCTATTATTCTCAATAATTCTTGAATTTTTAACACGATCTATTAGCGTGGGAAATAAAGCCANTGANATGATTATTAAAATTAATGATAACGGTATTAANTAATATTTNTTCATAAACTAGACTACCTTAATGAATATTTTTTGAGTGCTAATCTATATTCTGCAAGTATTACCTTAACATCATCTTCCATTTTATTATTTATNTCTGCTACAGATTGAGCATTATAACCAAATAAATACCCAATNTCTTCATCATCATCCCTNCCTCTTAAATTTTTCTTTCGATCAATTATAAAAACATAAGGTGTNCTATATTTTGAATTTAAACCTATTGNAGTATTAAGACTATTNAAATGCTCTTTTATTGAATCCTCTGATCCCTGTAAAAAATTCCATTTTANAAGATCAGTTCCAGCACCACTTGATAAACTTTCTTTCAACTTTTCAATNATTTCTTTCTGACCATCAGTGACCAAAACAACAAATTGAAAATCTTTAAATTCATAAAATCTCTTATAAATTTTTTGATTTAAATTAAATGCATCTCCTTTTCTATTATTTATATCTGAACCCCAATAACANAGTATAGTNATATTATTTTTAAGTTCAACTTGTCTGTCTTCATTTGAGATAAACTTTGATAAATCATTTATACCATATGTTAGAACTGGTAGTTTTGCAAAGTTATTTTTTCCTGANGCAAAAAATAGATAGATTACAACNGGAAAAATGAACAATATGGTCAAAACAAGATTTTTTTGAATTTTCTGTTTCATCGAAAAATATGAATAAANATTTTTAAAAATTCCAACTCACAAAACCTTTTTGCATCACATCAAAAATATAATCTCCCTCAAGAAGAATAATAAAAACCAAATAGGGAATCAATATAATTAGAGGTAAAACGATTGCGTTTTTAAAACCAGATCTCTCATCTCGTATATGCATAAAATCCCATGCNATATAATATGCTTTTACTAATGTTAAAATTATGAAAATCCAATTCAAAATCTTTGTTCTTAAGAATGANGTCATCAAGATTTGAGGTTTTAGNATCCCNAGAACAACTTCAATTGTAGTAACAATNGATAAGAATATTAGAACTCCCCATATTTTTTGCTGATTNGATTTAAATTTAAGTAAACCTCTAAATATTGCCAATTTGTGTGAATTATGTCCCATATAACNTNAATTATACCAAATAAAAAAAAGTAAATACAAATACCCAAACAAGATCAACAAAGTGCCAATAAAGACCTACTTTTTCGACCATTTCATAATNACCCCTTCTTTCATAGGTTCCCACAAGTACATTAAAGAATATAATTATGTTAATTACTACACCNGAAAAAACGTGAAAACCNTGAAATCCCGTAATAAAAAAGAAAAAATCNGCAAATAAACGGTTTCCATATTCATTNTGAATAAGATTTGCACCNTCGACAACCATTGTNGCACTTTGAATTTTTGCTAATGAATCNTCCCTAGATAAAATAGTTTTTCTTCCGTNNGAATCAAGCTTTTCGACTCTAATTAATAAATTTGGATTCATTTCGAAACCAGACTTGACTTCTAATAGTGTTATTTCTGATACTTTGGATTCGTTTCTAAACCATAATCCGTTACTACCCTCATGAGTTACTCTATCTGTTGGTAATTTTAAAGCAAATTCTTTAATTGATGCTCGTTTTCCATTTTCTGCNTTTACAAACTGTAAAATCTGACCACCTTTTGTCTCAAGTGCACCATATTCTCCTTTAATAAAATTTTTCCATTCCCACGCCTGAGACCCAACAAAGATTGCACCTCCGATTATAGTTAAAAACATATAGAAAGCAACTCTACCCTTCTGCATATGATGTCCCGCATCAACTGCTAAAACCATTGTNACAGAGGAGAAAATTAANATAAAAGTCATTAGAGCCACATAATACATTGGAGCATCAATACCATGTAAAAAAGGAAAGTGATTAAAAACCTCATCTGCTATTGGCCATGAATCAATATTTTTAAATCTAGAAAACGAATATGCAACNAGAAATCCTGAAAAAGTTAAGGCATCAGAAACAATAAAAAACCACATCATCATCTTTCCATATGAACTTTCAAANGGCNTATCGTTCCCGCCCCAAAGAGATTCCTCTTCGGAATGTTCTTTAGCTAATGCATCCATAAAAAATTACATTTTTAATTTTTAGCAAATTTATTAATTCTATTTATACAAAACCATAAATAAATATAAATAACACCAAAGAAAGTCAAGAAAATGCCAGAAGGTNACTCCCAAATCTATACCTANACTNTTTGANCTNGAATATTTGTTTTTNAGTGTATTAAAAAAAACNACAATCAAAACAATTAATCCAGCAAAAAGGTGTATCATATGTAAGACCACTAATACGTATAAAAATGAAGTNGTTATAGAACTTTGTGCTCCAGTGAAGTAATATCCAGAGTCAATAATTTCTCCAAATCCTTTAAATTGAAAGTACATAAATCCAAATGACAATAATATAGTTAANACAATTCCAATTAGAGCGTTACTTTTTAAATTTTTGTGAATNTAAAATTTGGCCATACCAAANGTTACGCTACTNGTCAATATTATTAACGTACTAACAGTAAAATAAAATGGTATTTCAAAAGAAGAGAGCCAATCAGCTCTGTTAGCACTCACAACATAAGCACTTGTTAGTCCNGCNAAGGTCATTGTCATACTNACCATCCCGATTAAAAGCATCATTTTTTTTGCCTTGATATTTATTTTATTTGGTAACATTCAGGTAATTTTAATTAATCAAATATTTATCTAAAATATATACTATTTGTACAGATGTTAGGTAAAAAATACTCATNTACATCAAATTTTTTGCAGAATCTACAGTTTTATTTTTCATTAANTTAAAAGCGAAAATNAACATTATTAAACCACAAATTAANACGACAAATCCACCAAAAANAGAAATATTTAATTTTCCAGTATATTTCGTCATTGGTAATANAGAAATTAGTATNGTCCAAATAGAATAAAAAATAATTTGAAAGGCACTAGCCCTATCTTTTCTGCCAGTTGGAAGCATCTTAAACCCAGCTTTTTTATAATCATCATCAAATATCCATGCCAATGCCCAGAAATGNGGNAATTGCCAAAAAAATTGTAGTAAAAATAATACACCTGTTTCAATTCCAAAACTTCCAGTATATGCGACCCATCCCAACATATATGGTATTGCACCTGGAATTGCCCCTGTAAAAACTGATAATGGAGTAATTTTTTTAAGAGGTGTGTATATAAACACATATAAAAAAATTGAAAGTAAACCAAATACAGCAGTTTTTAAGTTCAGAAAATATAAAAACATAAAACCAAAAACTGACAATAAAACACCTATCGAAATAGCAAGAGAAGTATTTATCCGTTTTTTTGGAAGTGGTCTATTTAATGTTCTTTCCATTAGACTATCCTTATCCCTTTCGATTAATTGATTAAAGGTATTTGATGCCCCTACCATGGAATATCCACCAAAAAAAAGTAGTAAAATAGATGCAAAACTTATAGAATCTGCAGCTAAAACGTATCCGGCTATAGAGGAAAAAACAACACTGAGAGCAAGTCTCATCTTTGTTAACTGAAAAAAGTCAAGGAAAGTTAGTTTCAATTCATTTAATAAAATAACAGACAAATATAAATTATGTATGTCAAATAAAGACAAATAATCTAATCATTAATTACTTGTTGTTCACAAAAAGTATTTAATTGAGCTTAAATGTAATTGGAATTGAAAAAGGAACACGTACTGGCCTACCCCTTTGTTTGCCTGGAGTCATTCTTGGTAATTTGTTTATAATACGTGCAGCTTCTTTTTCAAGATTTTTGTCTGGACCACGCATTCTAACGCTACCTATAGTTCCGTCTTTGTTAATTATGAAACTTACATATACCCTACCTTGAATTCCCATTTCTTGGGCAATATCAGGATATCTGAAGTTCTTACGAATGTGTTTATTAATTTGCTCTTGAAAACAATTACGTCTTTCAGATTTTTTAACTCTCTCACAACCAGGATATATTGGAACATCCTCAATGACGGCGAATGGAACATCTACATCATCAAATTCTTCTTCGATCTCAATTTCTTCAATTTCAACAATTTCTTCTTGATCAGTTTCAGTTGATTCAATTACGGTTTCTTCAACCTCTTCTTCATCCTCAACCACTTCGATTACCTCTGGAGCTGGAGGTGGGGGTGGAGGAGGGGGTGGGATCTTTATTTGCTCAGTTATAGGTACATCTTCGTCATCATCCTCATCTACATTTAGTGCCTCATATCCATATATCTTAGAATATGTTTTCCATTCTATAGCTCGCCAAGTAATCAATAAGATAACTGATAAACCTATTACAAAATATAAGGAGCTATTTTTTGAATGGTCAGCCTTCGGATTCTTTTTTGGTTGCATAATATGGACTCTTCAAGATGCTAATCTAAAAAAAAAATGTATAAAAACGTCATTAAATTCTTCAATGTTGAAACAAAATGAATAGAAATAATTTATTCTCCATTTAAAAGTCTCTCATACTGATCAGAATTTAAAAGTGAATCTAGATCCTTGGTGTCAGAAACTTTAATTTTTATCATCCAACCATCTCCATAGGGGTTTTCATTAATTATTTCTGGTGAATCCTCAAGTTTGTCGTTAAAAGATTCAATTGTNCCAGAAACTGGCATAAATAAATCTGAAACTGTTTTCACGGCCTCAACNGTNCCAAAAACTGATTCTTTTTCAAGTGTTTGTCCTTGTGTATCAACTTCAACATATACTATNTCCCCTAATTCACCCTGAGCAAAATCGGTTATTCCAACTGTCGCAACATCGTCCTCAACCAAAATCCATTCATGATCTTTTGTGTATTTTAAATTTTTAGGAATACTCATCAATTATAATTTAATAAGCAAATGTAATATTTTACAAAATTATTTTCGACTCTAATTACCAAAATTATACCTAACTGAAATNCCAGACCGAATAGTAGTTTGAGGAAAAGCTGTTGAAATNGCAAATTCGGANAAATTATGGTCATAAAATAAAAGAGCTGTTAAATTTTTNGAAATTGAATAATCAGCGCTAAATTTTATAGAAAGTTGNGTTTGACCNGCTGTTACTTGATTATTATCGTATTCCAAATTTCTTAAAACAGTTAAATTTTTTCTGTAAGAAACATCTGCTTTTATATTNAGATTTCCTTTTAAATTAGTCCTNCTNCCNCCTATNCTGGTGATCATTTTNACATCTTTGAACCTATATCCAAAACCAAAAATATANTCATTTCCATATGANTCAGTGAGNAGATTATTGTCCAAACTTAANGATAAAGCTCTATCNTTTTTTATTTCTGCAAGCATCCTAAANGAATTTTTTAANTCCATATCTAATCTTAGTAATGGATTAAATTGNTCNACAAGATTAATATTTGAAAAAACTATTTCACTAATTAAGTTTCCAGTTGCATCATATTTTGNNTCAGANTTTNAATCAAAATCGAGATTTGATTGAAANTTATTCAGAGTATAACTTGCCCTGTAACCNTGTGATAANGTAAATCTTTGAAAAACTTTTTTAAAAGACTTTAAGTTNTTTAATCCTGTAAATTTCATATTCCAATTAGGTAAAGAGCTTCTNCNNACAGGATTTAAATCTANATCNTATGGATTTTTTCCTGAATAAGCTGAAATAAATGCACCTATTAAAACTAATTGATTATTTTTNCCNTATCCAANAGGAAAACCATCAGAATCTTTATTTGTATTNGGTTCTTTTGANAAATTATTTAATCTCTCNGCTACTTTTATTCTGTTATTTCTAAAATTTTCAAAAATTGGATTTAAAANTCCATCTGATTTTGAGAATGNTGTNTTAATAAGAATNGTTGAAGNACCATAATTNCCAAAGTAATTTGGATTTAAAGAATTGTACTGCATATCCTGAATTAAAAANTTTTCAGAATTATTTATNGAATAGTTGTTTTCCATNTTNAAATCAATTGTCAAATATTTGTATGGAATCCATTGAGCTGACATACTCAATCTGTTATTATGAATTTTACTAAATGGTTGATTAAAATTTGGGAAACTGGTCAGCCAACCATTTTTAGCAGCNTGATATCTTATATCAGCTTGATCCCCAAAGGTAAANCCNAGAGAGGGTCTGATTGTTCCAAGTATACCAGTTCCAGGGATATATCCNGGTAANACAGTCCCATTATTCTCAGAATAACTAAATTGAATACGTTTAAATGTACTTAACAANTCTACTAATGATTTTAAGGTCTTTTTACTTTTNTTNTTTGATTTTTTAGAATTATTAGTTAATTTTTTTTGACCTGATAATTTTAAACTTGAATACAATTTTTGAAAAGAAACTGCACCAGTCAAAGTTTTAGTATTGGCATTTTGGATTGTGTTTAGATTTCCCATTTTTATTCCATCATCAGATACCACATTTGATAGAGCCCTTGAACCTCTTTGCCAATTAAAGTCTCCTGTATATGTATAATTTCCATCCAGAAAATCTAGAAAAGCAAAATATCTGAAAGGTAGCTTATAATTCAATGTAATTAATTGACTATGATTATTGGTTTCCCCTGTATTTAAAATATTATTCCATAGGGGATTCTTTTTATTCAAGACATCATCTGGATCCCTAATTATTCTATTATTTGTTGCACTAAAACTAAAACGTAATGATCTGGTAATATTATGATTTATTGTATAATTCCAATCAAACAGAAAATTTCTTTGCTCCAGATCTGGAAGGGATAGTTGATCTGCAGAATCAACTCCCTCAGTGTAAACCTCACGAAACCTTTGTGTTCTGTATATTCNATTTATATTAGANGTAATTGCCAAATTCTTTGGNATTGGACTTAAGTTTAAATCCATTAACCATTTCCAATACTGTTTTTGATTTAATTTTTTTGATTTAGAAAAAGGCTGNAGTTCAAATTTATTAAATGTGTATCCATAATTTAATGAAAGNAATAAATTTTCATCTTTTTGATTTTCAACTTCATAATCATGACGAAACATGGAATTATAAGCATAAGAGAAATCAAAATTCTCAGGACTGTAAACTTTAGATTTTTTATCTCCAGATTTCANTTTTCTTAAACCAATTAAACTTATACTTTTTCTTTTNGTNTAATCGATTGCCTGATTTCTAATTGAATCTTTTTGAGAATCTCTGNNAGAAACATCNAATCTATCCTTTAGTAAAAGATCTTGATAAAAAGGATCATATTCAGGGGTAATAATTGTCTCCCCAACTCCAAAATTAAATGGTATTTGCAACCCCCATTCACTAGGTAAAAATTTTCCCATATTAACCTCTGAAACCATATCATATTGAGAGANNGCTTCTCTATTNCTTTGATTTGGAGACTGATCTATAGTTCCAAACCCAACTGTTGAAAATCTTCCAGTGGCAGATATTGATGCAAAGTCTGATATNTTTGCATCCAACGAACCTATTGCAGCCCAACCGCCTCTTGAATCAATTCCTGCAATTCTTAATTCGTTGAACCAAACTTCACCACAGATAGTTTGACCTAATTGNANAGAAGGATTCTTTACGCCTATCATCAAGCTTCTGATTTTTCCTAAAGANGGATTTCCTTTAACTGCAAATTTATATTTTTTAGAACCAGGCAAATCACTTATTGANCTAAATTCACCTATTAAATTTAAATCCTCGTCATAATAACTGATTTGATTAAATCTTCTATTTTGTATAGATTTTGCTTTAAGTTTTGCTAATANATCAAGTGAAACTTCAATTGAGTTTTGATCAGGAATCCATATATCCTCAGCATTTAATTTTTTCGAACTATTTAAATCATATTCTGTTGGTTTAAGAGGAACTTCAATTTGATAAAAATTATCTTTATAATCAGTACCTATTCTCAAAAATGCTACTATTCTATTATCATATGAGTCTTNTGATCCATCGCCGGGTAATTTAATTTGNCCTGGAATTGATTCTGCGTGCAAAAACATTTTTATTTTTTTGTATTGCCGCATATCAACTTCCACATTTTTAAAAATACCCCTNGAGTCCATAGGTTGGAGATCACAGACTCTAAATGAAAGTGATTGTTCATTTTGTCTTACAATAGTATTGTTATTATTTATCTGCTCCCTTTGAATTGTTGGTGGTAATACNTAATTAATAGGNATTCGGTTTTCATTCTCTAAAATATTTACTGTACTAATATCAACTCTGGTATTTTTATTTTCTACAATATTCTCATTNATATTTCTGTTGTACATCCTCCAATCNCCTCTGACNAANTCAAGAGTACCAAAACGAAAAACAACAGGCTCATTAAAACCTTTAATAGCCATTCTTATAAATCTAATTGATCTTAAATCTTGNATGTTATTTACTGATTCAAAATAACTAGAAAAATTAGATGACTGATAGTATTCTTTTTTGATTGGTACTTTAAATTGAATCCATCTAGTATTTAATTTATCACCATTTGGAAGTTCTACCTCAACATTATCCCTTACATCAGTTATAAAAGGGTGGTTTCCAACAGTCATAGACTTTGAGATAGGCACACGNTACTCAAAATAACTATCTATNGTATTCATACTTTGGTCACGATTNATATCCTCNGTGTCAGGTTCAGTAGTATTTCCTCTTTCAAAATCTGAAAATGCAATTGGAGAGTTTCCTTGAGTNCCATTATAGTTTTTATATCTATTCAAAATATTCCCCTCAGCTGAAACAAAAAATTTNTAATTATCTCCAGCNGGATCNTCAATTGAACCATTTGTAAATACATCTTTTTCCTCTGTATCATTTAATCCGTCTAAACCAACATCNTGAAANNGTCTCTGTCTCCCTCTAAAGTGTTGAATGCATAAAGTAGAGACTGAGTAGATGGAACCTTTCCCCATGAGGTTTTTTGAATTAATTCCGATGAATTTAATCCTGGTAGACCGTTTTCATATTGCTTTCTTCCGTCTTTCAATATATCCTCTGATATGTTTCCCAAGTGAAAAATTAATTCGCCAGAATTATTATCATTTTGTATCTCTGTAAAAGTATCCAACAACCAAAACTCAATAAATTCAACATTTGATTGCTCAAAATTCGTTGAGGTTAGGGGTCTCATAATTGCTCCCCAATTATCAGATTTTTTTGATATGAATGATTGTTGAATTGAATTATTATAGGGTCCTCTTTCGTCAGGATAGAATGCCATATCAAATGTTTGCTGAATAGTAGTTGAACCTTGAACTAAATCTTGTTCTGGAAAAATTTCATTAATAAAAATCCTTCTTGTGGTATTTAACGAAATGTCATCATTATTAATTCCTTGTGGACGGCTATTAGTATAAAATATCGGATCAATTGAGTACCATGCTAATTTAGCTCTACCGTAACCGCCTGATAAATCATTATTTTGAACCCCTGACCCTTTAAAATTTTTAAATGGAACACTTGCAAGTTTCCATGATGAAAATCCTTTTATATCAATATTTGTTTGAGCACCTTCAAAATCGTCTATATACACATTAGCCTCGCCATCAAGATTTGTATTCCGCGGGTTTCCTGATATAAGTGAGGCCATTTCTCCCCTAAAAGATAATCGCGATGGAATATCAGATTGTAAAGATTTAATCTTATTTACTAGCCTAGATACAAATGGCATTTCATTTGAGAAGCTTGTGTTGAAACCAATCATGGTGTTATTTACTGGTTCAGTTCCATAATTGGCTTTTTGAGTCAAAGGCATTTCATTTAAATTCATTAACGCGCCTCCTATCGCAACATTTTTATTTATTTTATGCTGAATGTTAATTCCTGAGAATCTTTTATTTTGTTGATTAAAAAAAGTATTGTTCTCTAATGAAATTGAAATTGGAGTGTTGGAGGCCTTCAAGCCTTGGTCAAGAATTTTTACCCTTCCTATATCATAATTAACAGTATAGTCAATACCCTCTTGAAGTATTCTACCACCTGCGGATACTATAACGGAACCTCTCGGAATATTGAACGCCCCTAAAGATATTCCTTCTGATTCACTAGAGGAATACCTACCTCTAAGTTGAAATTTATTTTTTTCCGATACCTCAAATGCTGCAGCTTTTGTGAGTTTATACATTTCTCTATAAACATATTGTCTTTGATTTTTATTGAAAGTATTTTCATTATCATAATCCTCTAAGCCCTGCTTATTTCTTAAAAGATCAAACAAAAATTTTCCGAAGGGTTCAACCTGAGGAAAAATAATTCTTCCATATTGAGGATCAATAGTTATTCCTGGAATGTAATCAAAGAATCCATCACCATTTGAAACTGGATCCATGTATATATTTAGCTTATCGAATCCAAATGTTTTAAGTAATACTTGTTTATCAAGATCTTTTGGCCAAGAGTTCTCATCAATAGGACTTATATAGTTAATTGGTGATGGATCTAAAAATAAAATATTTAACCTAAAGTTGTCCTCGGGTATATTGAACGCACCTGTATTATATATATTTTTCATCATTAAATCCCACACTGGTTGTGAAACATCTGTTATATTACTTTTTAACAGTTTTGTTATTAGGCTATTATTTTCAAGCTCAGGTTCTTGATCTGGTAAAGTTGAAACTGATGTGCCAGGTATGCTACCATTGGCAAATTCACCAACCTGGTATACTCTGCCATTATGCGTATATTGATATGCAACGGATAAAACCTCATCATTACTTAGTCTTTGATTTAGTGATATATAACCTAATCTTGAATTTAAATTATACTCGTTTTTATCCAACTTTCTTGCACTTTCTAGTACTGCATAGTCAATTCCTTCCCTGAATTTTAATTCTACATCTCCAAACCCTGATTTAACCGATGCAATATCTCTTATATTTTCATTTAAAATTCCACCTTTGTCAATCAGTTTTGGGTCAAGTTTATTTGTTCCGTTATCTGGTAATACTCCTATACCATCACTTTGAAAAAAATTTTCTATTACAGACCCAATTCCTGTTTTTTCTTCTTGACTTTCTCCTAAATCTTGAAGTGCAATTATATTTCTTATGTTTTGAGTTTGTGAACCCCGGTTTGTAACCCAAACTTCAATTCTGGTTATTTGAACATTTGAATTTATGTAGGGATATGTTTCCAGAGCTGAGTCATATTGATCTCTGAAATATTGACTAAGAAAATAATGCCTGTCTTCTTCATAATCAAGTGCAAAAATTTCAAACTCTTGAATCGATCCACCACCTTGAGAGACTATTTGTTGTGATTGAGATCTTTGTTCTGAAAAAACAGCAGTTACGTTAGTTTTACCAAATTTCAAATCTGTTCTCACTCCGAATAAACTCTGAGCTCCTTGTATCAAATTACTATTCAATGGCATACTAATATTACCAATATCAATATTTTGAAGAATACCATCTTCAGTAACTTTACCATCTAAATATTCTGCAACATCATTTCCCAACTTAGTTGGATCATTTGAATATTGGTCTACATTATTCTTCAAATCTAAAATTTTATTTTTTGTTGCATTTAATTGTTCCTTAGATTCATTTAATTTNTTTTCTACATCATAAACTTTGTCAATAAAACTGTTATTAATTTTGGTTTCATTAAGTCGATCATAATCAAATGACTCTCTTACCTTNGGTGGATTAAATTGAACCTTAATCAAATTTTGGAAATCAAATGTTGATTCAGTATCGTAATTAGCAGTGAGTTGAAGACGGTCTCCAATTTTTCCCAAAAGACTNAGAGTTATTCTTTGATCAAAATCAAAACTTAAATTTCTTCTATTTCNNGGAGATGCTGCTGGGTTATCATTCTTCTGATATCTTATACCTAAATCCAGTCCAATTGAACCTTGAGGATTAATTTCAATAACATCACTTCCAAAAATACTTTGAAAATATTTATTNTTAATATATAATTNTGGAAGAAGATTCTTTTGAGCTTCCTCTAAACCAGATGCTTTACCATCTATNACAAGAGTTTTTTGTTTAAAATATGTTTTAATATTTTTTGATANTATTAACTCCTCATACTGNATAGGTGTNAGAACTAGAGGGAAATTAATAGGGTAATTAGCAATTGATTTTGATAAATAATACCTATTNGTTTCTGGNTCGNAAGTATAGTTATTCTNTATTAATGACGATTCAGGAAATGAAATAATAATTTTTTCATCATCATTATTGTTTATCGAATCTTTTTGAGCAAGCAAAATGTTTCCAAGAGACAAAAACAGTATCAGGAAGAATTGTATTTTTGAAGTAAACAAATTACTTTTAATCAAACTTATTTTAAAGTTTATTCAAAGCNAGCTTTATCAGAGTCTCAACGGACCTTTCAGGATCACTTTGAATCAGGTTATCAACTACTTTTTCAGAGTTTCGTCGGTTATAACCGAGAACCTCCAAAGCTGATAACGTTTCTTCTTTATTTGTATTGTTTGATTTTTGGTAAATTTCATCGATTNCGTAAAGATTTTTTACTTTATCCTTGAGCTCAATAATNACTCTTTGAGCTGTTTTNAATCCAATTCCTTTGACACTTTTTATTTTNACAACATCATCACTTAAAATNGCTTTTTGAATATCCTCGGGAGTCAATGAGGATAACATTACTCTTGCAGTNCTTGATCCTATTCCAGATACGCTAATCATTAACCTAAAAAAAGCTCTTTCAATTTCTGTTACAAANCCATATAGTATGTGGGCATCCTCTCTNATTTGTAAGTGAGTATAAATTTTGATTGATTCTTGTTGTTTAATTTGACCAAAAGTGTGTAAAGAAATATTAACCTCATAGCCTACACCTTGACAGTCTATCACTAAATGGGTGGGGTATTTTTCTAATAATTTTCCTTTTAATTGAGTTATCATGTTATTTTCTTTTTTGCTGAGAATCAACTACTGCAACAGCAGCCATATTAACTATTTCTTGAACTGATGCTCCCAATTGAAGTATGTGAACAGGTGCATTTAAACCCATCAATATAGGACCAATTGATAAATTTCCATTTAATTCTTTCATTAGCTTATATGTTATATTGGCGGAGTCAAGATTAGGAAATATTAAAGTATTCACATTTTTGTTTGTNAGCTGTGAAAATGGAAATTTACTTTTTAACATTTCTTTATTTAATGCGAAATCTGANTGAACAGGACCATCAACANTTATATCAGGATAATATCTNTGCAGAATTTTGACTGCATCAGAAATTTTTGTTGCCTCTGAAAACTCAGATGAACCATAATTAGAGAATGATAACATTGCTAAAACAGGTTGAATNCCAAACATTTTTACAGTTTGAGATGTCATTTGAGCTATTTTAGCTAANTCTTTTGCATTTGGATTTATGTTCAATGAAGTGTCTGATAAAAAGATGGGGCCTCTTTTTGTAAGCATAAGGTTTGTTGCAGCAACACGNCTTACACCTCTAGCTGGCCCTATTGATTCAAGTATTGGCTTTATAACTGCGGGGTAGTTTCTTGAATAACCAGATAACATTGCATCTGCATCACCATTCTTTACCATCATTGCACCGAAATAATTTCTTTCNCTTAAAAGTCTCTTAGAATCATCAAAGGTTATTCCGTTCCTTTTTCTATTTTCCCAGAAAATCTCAGCATACTTGACTCTAAGCTGCTTTTGTTCACTAGATTTTGGATCAATAATATCCAGGGTGGCATCAAATTCTATAGTAATCATCAAACTTTTAATTATTTCCTCATTACCAAGCAGAACAGGAATTGCAATTCCCTCATCATAAACTATCTGGGCAGCCTTTAACACATCCAGNTGATCTGCTTCAGCAAATATTAANCTNTTNGANTTTCTTTTTGCTCTNCTGTGAAGNAGCCTAACCAATTTTTTATCATTATCAAGTCTCAATGCTAATATTTCCTTATATTTTNNCCAATCCTTTATTGGTTCTTTNGCTACNCCAGAATCCATAGCTGCNTTAGCAACAGCAGGGGGTATTTCGNTAATTAATCTGGGATCAAAAGGCTTTGGAATAATATATTCTCTACCAAAAGAAAGTCTCATTTCNTCATAGGCAATATTTACCTGCTCAGGGACAGGTTGTTTAGCTAAATCTGCAAGAGCTCTTACTGCAGCCATTTTCATTTCCTCATTTATTTTAGATGCACGAACATCCAATGCACCCCTAAAAATAAAAGGAAANCCTAACACATTGTTTACTTGATTGGGATTATCAGATCTTCCAGTGGCCATAATTATATCTTTTCTGGCAGAGCATGCTGTTTGATACTTGATTTCTGGATCAGGATTAGCCATTGCAAATACTATNGGGTTTTTCGACATAGACTTTAGCATTTTGACATTAACAATATCTGCCTTCGACAAACCAATAAAAACATCTGCACCNAATAATGCATCTTCAAGTGTTTGTATTTTTAAATGAGTTGAAAATTCAGCTTTTTCTTTACTTAAGCCTTNCCTNTTATTTCTTATGACGCCCTTACTATCAGTCATTATTATATTNTTTCTTTTGGCACCAAAAGCTTGATATAATCTTGTACATGAGATTGCAGCAGCACCTGCACCTGAAATCACAATTCTTACCTCATCAATTTTTTTATTTGCTAATTCCAGTGCATTAATTAGTGCAGCACANGAAATAATTGCNGTTCCATGCTGATCGTCGTGCATTACTGGAATATCTAATTCTTCTTTAAGACGTCTTTCAATCTCAAANGCCTCTGGGGCTTTTATATCCTCNAAATTAATACCNCCAAAAGTTGGAGAAATTGCTTTTACCGCTGNCACAAATGCATCAGGATCTTTCTCATTTATTTCAATATCAAATACATCTATGTCTGCAAATATCTTGAATAACAAACCTTTNCCCTCCATAACAGGTTTTGAGGCATTTGGACCGATATCACCTAATCC
This sequence comes from Flavobacteriaceae bacterium, assembly GCA_002721275.1. Lineage (GTDB taxonomy): Bacteria > Bacteroidota > Bacteroidia > Flavobacteriales > Flavobacteriaceae > Marivariicella. Next base: position 19,889 of record PBJZ01000004.1, read on the forward strand.
CAAAACTGCGGTTCCATTTGAAATAACAGCAACTAAATTTCCTTTATTTGTATACCTATAAACCTTATCTGATTGTTCATGGATTTCTTTACAAGGAACTGCAACACCAGGAGAATATGCAAGAGCTAGATCTCTTTGNGAANTGTAAGGCTTTGTTGGAATAATTGCTATTTTTCCAGGCTTAGGTTTTGCATGATAAACAAGTGATGCTTTTTCATCCTTTTTATTCATANACTAAGNTTTTAACAAATTACATACAAGTTAAATCTATCTAATTAAAAAAACTAGATATAAATTCTAATTTAATTTGGTTTCTATATTTTTTATAATATNNGAACCAACCTTATTNCCTTGGATAACACCTTGCTCAATTGCCATCATATAATGTATCCCTCCATATAGTCTAGATATCGCGGCTTCCTCCGAAGCATGAATAAATGATTCGTATTTTCTCTCTGGCANTCCATACTTTAATTCGGTTGAGTCTACAAAACTAAAATTATCACCATACAAATCAGTTAAAGTAACAGCTGCTGCCCTTGATATTACTGAGTGCCCACTNGTATATTCTGGAAATGGTGGTGTTTGAAGAACAGGAACCCACTTGTCATCATAATATTTATTAATCAGAGTTTCTGGGCGAACTACTAATGTTTTCCATTTATCATCCCAACATGCTATAAATGAATCGAAAAGTGCAATTGAAACCATNGNATATGCATTGATAGTATCTGAAAAATTACTTCTATTTTTTTTTGATGCTATAGCNGTAATTCCAATCCAATGTCCNCCAGGNGTTATTTTTTTTGTGGCNAACATTGCATGGCCAGTGTGNTGAGTNACATANGGATTACAATCCCAAAAACTGGCTTTATTTAACTGGTCTTCAGTCAAATTATCACCTATTTCATATACTTGTTGGAGTTGCTGCTGNAAAGGACTTCCTTTCTTTAAATCGAACTTTAGTGGTGNTTTAGAAGGAAACATATTAGCGGAATCGATTACCATAGTTCGTATTTTTCCCCAATGAGGTTCTATNCCNTCCATATAGTCAGGGGGTGTTGGTTTCCAATAATTGTCAGCTTCAATAATTGAGTATTTNGGGTAGGTTCTNGTCAAATTGTAATTATCATTATTTGCCCATTCTAAAATATGAGCTGCAACATATTTTCCAAATTTCTCTGATGCTTTTAAAACTCTGTGTGGGATATTAAAATCTTTTATTTTTATTTGAAAGTTTTTATTAGATATTTCNAATTTTGNTTTAGANAAAATAAACTTTTTNCCAACTTCATTAAATGCATATAAAGCAGCTAANTTTGGATTAATATTTTCATTCTTTTCAAACACTAATTTTTTTAAGCCTTTTANTTGTCCNCCTAGNGATTTATATTTCAAAGGATTAAAAAAACTTATAGTTTCATATGCAGCTATAGATGGATAAACATATATCCTTGAGGCAACAGGGGGAGAAAAAATATCATAAACGATAACATCTGTTAAATTTTGCATNGCATGATGAAAAAGCTCAGGGTCTTCTAATTTNTTTATGTAAGTATCATCATTTGAACAAGATAGAGCGCTTAGGGATAAAGTAATAAACAAGACTATTNGTCTTAATTNTACANCTTTNTCAATCAATTTTTTTTTTATTTGAAACAATTTTAAAACATTTAATTAAAGTTTTGCAAAGTTAATAACTCTAGCTAAGAAATACCTTTAATAAATACATATTTATATTGTATTATCTATTTTTATTATTTTTGATTTAAATCATTAAGATTTATGAATCCCAACACAACTTTCCAGGTTCCTGGAAGAACAGAAAAATCACGTTTCGAGAAAATTGACACAAAAGTATTTGAATCTGCAGAGGCTGGATCAAGAGCAGTTGCAACTGAAATTGCTGAATTAATAAAAAAAATTAATAAACCTGTTCTTGGATTGGCCACTGGTACTTCTCCGATTGGGGTTTATAAGGAATTGGTTAACATGCATGTAAATGAAGGTCTTAGTTTCAAAAACGTCATAACTTTTAATCTTGATGAATATTATGGAATTAAGAATAATGATATTCAAAGCTACCATTCATTCATGAATCAACATTTATTTAATCACATTGATATAAACAAAAAGAATATTTTTATACCTAATGGAGAAATTTTAGAAAATAGCGTTGAAAAATATTGTTCAGAATATGAAAAAAAAATAGATTCATATGGAGGAATTGACCTCCAATTACTTGGAATAGGTAGAACAGCCCATATTGGATTTAATGAACCAGGATCACACGAAAATTCTGCTACAAGATTAATTAGTTTGGACCCTATAACAAGAGAAGATGCAGCAGGAGATTTCAATGGCTTAAACTCAGTGCCATATAAAGCCATCACAATGGGAATTAGTACAATTATGAAAGCAAAAAGAATAGTCTTACTTGCTTGGGGGCATAAAAAAGCAAAGGTAATTCAACAGGCAGTAGAGCAAGAAATTGAAAGCAATTACCCAGCTACTTTTCTACAAAATCATAAAAATTGTACTTTCATAATTGATAGTGAAGCTAGTGGCGAACTTGCATTGAATAAAACACCATGGCTTGTTGGGAGTTGTAAGTGGAATAATACGCTTAAAAAGAAAGCAATATCATGGTTAAGTGGAAAAGTTTCAAAGCCCATACTAAAATTAACTACTCGAGATTATAATGAATATGGTTTATCAGGGCTTCTTGCAGAGTTTAAAGGATCGGCATATGATCTTAATATCTGGATGTTCAACCAGTTGCAACATACAATTACGGGATGGCCAGGTGGAAAACCTAATTCTGATGAATCTAAAAGACCAGAAAGAGCTGAGCCATCAAAAAAAAGAGTTTTAATTTTTAGTCCACACCCAGATGACGACGTAATTTCCATGGGAGGAACTTTTGCCAGATTGATAGAACAAGGTCATGAGGTTCACGTAGCATATCAAACATCCGGAAATATAGCTGTCAGCGACGATGAAGTTCAAAAGTTTATAGAGGTTTCAGAAAGCTTCATGAGTAGTGTTAAAAAAGATGAAAAATTAATAATAAACTCAGATTTCATAAATACCAACCCCAATGATAATAAGCTAAAAGAAACAAGTTTGAAAATTAAAGCTGCCATTAGAAGAAGTGAGTGTATAGGGGCCGCTAGATTTTTAAATTTACCAATAAAAAATCTTCATTTTATGAATCTACCTTTCTATGAAACTGGAAAAATTGCCAAAAACGAACCTAATCAAGTTGATATTAATAAGACAATCGAACTGATTAAAAAAATTAAACCACACCAAATCTTTGCGGCTGGAGATCTAGCCGATCCCCACGGTACTCATAGAATATGTCTAGATATTATTTTCGATTCATTAAAAAAAATAAAAAATGAATCATACATGAAAGATTGTTGGTTGTGGCTATACCGGGGTGCTTGGTTAGAATGGAATATTGAGGATATTGAAATGGCAGTTCCTCTTAGTCCAAGTCAAGTTTTACAAAAACGAAATGCAATACTCTTTCATCAATCACAAAAAGATAAAGTTATGTTTCAAGGAGAAGATAACAGAGAATTCTGGCTTAGGGCTGAAGAAAGAAATCAAAAAACTGCTAGGAAGTTTAATAAATTAGGGCTTGCCGAATATCAAGCCATAGAGGCATTCAAAAGACATATCTTTCATTGATTCGTATTTGTAAATAATAGTGACTTATTGTTATTTTGGGTCACTAACAACGCGTCACGATTATTTATTTTGATTACTTCAATTGAGCGTCCAAAAAATGGAATATTAAAACCACTTAAATTTTTTGGTATTGTTTTTAGATTAAAATTGTCACTAAAACTTACCACAGCTCCTTGGAAAGAGTTTCTTGGTCCAGTGAAAACTTCATATGCATTATCATTTCCTACAAAAAATATTTCTTTAATCCCATCATTATTTATATCTACTACTTTTGTATCAAAAACAGGCGAAAACTGTACCTCAATTGGAAGCACATGCTCTTCAAATTTTCCGTTATTATTTTCATAAATAGTTGTATTGTAATTGTGAACTTCAAGTGTTTTGGATTGTTTTTGTTCGTCTTTATTTAAAATTACACTCATTGGTGCTTTTGAATATGACTCATAATTAATAAAATCACTTTTCTTTTTTTGAATTTGATTTAAAAAATTATTTCTTAAGTGAATTGGATAATAATTTCCCTCACAATAGTGGAATACCAGAGGCTCTGGCCTTCCATTTCCATTATAATCAGCATATTTCATCAATAAAGGCTTTTCTTTTGAAATATTATATGGAGTATTTTTACCAAAGTTTCCAGCTATCAAATCTAGATCCCCATCACCATCTAAATCATTTGTTTCAAGACTATTCCAAAACCCATTATTATTTTTTGGGAAATGCGATTCACCAAATATAAATTTGTTGTTATTTTGAGAGACAAGGATTTTAATACCCATCCATTCTCCACTTAATATTATATCTGTTTTTCCATCATTATTTATATCAATTATTTCCGCATCTGTTATCATTCCTAAATATCCATTATTAGGTAGATAGGAATCTGAAATATCCTCAAATTTCCCATTTTTGTTTTCTAACAAAAATGATCTAGGTGAATTCGGATAACTATTTGGTTTAACTCTTGATGTTATTAATAAATCGATATCATCATCTTTATCATAATCAAATGGAACTACTTTTGAAGTTACCTCGAATAAATCAGGGATTTGTTCATATTTCATAAAGTTTCCATCGCCATCATTAATTGCTATAACATCAATTAACGAGATTGAGTCTTTAGATCCATTATGACCGTATCCTAGATATAAATCTAAATCATTATCATTATCAAAATCAAATAAACTTAATGCAGTTAGTTCTTTATCAAGGTTATCAACCCATAGCTCTTTGGGTATAAATCCATTTTCATTTTGAAAAAATATTTTACCTCTTTGGCCCATTGCACCACCAATTATAATATCATCATAAGAATCACCATTAATATCACCTACAACACTTGAGGGGCCCTCATTGGTATAAACTCGTTGTTGAAGTTCATAATCAAAAAAATCATAACTCTTATTTTCTTTATGATAAAATTGTAAGGTTGTGTCATTTACTAACTCTAATAAAGGTTTTGAAACTTTGGTTGCAGAAGATGTTAAATATTTCCTTTCATCTTCATAGTTAACTGTAATTTCTTTATTTATTTCTAAATCTTTTAAGATTGAATACTCATTTGAGTCCCAATTTATAATCAGAGAATCGATCATTTGTGTATTATTAAATCCAAAATGAACTTTTGGACTAAGACTTGATAAATACCCTCTATGGGGATTCATGGTCCCTTTTTGTTCTAAAGAGTCATTGTAATAAATAGTTACTTTGCTGTGAAGTGATTGAATATTATTTTTTTTACCAACTAGTTTTATCTTTAAATAAGATGGTTTAGAACTAATATCATTTCTATACAAGTAAGCATTATCGTTCAAATTATTAATAACAATATCTAGATCGCCATCATTGTCTAAATCTCCAGTAGCTTGTCCATAAGAATAAGAGGGTACTTCCATATTCCATGATTTGGTAATATCAAAAAATTCATAATTCCCAGAATTTAAAAACATCACATTTGAAATTTTTACTCGGGGTATTAGATCCAAAAAATCCTTTGTAGTTGCTAGAATACTTTCATAACTATCTCTGTAATTAATAAAATCAAGATCTGTTAAATCTCTAGGAAAACCATTTGTTATATGAAGATCTTTTTTTCCGTCATTGTTAAAATCAGCGAATATTGGAGACCAACTCCAATCAGTATTATGTACATTACTTAATTGACTTATCTCATTGTAGTCATTAGAATCATTTACATAAAGGCAATTTCTCATATATTGTGGTTTTTCTTTGTAAAGATCTAAAAGATCATAAAAAAGAAAATTACTCCTGGAAAACATTTTTTTTGTTCTACTCAATGTCCTTGGAAGCATATCTAATGTTATGAGATCGTCAGACCCATTATTATCAAAATCTGCAACATCTACACCCATTGAACTAAAACTCTGGTGTTTGAAATATGAAACTATATCTTCTTTAAAAGTTCCATCTTTTTGATTAATATATGCAGAGCTACTTGTCGCAAAATCGTTTGAAACAAAAATATCCAGCCATCCGTCGTCATTGATATCAAAAATATTAGCAGATAATGAATATCCATCGTTTAAAACCCCTGATGATAGTGTAATATTTTTAAATGATTTGCCATCAATATTTTCAAATAGAAAATTTATATTGTCCTTAATTAAATTAGAAGAGGTATTTCTTTTACTTAAAATATCTCCTCTGTTAGTAAAGAAGTTGTTTATTATATAAACATCATTATCACCATCTTGATCGTAATCAAAAAAATAGCTGTTTATAGTATACCCGTCATGATCTAAACCATATTCCTTAGCCATATTTACAAATACAGGAATACTATCCTTGTTAACCCCCTTATTTATTAGAAGAACATTTTTTCTACTTTTTGCGTCACCTTTTCCTGAAACTGATATATACATGTCAGGCCAATTATCATTATTTATATCAACAACTGAAACTCCCATACTCCAGAGTCCTTTACACTCTGTTTGAGAAACTGAAGAAACATCTTTAAAAACAAAATTCCCTTCATTTAAATAAAGTTTATTATCTACTACGTTTCCTGTAAAATAAATATCTTCTTTTCCATCTCTATTGAAATCAGCAATCGCTACCCCACCTCCATTGTATATATATTCGTAATTTAAAATATTTAGACTATCAGATTCAATCACTTCATTGTTAAATAAAATGTTTGAATGTTTTTCAGAGACTAATACCATTTCATTTTTTTTTCCACAAGAAATAAGAAGAATAGAAAAAAGAATTACTCTAATATTTATGTTAATCATATAAAAAAAAGTTTAATTAATAAATAAAATTAAAAAACCCCTATTAAAGGGGCTTTTTATAATGTAGACTAAATTAAAATTTAGTGACCAGCATTTTGGGTTAAAGTACCATTACTTTGGTCAATCGCCTGAAGTGGGATTGGAAAGTAAGTGTGCTTAGCTTCAAAAACTTGACCTTTAGCAAAGGTTGTTATAGTTGCAGACTCATTAGCGATATATGCAGCCATATGAGCAGGCATGTTACCCCACCTTACAAGATCAAAGTAACGATGACCTTCCATTGCTAATTCTAATCTTCTTTCGAATCTAACAGCTTTTCTTGCAGTAGCTTGATCTGTCCAAGGAGCATTGTAGGTATCAATATCAGGGTTAGTACCAGCAACTGGAGCCATATCTTTGGCTCTTTGTCTTACTTGATTAACTAAAGCTCTTCCTCTTTCAAGGTTTCCAGACTCAACAGCAGCCTCTGCAGCCATTAAAAGTACATCTGCATAACGCATGATGTGGTAGTTGATACCTGATAGATTTTGACCCCATCCACCCTGTGCGAAATTATTAGCATCGTCAGCTTGGAAAATGTTCTTTTTAGGTAAGTAAGGACCTGAAATGTCAGAGAAGTTTGCACGGATCCATCCTTTTCCTTCATGAATACCATATCCGTTGTAGTCGACACCTCTTCTTCCTACAGTGTAGTCTAAACGAGGATCTACAGTTGCAGTGGGAAGTGTAAAGGCTTCGTCACTATTAATTCCATAATCGTGATCCATAGCTGAGCTTGCCTGAAAAGTATCTAACATAGGTAATCCGCCTTGTGTTTGATATGCATCAACTAAGTCTTGAGTTGGTTGATAAAAACCACAACACCATCCGAATGCTGCAGGGTAATTTAAAGCTCCTGTGGCATTACCTTGTCTCACCTGTCCATCGTCAGCAGAGTACTGAATTGCAAAAACTGCTTCTGAACCATTTTCAGTCTCAGATCTAAAATTTGAAACTAATTGAGGGTGAAGAGCATATTGACCAGAACTTATTACAGCCTCTAAATTTGTTGAAGCTTGTGCCCATTCTCCCTTATAAAGGTGCACTTTTCCTAAAAATGCTTGAGCAGTTGATGATACTGGTCTTCCCATGCCGTCATATCCTGCTCCTCTAGATGCAGGTAGATTTTGCATAGCATAAGTAAAATCTGCAGCAATTTTGTCATATGTCAAAAGTGTTTCACCACTATTAGGAACACTGTATTCTAATGCAGCAGCTAATTCTGGAGTAATGTCAGGAACATTTGTGTAGTGCTTTATCAACTCAAAATTGTAATGAGCTCTCAAAAATCTAGCTTGTGCATTCTGTACTGTATAAGCTGATGGGTCTTCACTACTTGCAATTAAGTTAATAACTGAATTAGCACGATTCACACCTGCGAATAGAACACCCCAGCGAGCTAAGAAATATCCATTAGCAGTTTGCCAATTGTAAAGCTCTAAAGAATACAAGTCAGGTTGGTCACCATCAGTACTTCCTTTATGAGCATCATCGGATGCAACATCCATAACCCAGTTGTCAGCACTTCGTCCCCAACCGTTTCCTATTCCGTTGTTTCTAACTCCATCAAGTACAGAGTAAGCTCCAGTAAGAAGTAGATCAATACCTTGGGCATTTGCCAATTGGGCATCGTTTAATGATCCAATTGGATCAACATCAGTAAAAGTTTCTGAACATCCAACACTGAAAGTTAAAAGTCCAATTAATAATATATATATGTTTTTCATTTTATAATTTTTGTTGTTTTAATTTCTATCTCGTATCATAGAACGCATAAATTTAAATTAATTAATTAGGTGTTTTTTAATAATTTGATAGTTTTTTCTTATAGTTGTATTTTTATTTGTAATTAGAAGTTTATCTGAACCCCAAATGAGATTATTCTTGGTGCTGGATAAGTTCCTTCATCAACTCCTATTGTAATAGGGCCTCTACCTGCAACCTCAGGATCCATTCCAGTATAATCTGTAATAGTAAACAAATTAGTTGCACTTCCATATATTCTTAACATATCAATGCTTCCCAATCCTGTGGCGGCTAAAGCGTCTGAAGGAATAGTATATCCTACTTGTAATTGTTTCAACCTAATGTATGAACCATCTTCTACAAAGAATGAGTTAGGCTGAGTTTCAGCATTTTGCACACTCATTGATAGAGCTGGTTGATTGGTATTGGTATTTGTAGGAGTCCAGGAATTTAACACTGCATCAGTTCTTCCACCATGAACAAACGTTGGGAAGTGGGTATATATTTTTACCCAGTTATAAATGTCGTTTCCTTGAGAACCATTGAAAAACAATGAAGCATCCCAATTCCTATAAGTTAAATTAGCATTCAATCCAAAAGTAAAATCTGGATGTGGACTACCAATTACAGTTCTATCTGAGTCATCAGTAACACCATCGCCATTTGCATCTAAGAAATTAAGACGTCCTGTAGAAGTTAGGCCATCATGTGGCTTACCGTAGAAGACTGATATTGGCTCCCCTGGCATGAATCTTGTCACAGCTCCTTCTCTGAAAGTAGTTCCAACTTGAAATGCATCGTTGACTGTTGATTTAACCAAGTTCTTGTATGATGCTACGTTAAAGTCTATGCTATATCCGAGACCACCGCTTGTTTCATTTGAGTAATTAAGAGTTACTTCATAACCTTTGTTTTCAACTTCACCCGCATTTACATATGGTGCAGATGCATCAATTGCAGTTGTTCCGATAATAGAAGTATCTTGAACAATCAGATCTTTTGTTGTCATAACAAAGTAATCTACACTACCAGATAATTTACTGTCTAGAATAGAAAAATCTAAACCTATGTTAGTTGAAACAGAAGTTTCCCATGTTAAATTAGGGTTTCCAACACTTGTAAGTGCAGCACCAGTAGAAACGTTACCTCTTGCTCCTGTAAAAGAGTAAAAAGCAGTACTTTCACTAAGTGAAGAAATATTAACATCAGGGTTAGATGCTGTTAATGACTGGTTACCTATTTCACCATATGAGGCTCTAAGTTTTAAATTATTTATTAGGCTACTATTGAAAAAGTTCTCTTTATCAATAACCCAACCAAGACTTACATTAGGAAATATATCATCAGCATATTCTTTATTAAAACGTGAACTTACATCTTGTCTAAGACCACCTGAAAATAAATATTTTCTTTTGTAAGAATAACTTAGATTGACAAACTGTGATGCCAAAGTATTAACATTTTCATATCCAGAAGTATCAGGAGTACCAGTACCTGTAGAAAGAAGAACAAAAGAAGGAGAATCAAATAAAAACTGATTTCTATTAATATTCATTCCTTTAATGTAACCTTTAACAGCCTCATAACCAGCTAAAACATCAACTGCATGGTCTCCAATTGTTGTGTTGTAGCTGAGTACATTTGTCCAAGTCCACTCATATTGATTAAATGATTGCTCATTTAAATTACCACCTGAGTTTGTTTCTCCTTCAGGAGTATAGTCAGCAAAAGCCCTTCTCATGAAAGTTCTAGTTTGACCCCCAAATGTTGATTTTACCTTTAGATTTTCTAAAATACCACTAAGATCTATTTCTGTGTATACGTCACCGATAATTCTAGTGCTTTTGTTGTAATCATCTGCCGCTCTAACATGAGTTGCGTAAGGATTGTCAGAGTTACCCAAGTTGTTTGAAGTAACATATATACCTGCTAGGTCTCCGTCTTCTTCAAAAAGAGGAACTAACGGTGACATTCTCATAGCTTCTTGAGTGTATGATCCATGAGCTTGCTCTTTATCAGTTGTAGCAGCTAGGTGTTGACCAAAGGTAAATATACCCGCTCTAAACTCAGAGTTAAGTCTAATTCCATATCTTTCATAACCAGAATTTGGAATAGTACCTTCTCTATCTGTATGGTTAACATTGAATAAAAAGTTACTATCCTCAGAGCCGTTAGATATGGATACATTAATATCTGATACAGCACCTGGATCAAAAATAGCATCAAACCAATCTGTTCCGTTTGGATTCACTTTTACAACATTTCCTCTAGTATTTCCTTGAATGAATTGAGGAACAACTGCATTAGCTCCACTTCCATACTGAACGTGATTAGGCTGGAGTCCATCATTAGCATAACTTTGCCATAACATGTCTCCGTGCTGTTGAGCAGTCAATAGTGTTGGAAGGTTGGTTGCATTTGCAATACCATAAGATGCATTTACAGAAACCTTCGTTCCTGAAGTACCTCTTCCATTTTTAGTAGTAATAAGTATAACACCATTTGATGCTCGTGCTCCATATATCGCAGCTGAACCATCTTTAAGTACACTTATATTTTCAATATCAGCTGGGTTGATACTGTTAAGTACAAATCCGTCCTGAGTTTGAACCCCGTCTATAACATATAAAGGGTCGTTATTATTTGGAGTTCCGTAACCTCTAATTCTAACAACAGGTGCAGCACCAGGCTGACCACTGTTTGTTACAGTAAGACCTGCTACTCTACCTTGTAGTGCTTCAGCAGCATTCGATACAGGAACTTTAACGGCTTCTCCTACATCAACTGTAGCAACAGATCCAGTAATGGATCCTCTAGCCTGAGATCTATATCCTGTTACGATAATTTCCTCTAATTCAGAGTCTGCCGCAAGTGTTACATTTATTTGATCTTGGTCTCCAACAGTGATTTCTTGGGTTGCGAAACCAACAAAGGATACGATAAGAACGTCTCCTGATGATGCATCGATGGAGTAATTACCATCAAAATCAGTTGAAGTACCTTGATCTGTACCTTTAACTTGAACTGTTGCCCCTGGAAGGGGACCATCTTCGCTAACTACAATACCAGTTATAGTTTGAGCGAACATGCTGACACTAATAAAAAAAGATAGTAGTGACAGTAACGAAGTCTTGAAATTGTTTTTCATTCTTTGCTTATTTTTGGTTAATATGTTTGATTTACTAAAGTCGTAGATAACAATAATACAACATTGTTTTAAAATACACAACTAATTTTATATTTTCTCGGGCATTCAAAAACCCTTGATTTTTGCACATTCAGCAAGTCTATGGCACAAATATTACACAAAAACAATTTTACTATTGTTTTAATTAGCGATTTGACAAAAATGCTTTTATAAAATATGGAAACTAAGGGTTCTCTTAATTTAAATTTGATCTAAAATAAATCTTTCTGATTATTTTTAATTATGCCCAAATGTTTGTATGCCCTCTCGGTAACTTCTCGTCCTCTTGGTGTTCTGACAATGAACCCTTGCTGTATTAAAAATGGTTCATAGACCTCCTCAATAGTTTCACCATTTTCAGCCACTGCAGTGGCGAGTGTAGATATTCCGACTGGACCACCTTTAAACTTATTTATTAAAGTTGTTAAAATCTTATTGTCCATCTCATCTAAACCATAATCATCTACATTTAACGCCTTCAAAGCATATTTTGTAATTTCTATGTCTATGGAACCATCACCTTTAATTTGTGCATAGTCTCTTACTCTTCTTAATAAGCTATTTGCAATTCTTGGGGTTCCACGACTTCTGCTTGCAATTTCGATTGAAGCTTCTTGATTCACTTCTACCTTCAATATATCAGAACTTCTTTTTATGATACCCGAGATTACCTCAGTTGAATAATACTCCAACCTACTACTAATTCCAAATCTTGCTCGCATCGGAGAGGTTAATAATCCTGATCTGGTTGTGGCTCCAACAAGAGTAAAAGGGTTAAGATTAATTTGAACAGATCTTGCGTTTGGCCCTGTTTCGATCATTATGTCAATTTTATAATCTTCCATGGCAGAATATAAATATTCCTCAACAATGGAGCTTAAACGGTGTATTTCGTCTATAAAGAGTATGTCTCTTGGCTGAAGATTTGTTAATAAACCAGCTAAATCTCCAGGTTTATCTAGAACTGGTCCAGAGGTCATTTTAATATTTACATCTAACTCATTGGCCAATATGTAAGCTAAAGTTGTTTTGCCAAGACCCGGAGGGCCGTGGAAAAGGGTATGATCTAATGCATCTTCTCTTTCATTAGATGCTGCCACAAAAACCTTTAAATTCTCTAATACTGATTCTTGACCAGCAAAATCATCAAAAGATAGGGGTCTTAGTGCACGATCAAACTCCTGTTCTTCGGAATTAAAATTTAATCCGGTTGCATCTAGGTTTTCATTCATCTAATAAAGATATCAATTTTAATTTCTTAACTAAGAAATTAAAATTGGTTTGGTTTATTAATGTTGTAACTCTTCTTCATCCTTTTTTAAAGGAATATTTTGAGGCACAAAATCTTCCTTGTGTCCTGGTTTGGAGTAGTCGTATGCCCACCTGTGAACATGTGGAATTTTACCATGCCAATTTCCATGAAAGTGTTCGATGGGGGTTGTCCATTCAAGTGTATTTGAGTTCCATGGGTTCTGCTCAGTTTTCTTTCCATAAAACATACTATATATAAAATTATAAAGAAAAACTAGCTGTGCAACACCAGCAATAAGGGCAAAAACTGTAATTACCACATTGATATTTGCAAGGTCGTCAAAATATGGAAAATTAGTATTGGTATAATAACGCCTGGGTAGTCCAGCCATACCAATGAAATGCATTGGGAAAAATACACCATATGCACATATTGCTGTTACCCAAAAGTGAATATATCCCAAATTTTTATTCATCATCCTTCTAAACATTTTAGGAAACCAGTGATAGACTCCAGCAAAAAGACCGTAAAGTGCTGAAATACCCATAACTAAATGGAAATGAGCAACTACGAAATAAGTGTCATGAACATTAATATCCAATGTGCTATCTCCTAAAATTATTCCAGTTAATCCTCCTGATATGAATGTAGAAACCAATCCAATTGAAAATAACATAGCTGGGTTTAATTGTAGATTTCCTTTCCACAAAGTGGTTATATAATTGAAGGCTTTAACAGCAGACGGAATAGCAATCAACAGAGTTGTAAATGTGAATACTGAACCAAGAAAAGGATTCATTCCTGATATAAACATATGGTGACCCCAAACAATAGTTGANAAAAAAGCAATAGCTAAAATGGATGCAACCATTGCNCTGTAACCAAAGATTGGTTTACGAGCATTCGTTGATAAAACCTCAGANGTAATTCCTAGTGCAGGGAGTAAAACTATNTATACTTCTGGGTGNCCCAAAAACCAAAAAAGATGTTCATATAAAACAGGTGATCCACCTTGATAATGAAGNACTTCTCCCTGAATGAAAATATCAGACAAGAAAAAAGATGTACCAAAACTTCTATCCATTATAAGCAANAAAGCNGCAGAAAGTAGAACTGGAAATGATACTATTCCAATAATCGCCGTAACAAAAAATGCCCACACNGTTAAAGGAAGTCTGGACATTGTCATTCCTTTAGTCCTTAGGTTTATTACTGTCACAACATAATTNAATGAACCTAGAAGGGANGAAGCAATAAATACTGCCATAGATANAAGCCATAAAGTCATTCCTGCTCCTGATCCTGGTTGGGCTTGNGGTAANGCAGAAAGAGGAGGATAAACAGTCCATCCTGCTGCCGCAGGTCCAGCCTCAACAAAAAGTGATGAAATCATTAGAGTACAGGANAAAAAGAATAACCAAAATGATACCATATTCAGAAAACCTGAAGCCATNTCNCGGGCACCTATTTGCAATGGAATTAAAAGATTAGAAAATGTTCCACTAAGCCCTGCAGTTAAAACAAAAAATACCATNATGGTACCGTGTATAGTTACTAGAGCAAGATATACATTTGGATCCATGACNCCATCGGGCGCCCATTTACCTAGTAAAACATCAAAAATACCAAATGGCTTTTCTGGCCATGCTAGTTGAAGTCTAAATAGTAATGACATTGCAATACCAATTATACCCATGAATAAACCAGTAATTAAATATTGTTTGGCAATCATCTTGTGNTCTTGACTAAATATATATTTAGTTACAAATGTTTCTTTATGATGATGTCCGTGATCTTCTTCTTGAATTTTTATTGCTTCTGCTGACATATAGTATAATTTATTGAATGAATTGTGAAAAAGTCTGTTGACTTTCTATCCATGAATTAAATTCGTTTTCTGTTTCTACAATTATTTTTATTTGCATGTTATAATGTGATGCCCCACATATTTTGTTACAAAGTAACAAANAATCAAAAACATAAGGTTCCAAAANTTCTTCGCCTTGTGCTATCAAATCTTTATTTTTTGCGTCCCTAATTTCGTTTATTTTTCTAACTTTTGAAACAATTTCGGGCTCCATTCTCATTTGTTCAGTTGTCTTATTTGGAGTGAAAGCAAACTCAGTTATCATCCCTGGTACACAATTCATTTGAGCTCTAAAATGTGGCATATACGCCGAGTGTAAAACATCCTGAGATCTCATCTTAAACTGAATTTCTTTTCCAACAGGCAAATGTAGTTCTTGNACAACAATATCATCTAAGCCATTGGGATCAGTAACATCTATTCCAACNAGATTTCTTCCATCAAAATCTTGAAGAAAACGAACATTAGCATCCCCAAGAACATTATCCTTCCCCCCATATCTTACTTTCCAATTAAATTGTTGTGCATACAGTTCAACAACAAGTGCATCTTCGTCCTCTTCAATGAACATTATGTCATTCCAGGTGTATAATCCATAAAGAATTAAAACAGCCAAAACNATAGTTGGAATTATTGTCCAAATAGCCTCNAGCCTGTCATTATCTGCATAGAAGAGTGCTTTACGCCCCTTGACACCTCTGTATTTATATCCAAAATAATGTAGTAAAGCTTGTGTGACTGTTTGTACAAAAAATATCACAGAAAAAGTTACCCANAACAAACTATCNTATTCTGTTCCATGCTCNGATGCTGAAATAGGTAAAATGACATCTCCCCACTTAAAAAAAGAAAAAATTGTCAATACGTAAATGAAAATCAAAAATNCAAACATCAATTTACCTTGAGTTTGATTATCTTGATCATCAGCAATTTCAGTTGATTCTGATTTTGGNTGAGATAATTCCAAAATCTTGGAAACTTGCCAAATCGAAACNGATATTAGTNTNANTATTAATAATGTTAATANAANTATCATANTTTAAATTAATAATGAAAGTNTTGACTTTCTTTTAAAAAAGGGTCTCCCTTNGTTAATAATGGTGCTTTTTCAAGNGANTTGAATATAGTTAAAATAAACAGNCCNAGAAAAAATAAAAANCCTCCTATCTCAGGAATACCNATGAACCACTGATCCCCCACTGCAGAGGGCATTATCATGTTAAAGACATCTAAATAATGCCCTATNACAATAATTATTCCAGTCATTATTATTAAAAAGTTATCTCTTTTATAATCTCTGTTCATCAGGACCAAAAATGGAAAAATGAGATTCATTACTANCATTCCAAAAAATGGGATTGAATAATCTTCAATTCTNGTNATAAAATANGTAACCTCTTCAGGAATATTTGAATACCAAATCAACATAAATTGTGAGAACCACAAATATGCCCAGAAAACAGATACACCAAACATGAACAGACCTAAATTATGTATATGACTTGCGTTTACAAATTCTANATAACCAGAAGACTTAAGATAAATAGTAACTAATGCGATTACTGTTATTCCTGTNACAAACATACTNGCAAATACATACCAACCGAATAATGTGCTNAACCAATGAGGATCTATAGACATAATCCAATCCCATGACATCATTGATTCAGTATATATATAGAAAACCAGAAAACCTGCNGCTAATCTAAAATTAAGTTTA
Source organism: Flavobacteriaceae bacterium (assembly GCA_002721275.1). Lineage (GTDB taxonomy): Bacteria > Bacteroidota > Bacteroidia > Flavobacteriales > Flavobacteriaceae > Marivariicella. The sequence continues at coordinate 36,653 of PBJZ01000004.1, forward strand.
TGATTTTTTAGATAATCGCCCTTGTCCTGTCTTATTGAAATTCTTCTAGAAATGAAACGATATAAATTCCAACCAATTAAGTAAAATAGTGCCCTTATAATAAACCACTTGCCATCTAAATATCCTGATTTACCCTGGATTATTTCATCATGAGCAACGACATCAGGGTCCATCCAAATAAAAAGGTGATTTAAATGCATAACCGAAAGAATTAAAATGATAAAAATGCTAAAACTTCCAACAATCAAATAACCTGTAATTCCTTCCATCACTCTAAATAAAACAATNGACCATCCAGCTTGAGCAGCTCTGTTNATTGCATAAAAAGCTAAAACCCCNAGTGGAATCATNAAGAAGAAAAATGCTGCTACATACAANGCNGCCCAGGGCCTGTTTTGTANCTGGTGGAATAAATGTTCGTCATGATCAACTTCATGNTTTTCAGAATGNCCACCTTCATCAAATTTATGTTCTTGATTTTGGATCTCGTCAACANANTTATTTTCAGTGTGTGANGANCTAGAATGATTTGATTCTNGGTGGTTATCNTGATTTGTANNCGGACCGTGGCNGTCTGAATGATGTGTANCTGANATTATTTCTTTTGCNTCGGAAATAGAAGATGGTGCAGTTAAAAANCCATACCCNAGACCAATTAGCCCCAAAATGATCAANGCAACTGATGTNTTTCTGATATTATTNGTAAAAATATAATTACTGGAANTTCATTATCTATTTTATAAGTTTTGATCTCAGTAAGATTACATGTTGGGCTATTTGCCATCTTTCTTTTGCATTAACCTGTGCAGCATGAGAACCCATAGCATTTTTTCCATACATTAAAACATGATATATACTTCCAGGTGTTATATCTCGGTCTTTATAACTAGGGATTCCCAAAAACTTTTCTCTTGTCATTAAAATTCCTTGTCCATCACCCTTGTTACCGTGACATACTGCACAATATATACCATATAATTCTTTGCCGGTATTCAGATTGATATCATTGGTTTCAATTGGCGATAATAAATTAATTTTTGCATTTTCATAACCATCGTTAGTGTCTGGATAATCATACGGAGCCCAACCACGTGAAACAGTATTTTCAACTGGAATTTGAGCCTCGATTCCATTATTGAAAGCATCACTATCAGCATAAGTCTCATAGCCCAATGATTCGTACATGTTAGGAAAATACTGGTAATTTGGTTTGGATGGATCAAAACAAGATTGCGTCAGAATGACTATTCCAAGAAATAATCCAAAATGTATTTTGAAATTAATCATTTTTTTCCACTTTAGTTATTTCAATAGCCCCTGTTGATTTTACTAACTTTAGAAGTTGTTCCTCGTTTTTGCCAATAGAAATCTCCATTAAAAATTTATCGTCAGTAGTCAATGGATTGGGATTTTCGGCATTTTTAAATGGCCATAATTTACTTCTCATGTAAAAAGTAATCACCATTAAATGTGCAGCAAAAAAAACAGTTAATTCAAACATAATAGGAACAAAAGATGGCATATTTTCTATGTAAGAAAAACTAGGTTTACCACCAATATTTTGTGGCCAATCTTCTATCATTATATAATTCATCATTAGTATTGATACAATAAAACCAAGACAACCATACATAAAAGACGTAATAGCTATTTTTGTTCCTTCAAGACCTAAAGCCTTGTCTAAGCCATGCACTGGAAAAGGGGTATAAACCTCTTCAATATGAAATTTATTGGAACGAATCTCTTTGACTGCTTTTAAAAGCAAATCATCATCGTCATATAGTGCATGTATAACTTTACTACTCATTTCTATCCCTTAATTTTTTATAATATTCTCCCGATGATTTTAAAATTGTTTTCACTTCTGCTTGAGCAATAACTGGAAATGTCCTCGCATAGAGCAAAAATAATACAAAGAAAAAACCTATTGTGCCAATAAAAATACCAATATCAACAAATGTTGGCGAAAACATTGTCCACGAGGAAGGTAGATAATCCCTATGAAGGGATGTAACAATTATTACAAACCTTTCAAACCACATGCCAATATTAACAACGATGGAAATAATAAAAGAAAACATTATACTAGTTCTTAACTTTTTAAACCACATAAATTGAGGTGAAAAAACATTACAAGTCATCATAGACCAATATGCCCACCAATAAGGACCAGTAGCTCTATTTAAAAATGCATACTGCTCATACTCTACACCGGAATACCAAGCAATAAATAATTCAGTGATATATGCCACTCCTACAATGGACCCGGTAATCATTATAACAATATTCATTAATTCAATATGCTGAATTGTTATGTAATCCTCTAAATTTGAAACTTTTCTCATTATTATCAACAAAGTATTTACCATTGCAAAACCAGAAAAAACTGCTCCTGCTACAAAATAGGGTGGAAAAATAGTTGTATGCCAACCAGGTATAACAGAGGTGGCAAAGTCAAAAGATACTATCGTATGAACTGATAAAACCAAAGGAGTAGCAAGTCCTGCTAACACTAATGATACTTCCTCAAAACGTTGCCAATCTTTTGCTCTCCCCGACCAACCGAAGCTTAATAGCGAGTATATTTTTTTTTGAAAAGGACGAACAGCCCTGTCTCTTATCATTGCGAAATCTGGCAAAAGACCTGTCCACCAAAAAACCAATGATACAGATAAGTATGTTGATATCGCAAACACATCCCACAATAAAGGAGAATTAAAATTAACCCATAATGAACCAAAAGTATTCGGAATTGGTAATGTCCAATATGCTAACCATGGTCTTCCCATGTGAATGATCGGAAATAAACCTGCCTGAATTACTGAAAAAATTGTCATTGCCTCTGCAGATCTATTAATCGCCATTCTCCACTTTTGTCTAAATAAGAGTAAAACTGCAGAAATAAGAGTTCCTGCATGACCAATTCCTACCCACCAAACAAAATTTGTAATATCCCATGCCCATCCAACTGTCTTATTTAAGCCCCATACACCGATTCCAGTAGATACGGTGTATATTATGCAACCAATACCCCACATAAAGGCAGATAAAGAGATACCAAACACAATCCACCAAAGTTTATTTGCCTTTCCTTCAACTGCAGATGCTATATCTTCTGTAACGTCTTGATATGACTTATCACCAGTAACAAGGGGCTTTCTAATCGGTGCTTCGTAGTGTGATGCCATATTATATTTTTTTATCAGTATTTCTGACTTTAACCTGGTACATAACATTAGGTTTTGTACCAACACTTTCCAACAAATGGTACATTCTGTCGTCTTCTTTTAATTTTGAAACCTTACTTTCTTTATCATTAATATCTCCAAATACCATCGCTCCTGATTCACAAGCGTCAGAACAAGCGCAACTCCAATCACTATCATTTACTTCTCTTCCCTCTAACTTTGCGTCTAAAATTGTTTTTTGGGTCATTTGAATACAAAAAGAGCATTTTTCCATTACACCTCTTGACCTAACAACCACATCCGGATTTAAAACCATTCTTCCTAGGTCATCATTCATATGGTAATCAAACTCATCATTTTTGTTATACAAAAACCAATTAAACCTTCTGACCTTATAAGGACAGTTATTAGCACAGTATCTGGTTCCTATACATCTGTTATAAGCCATGTGATTTTGACCCTGTCTTCCGTGTGATGTTGCAGCTACTGGACATACAGTTTCACATGGGGCATGATTACAATGTTGGCACATAACCGGCTGAAAAACAACTTGTGGATTTTTGGATGGATTTTCCATCTGTCCAAATCTTGACAAAGAGTCTGATAAACCTGATATATTATCTACTGATTTATTGTCTTTTTCAAAAGACTCCTCAGAGGAGTAATATCTATCAATTCTGAGCCAATGCATATCTCTTGATTTCCTTACTTCTTCCTTTCCAACAACAGGAACATTGTTCTCAGCATGACAAGCTATTACACATGCTCCACATCCAGTACAGGAATTTAAATCAATTGAAAGATTAAAATGGTGACCTATTGAACGATCATACTCTTTCCACATATCTACTTCAGGAGACGTCACTTTTGTTTCAATGTGATTTTTGGAAACCTTTGGAACAGGGTTCCAGTATTCCTTGTCTTTTGTATTAAAAATCTCAAGAGTAGTCTCTTTAATTATGTCGCCTCTCCCCATAAGTGTGTTGTGTAGTTGGACACAAGCAAACTCATGATATCCAGGAGCGGGAAGTATTTCTACTTCTTGAACTCTATTTTGATTTTTATACAAATGGTATGCATTTACCCCGACTTGTAATTCTTTTTTTAATCCCATTTTTTTACCAAAACCAAAAGCCAAGCCAACAGTACCTGGTGATTGTCCAGGCTGAATTATAACAGGCGCGATAAGGCTTTTATTAGCAACAATGACGTTTGCATAACTACCATTCAAAGCACCATTCGCAACACTAACATTTTTTAATCCGATTCTGCTGGCATCTTCATTTGATATTGTCAAATAATTATCCCATGAGACCCTTGTTATTGGATCAGGAAATTCCTTCAGCCAAGGATTATTTGCTTGTCTGCCATCACCAGTACCAATTTTAGGATATAAAATTAATGACATCTTTTCACTTTTATTTTTTTTAATTAGTGAACTATAGTCTCCAATCTTATTCGATATTTCAAAACCAGATAATTTATTAATTATTGAATTTTCTTTTGTAAAATATCCATCGTGTAGTGCCTTGCTGAACGATTTTCCTAATAAAATATTTTTAGTCCAATAATTTTTTATAAAAGAGTAATAGCTCTGTTCTTCATCTATCATCTCTATTAGGAAATCCTGATATTGACGAGTATTGAATAATGGGCGGATAGTTGGTTGAGCAAGAAAATATTGCCCTGTTTTGAATTCATAATCTCCCCAAGATTCTAAATAATGATGATTTGCTCCTACGAATTCACAAACGGAGGCGGTTTCATCCAATTTTAAAGAAAAGGACAATGAAAAGTCTAGTGCCTTTATTGCTTTGGATATTTTATCACCATCTGAAAGATCATTCACAGGATTAACTCCTATTGTGATTAACCCTGCTATTTTTTTACTAGCAAGATCATTTACTAATTTTTGCAACTTAATATTGTCTCCTTTACGAATCAATCTGGGTTTTAGGGGATCAAAAGCATTGCTTTTAATAATTGTATTAATTGCCAAGACCATCTCTTGAGCAGTTGTATCTTGTATTCCTGAGACCAAGACCGCATTAGGCCCTGATACTTTCAATTTTTTGAATGCTTGATTAGCGAAATCTTCTAGTCTTTTATCTAAGACAAATTTTAAAGGTTCGTCTATTAATTTTCCATATATATATGCCAATATTTTTTTTTGGTCATTTGGAGTACAAGGAATCCTAGTGTCAGCATTAGCTCCTGATAAAGTCATATTAGATTCAAACTGCATATGGTATGACATACTATAAACATTAGTGTTATTTTTTTTAGGAACACGTCGTTTTGCATATCCTTTGTCAAAGCCACCACCATGCCAATCTCCTAGTATATCTGCGTCTATTGAAACTATTGTATCTGCTTTAGAAAAATCATAGTCTGCCAATCCTCTGAAACCATATATATTCTCAAATGCATCCAAGGTTTCAGACTCAGAAATGGTATCATAAACTATATGATTTACATTTGGATATTTTAAAATTAGTTTTTGAATTAAATCGTTTACGGTTGGACTAGCAAAAGTTTGAGTTAAAATAGTAACAGGTTTATTCTCATTTTTAAGCAAATCCAGTTTTTTCTTAACCTGAGAATTAAAGTCATCCCAATTGGAATCAATTTTGTTAATTTTTGGGGCTTTCAACCTAAGAGAATCATACATGGACAAAACAGAAGCATGAACTCTCGCATTAGCAGAACCAAAAATTGGCGATTCGGAATTTTTACTGATTTTAATTGGTCTACCCTCCCTTGTTTTAACCAAAACTGATGCAAAATCATATCCATCGGCAATGGTTGTAGCATAATAATTTGCCAGACCTGGTCTTATCTCTTCAGGCTGAACCACGTATGGAACAGATTTTATAACAGGTCCTTCACAAGCTGCAATTGTTGCAGCAGCAGTAGTAAACCCAGCATACTTTAGAAAATCTCTTCTTGTTGTAGAATTATCCTGAACTTTCGAATCATCTTTATTAAAGTCCTTTGGGAGTTTTTCTACAAACTCATTTTGTTCAAGTCTGTCAACAATAGGATTGTTTTGATCAAATTGATCAACACTTTTCCAATATTTTTTTATTACTGACATACTTAATTTCTATTTAATAATGACATTTTCCACATTCTAAACCGCCCATCTGAGCTACAGTTAATTTTTCTACACCGTATTTTTTTGATAATTCATCGTGTATTTTTGTATAATATTCATTATCCTTAACTTTTATGTTTGTTTCACGATGACAATTTATACACCAACCCATTGTTAGGGGTGAATATTGGTACATAATTTCCATTTCCTCAACTGGTCCATGACACTTTTGACAATCTACCTCACCAACCATAACATGCTGAGCATGATTGAAATATACAAAATCAGGTAAATTGTGGATTCTTACCCACTTTACAGGTTCTGTATTACCATTATAAACCTGATTTTCCTCATCCCATCCTACTGCCTTGTATAGTTTTTTTATTTCATTAGTATAAAACTCCTTTGTGTAACCATTAACAATATCTTCCTCTCCATTATATTCTGCGATATTTTTGTGGCAATTCATACATACATTCAAAGATGGAATCCCAGAATGCTTTGATACTCTGGCTGAAGAGTGACAATATTTGCATTCAATTTGGTTCGCACCTGCATGAATTTTATGAGAATAGTGTATCGGTTGAAGAGGCATATAGCCTTGATCAATACCAACTTGCATTAAAAATCCATACACATAGTAAGCGCTTGATAGCAGCAACATAATAACACTAGTAAATACTAAAAACTGGTTTTGAACAAATGCCCTCCATATTGGTATTTTTTTTGGTTTTGATTTTGGTAAAATTTCTACACCACTTGCCTTTGCAATTCTTAATAAAGTTCTTCTAACTAGAATTAACATTATGACTAGAAGAAGAAATACAACGGATAAAGCCCCAAGTATAATTTCATTGGAAATTATTGAATTGCTATCAATTGATCTAGTTGGTATGGCTTCAGGATCAATTTTTGGCGCTGGTGGGACATAATCAGTGTATGCAATAATATTATCAATATCGGCATTGCTCAACTGAGTGAAAGAGTTCATCGCACTTCTATTATATTCCTCCCATATAGCTATCGCTCTTTCATCACCAGACTTAATAAACGCAGAGCTATTTTTTATCCATTTATACAACCATTCCTTTTCATATTTTGAAGAAACCCCTTTTAATGCTGGACCAACTGCCTTTTTATTTAATTTATGACAAGCAGCACAGTTAGCATTGAAAAGCTTTTTACCTGCAATTGGGTCAGGTTCTTGAGCATTAGCATTCAAGAAAATAAAGACAGAAAAAAATATTAAGATTTTGGAGGTTAAATTAAGAGCCAATAATCTAAATTTAGGGACTAAAAAAATATGAAATACTCTGTGCAAAATATTGTTCATAAATCTTGTGCAAAAGTAATGTAGATAACGCTCATCCTAAAGGGATTTTTGAGGTTTATAGTTACAAATTTATAATTTATATTGATTCTAAATTACATAGTTGTTTTTATGTTTTTTCTTGTAACAAAATTGAAATTTTCGTTCATTTGTTTTAATCAAAAGAAAATATGAGATTTTTAATATTAACTTTATTATTTTCAATTAGTTACTGCTTTTCACAAACCCCCAAGAGTTCATTAAAAATTAGAGAAGATAGCTTAGTAGCAAAACTGATAGATATGAAGATTAAGATCAATAACGAAGTATATGCCTCACAATTTTATAGTATACAATTATATTACGGGAATTTTGAAACAGCAAAAATTATAGAAAAAAATACTAGGAAAAAATTTCCAAACGAAACCGTTACACTCTCATTTGAAACACCCAATTACAAGGTCCAGATGGGACCCTACAGGAAATTTAAAAAATCAAATGATTTATTAAAAGAAGTTAAAAAGCAATTCCCAGCTGCTTTTTTAATTGAGCCAAAAAAAAACCTATAGTTTTTTCTTTACCGCAATTTCATTGTAAAACTCAATTACGTCCTCAACTTTGATGTCGTTGTAATTTTTTATTTGTAATCCACAATCATATCCCTTTGCAACTTCTTTAACATCATCTTTGAATCTTTTAAGTGAAATTAGTTCGCCAACAAATTTTACAACTCCTTCTCTTATAACTCTCACTCCAGATGTTTTAAATATTTTACCTGAGGTAACCATACAACCAGCAATTGTACCAACTTTTGAAATTTTAAAAGTTTCCCTTATCTCGGCATTACCAGTAATTTCCTCCCTCATTTCAGGAGATAACATTCCCTCCATAGCATCTTTAACATCATTTATTGCATCATAAATTATTGAATATGATCTGATATCAATTTCTTCCTTATCAGCTATTAATCTTGCATTTCCCATAGGTCGCACATTAAATCCAATAATAATTGCATCTGAAGCTGAAGCAAGCAAGACGTCTGATTCAGTTATTGCTCCAACTCCTTTGTGTACAATGTTAATTTGAATTTCTTCAGTTGATAGCTTTTGTAAGGAATCAATTAAAGCTTCGACAGAACCATCAACATCGCCTTTAAGGATGATATTCAACTCTTTAAATTCACCTAGTGCAATCCTTCTGCCAATCTCATCCAAAGTTATGTGTCTTTGTGTACGAACGTTTTGTTCCCTTAGCAACTGAGTTCTTTTAGCAGCAATTTGTTTTGCTTCTCTTTCGTCCTCTATTACGTTAAAACTATCACCAGCTTGAGGAGCACCATCTAAACCAAGAATTGATACCGGAGTTGAGGGTAATGCAGCAGAGAGAATACTACCTCTTTCATTAAACATTGCTTTAACTTTACCACTTTGCTTCCCAGCAAGTATATAATCTCCTATTTTCAGAGTTCCATTCTGAACTAAAATGGTTGAAACGTAACCTCTTCCTTTATCAAGAAAAGCCTCCACAACAGTTCCTTTTGCTTTTCGATTTTCGTTAGCCTTGAGCTCAAGCAACTCTGCTTCTAATAAAACTTTTTCTAAAAGTTCTGAAACACCTGTTCCTTTTAAGGCAGAGACATCTTGTGATTGTACTTTACCCCCCCAATCCTCGACCATTAAATTCATATTAGCCAATGCTTCTTTGATTTTATCTGGATTTGCATTTTCTTTATCGACTTTGTTGATTGCAAAAACTATTGGAACCGAGGCGGCTTGAGCATGACTTATTGCCTCTTTAGTTTGAGGCATTATATCATCATCTGCCGCTATAACTATTACAGCAATGTCAGTTACTTGAGCACCTCTTGCCCTCATTGCGGTAAAAGCTTCGTGGCCAGGAGTGTCAAGAAAAGTTATTTTCTGTCCTTTACTTAGCTCGACTGAATATGCCCCTATATGTTGTGTTATACCACCAGATTCACCAGCTATAACATTTTCCTCACGAATGTAATCAAGAAGTGAGGTTTTCCCATGATCTACATGACCCATTACAGTAACGATTGGTGCTCTCATTACCATATCATCAGGATTATCTATTTCTTCAACATCTCCAATGTTATCCTCTAAATCTGTTTTTACAAAATCAACTTGATACCCAAATTCATCTGCAACAATAGTTAAAGTCTCTGCATCTAATCTTTGATTCATTGTTACCATAATTCCAAGAGACATACATGCTGAAATTATCTCAGTAGATCCAATATTCATTAATGTTGCAACTTCACCAACTGTAATAAACTCGGTAACTTTAATTATTTTACTTTCCGCCTCCTGAATTGCTTGCTCCTCCTCTGACTTTTGACGGTGTTGAGATCGCTTATCCCTTCTATACTTAGCGCCCTTAGACTTACTGGATTTTCCTTGAAGTTTTTCTAGAGTTTCTCTAATTTGTTTTTGAACCTCTTCTTCACTAGGCTCCACTTTTCCAACTTGAGGTTGGCGGAATCCTTTGGTAGACTTTTTATTTGCATTTGATTGCGTAAATTTAGTTTTTGATTGGGAGGAGGGGGTTATTCTTTTTCTTTTTCTTTTTCTTGCATCTTCAACATTTTTTTCTTTCTTATTTACATCTGCTAAATCAATGGTTTCTCCAGTCTTTACTAGTCCTGATAATTTCTGGTATTTGGTCTTAATGTTAGAATCATTATCTCCACTGGAGAGATTATCAGGTTGAGTTTGTTTTGTGCTAGTTTTTTTTGAAGGCTCTAAAAGTTCCTCTTTTGGGTTCTTTTGTGTGTTTTCAATGTTATCATTAATTTCTTTTACCTTATGTTCTTCAACAATTTTTGGCTTCTCTAACTCTATTTCTTTGGATTTAATTTTTAAGTCATTTTTAACAGAGTCTAAATTAATCTTACCAATTGTTTTTGGCTTCTCTAACTCTATTTTTGACGATTTTAAAGATTCTTTATTTTTTAATTGAAGTTCAATTCTTTCTTTTTCTAACTTTTCTTGAATTAGCCTAAGCTTTTCCTTTTCTTTTCTTTTTTCTTCAGTAATTTCAGCTGAAGCATCTTTTTTAGATTTATCTGTTTCAAACTCGTCGAGAAGTACTTGATAAACTTCATTAGAAATTTTTGTAGTTGGTCTTGCTTCAATTTGAATATTTTTTTTTGACAAATGATCTACAACTCTGTCTAAAGAAATGTTTAATTCTCTTAGAACCTTGTTTAATCTAATACTTGATTTTTCAGCCATTTTGTATATAATTCTCAAATTTAAATAAAAATAGAGCTTAAAGGCATCTATTATTCATCAAATTCCTCATTTAAAATTTTAATTACTTCCTTGATTGTCTCCTCTTCTAAATCAGTTCTTTTTATAAGATCTTCCTGAGATAGCTCAAGGATACTTTTTGCTGTGTCAAGACCTACTTTATTAAATTCGTCTATAACCCAACCTTCTATTTCATCACTAAACTCTTTGAGCTCGACATCTTCCTCCATTCCTTCTCTATACACATCAATTTCATAACCAGTGAGCTTACCAGCCAACCTAATATTATAACCACCTTTTCCTATTGCTTTGGAAACCTCATCAGGATTTAAAAAAACTTGAACTCGTTTGTTCTCCTCATCAATCTTTAAAGAATTTATTTTTGCAGGACTCAATGATCTAGTGATAAACAACTGAAGATTATTTGTATAGTTAATTACATCAATATTTTCATTTCCCAATTCTCTAACAATTCCGTGAATTCTTGAACCTTTCATCCCAACACAGGCTCCAACAGGGTCAATTCGATCATCATATGAGTCTACAGCAACTTTTGCCTTTTCACCTGGAATTCTTACTGCCTTTTTAATAGTTATTAAACCATCAAAAACCTCTGGAATTTCTTGCTCAAATAGCTTTTCTAAAAACTTAGGTGAAGTCCTAGATAAAATAATCCTTGGCTTATTTCCTCTAAGCTCTACAACATCTATTACACCTCTAAGATTATCACCTTTACGAAAAAAATCATTTGGAATTTGACGATCTTTGGGTAAAATTATTTCATTTCCATCATCATCTAAAAGTATCACCTCTCTGCTTCTTATATGGTGAACCTCAGCAGTATACAACTCTCCAACTCTATCCTTAAATTGATTAAAAATATTTGTGCTGTCATGTTCGAAAATTTTAGATATCAAATTTTGACGCAAAGTCTGGATTGTTCTTCTTCCCAAATCAATAAGCTTTACTTCTTGAGAGACATCTTCACCAACTTCAAAATCAGACTCAATTTTTTGGGCTTCAGAAAGTTCAATTTCTTGATTTGGATCTTCTACTTCACCATCTTTTACAACAACACGATTTCTAAAAATCTCTAAATCACCTTTGTCTGGATTAATTATTATATCAAAGTTTTCATCAGACCCATATTTTCTTTTCAAAGTATTTCTAAATACTTCCTCCAATATAACCATTAAGGTTACCCTGTCTATCATTTTTTCATCTTTGAAATCTGAAAATGAATCAATTAAATTTAAATTTTCCATGTTTTTAAAAATTTATAATCACTTTAGCTTCTCTTATTTCTTTAAAATTGAAAAGCTTTTTTTTTATTACTGTTGTTTTTCCTTTTCCAATTAATTTTGGTTCTCTTTGTTTCCATTGAATTAAAATTCCATTATCATCAACAAAAACTAATTTTCCTTTAAACTCATTTTGATTGATATCTATTAAAGATAAAATTCTATTTAAATTTTTTTTATACTGTCGTTTATCAACAAATGGCTCTTCGGCCCCAACTGATGAAACTTCAATAGAAAAGTCAAACTCTTCCCTGTCTAAATTATTTTCAATTTCTCTACTTGCAGTAATGCAATCATTTATTGTGACTCCATTATCACCGTCTAAAATTATTTTTATCTTATTATCAAAACTGATAGTAAGGCTTATCAAAAATAACTTAGGATATTCCTTTAAAAAAATCTCTAATAATTGATTTACTTTTTTTTTAAAATTCATTTAAAAAAAAAGGAGACCCTAGGGTCGCCTTTCAGAATTTCCGTTTTGCAATGCAAATATATACTTTTTTAACAGAATTACAATCTAATAAAATGGTATTGTTTTCCTACATTTGTTTTTTTAAAAAAATATGAAAGTGTAATGATCTCAAATCTTCTCAAATCTGGAATTGTTTTTTCAAAATTTAAACAAAAAAAAAAGTCACCGTTTGAAAAACTTTTTGATATTTTTAAGGAATTAATTACTCATACCTCAGGAGACTTTGATGAAGCGATAGATTGGCTAAGAGAATTAGACAAAGAATATAAATTAACAGACAAAAATTATACAATCGATGATTTTATCGAGGACCTATTAAAAAAAGGTTTTATAAAACAGGAAATTGATAATGATGGTAAGGATGGCAAAGGAATTGGGTTAACAGCTAAAACTGAAAAGTTATTAAGGAAACATGCACTAAAACATATTTTTGGTAAACTAAAAAAATCTAGATCTGGGAACCATAGAACCAAACAAATGGGCTCTGGAGATGAATCAAATGGTGAACTAAAATCATATCAATTTGGTGATTCAATTGAGAAAATTTCAATAACAGAAAGCATGAAAAATGCATATATTCACTCCGGGATAGATGAATTTAAATTACAAAGAGAAGATATAGTAGTTGAAGATTTTCAGCATAAAACTCAAATGAGTACCGTTCTAATGATTGACATAAGTCACAGCATGATTTTGTATGGAGAAGACAGAATTACACCTGCCAAAAAAGTTGCTATGGCTCTGTCAGAACTAATAATCACAAGATATCCAAAGGATACTCTAGACATAATTGTATTTGGCAATGATGCTTGGACTATTCATCTGAAGGATATACCATATCTAAAAGTTGGACCATACCACACAAATACAGTTGCAGGTTTAGAACTAGCATTGGATATTCTCAGAAGGAAAAAAAACACAAACAAACAAATATTTATGATTACAGATGGTAAACCAAGCTGCATAAAATTGCCTGATGGTGAATATTACAAAAATAGTGTAGGGTTGGATGAAAGAATTTTAGAATTATGTTACAACATGGCTCGAACAGCTAGAAGACTTCATATACCTATAACTACTTTTATGATTGCCTCCGACCCATATTTACAAAGATTCATAAAGGCTTTCACTGAAATTAATTTAGGCAAGGCATTTTATACTGGTTTAAATAATTTAGGACAAATGATTTTTGAAGATTATGAAAAAAATAGAAGAAAGAAGTTAGGATAAATAAAATGAAAGAAATAAAAAATATAGGAGATTTAAAGAAAAGCGGATATAAATCTAAGACCATAAGAGATGAATTATCTGACAATTTAAAAAATAACTTAAGGCTTAATGAAAAAAGTTTTAAAGGCTTAATTGGTTACGACAACACAGTTATTCCTGATTTAGAGAGAGCTATTCTATCAAATCACAATATAAACCTTCTAGGTTTAAGAGGGCAAGCAAAAACAAGAATTGCTAGACAAATGACAGAACTTTTAGATGAATGGGTTCCAGTTGTTGAAGGATCTGAAATAAACGATGATCCAATTGAACCAATATCTGATTTCGCGAAAGAAAAAATAAAAGAACTAGGAGATAAAACCCCTATCTCTTGGATGCACAGAAGTGAACGGTTTTATGAAAAGTTAGCTACTCCAGACGTTACTGTTGCGGATCTTATAGGTGATATTGATCCTATAAAAGCAGCAACACTAAAGTTATCTTATGCAGATGAAAGAGTTATTCATTTTGGAATGATACCTAGAGCTCATCGTTGTATTTTTGTTTTGAATGAATTACCAGATTTACAAGCTAGAATTCAAGTTGCTCTTTTTTCGATACTTCAAGAAAAAGAAGTACAGATAAGGGGTTTTAAGTTAAGACTTCCTATTGAATGCCAATTAATCTTTACGGCAAACCCTGAAGATTATACGAACCGGGGAAGTATAGTGACTCCTTTGAAAGACAGGATCGGTTCTCAAATTTTAACCCACTATCCTCACAATAGATCCCTGGCAAAGGAAATCACCGTTCAAGAAGCAAAAAAAGCAATTTCAAAAACAGATAAAATTTATATTCCTGAATTAGCCTATGATATTATTGAACAAATAGGATTTGAAGCAAGAAAAAGTGATTATATAGATCATAAAAGCGGGGTTAGTGCCAGAATGAGTATAACTTCATTAGAAAATTTAATTAGTTCCGCAGAGAGGAGGTTATTGATTAATAATGAATCAAAAACTACCATCAGATTATCAGATTTTTCTGCTGTTATCTCCGCTATAAATGGAAAAGTTGAACTGGTTTATGAAGGTGAGCAGGAAGGAGCTGAACAGATTTCATACTATCTAATTTCACAATCAATAAAAACAATATTCCCAGAATTTTTTCCTAAAATAGAAAAACTAGAAAAGCCAGATGTAAAGGGTCCATATGAAGAATTGTTGACTTGGTTTTTCAAAGATAACCAACTATATATCGATGATAATTTTAATGATGATGAATATAAAAATACACTTAAAAGCATTAAGCCTCTTGAAAAGTTTATCAAAAACTACAAACCAAATTTAATTGATAATGATAAATATTTTATGATGGAGTTTTTGCTTTGGGGTCTTGAAGCAAATAAAAAATTGAACAAGTATAGAAGTATGGATGGGTTTGAATTTAAAGATAATTTAGGAAGCTATATTAGTAAACTATAATACCACTATAATCTTTCCTTGATTTCAATAAAAAGACCAATTAGTAAACATAAAACAACTGTGGCAATTACAATTCCACCTACTCCCATAAATGTATTTTTAAATTATTGTTGGCCTACTAGGGCTCGAACCTAGACTCTTCTGGACCAAAACCAGACGTGTTACCAGTTACACCATAGGCCATTGAGATTGCAAATTTAATTTAAAATTCTTTTTATATTAGAAAAAAACTTACTTTATTTTAAACTTCTGATCAATAGATGTTGAATTCAATTTGATTTAAAAAAGATCAAAGTATACCTTATTAATATGTATTTTCGTGTTCCTAATAATTAGTTAAATGGAAAATAAATCTTTTGCTTTCTGGAATAGATTATTTGGTTTATTGGTTTTCTTAATAGCCCTCATAACATATATGATGACTGTTGAACCAACCGCGAGTTTTTGGGATGCTGGTGAATATATATCCACCTCTGCTAAATTACAAGTAGGGCATCCCCCTGGAGCTCCACTATTTCAGATGTTAGGAGCAGTATTTGCATCATTTGCTCAAAACCCTGAGAAGATAGCTTTAATGGTAAATATGATGTCTGTTTTTTCAAGTGCTTTTACGATTTTATTTTTGTTTTGGACCATAACATTATTACTTACTAAACTTTTTCCATCCGAAAATCTCACAAATCCCAGTGATAAATTTATTTTTTTTAGTAGTGCCTCTGTTGGTTCTCTTTCACTTTGCTTTTCAGATAGTTTTTGGTTTAATGCTGTTGAAGCAGAGGTTTATGCAATGGCAATGCTAATTTTATCCATTTTATTTTATTTAGCCTTAAAATGGGAAAAAGAGATGAATAACCCCAGAGGTGATCGTTGGTTATTATTGATTTCGTTTATTATTGGTCTTTCTTTTGGTGTTCACTTTATGGGTCTATTAACAATTCCTGCTATTGGTATGTTATACTATTTCAAAAATTACAAGAAAGTAAACTTTAAAGGGTTCATTACAGCAAATTTAATATCAGTTGCTATTCTACTTTTTATATTCAAACTGCTCTTACCCCTTACCTTGGCTTTTTTTGGTAACACAGAAGTATACGTAGTCAATAATTTGGGATTACCATTTAACAGTGGAACAATTTTAGCTGGCCTAATAATAATTAGTTTTTTTGTAATTACTCTAAGGGTGTCATACAGAAAAAAAATGGTGAATCTAAATACTGGTCTGCTATGCATTTTATTTGTTTTATTGGGATTTTCCTCGTGGATAATGATTCCAATCAGAGCAAATGCTAACACCGTTATCAATGAAAATTCACCCTCAGATGCAAGGCTTCTATTAGCATATTACAATTTAGAGCAGTACCCAGAGACAAAACTTTTTTACGGACCTTATTTTTCTGATATGTATGTTGGTCAAGATAAAAATAATCCATACAAAGATGACAAACCAAAGTACGAGAGAAATGAAAAAACTGGTAAATATGTAATTGTAAATCATTGGGAAAATGCAAGAATTAATTCAAATTCGGATCAGAGTGGTTTTCTCCCTAGACTCTGGAGTACTGAACATGCAGCCAATTATATGGATTTTACCAAGCCATTGAATTTTAAAATTTCCAGAGAATACTCCTCCAATAAAGATCTTGTAAATCAAGTAAATAAATTCAAGTTTGATGCGATTGAAGATGGAAAAACCGGTAGGGATTATCACAATTTTTTTAGAAAGTATGGTCGTTATTTAGATATAGAAAAACCATCATTTTTTAGCAACCTTAAATTTCTTTTTGAATATCAATTTGGATACATGTATTTTAGATACTTCATGTGGAATTTTGCTGGAAGACAAAATGATATTGCAGGAACTTACAATATTTTAAATGGCAATTGGATTAGTGGAATTCCTATGATTGATTCATTCAGACTCGGAAATCAAAGTGAATTAAGTGAAGATGCAAAGAAAAATAAGGCCAGAAACACTTATTTTTTTCTACCATTTTTACTAGGTATTTTTGGTGCTTATTTTTTATATAAAAAAGATTCGAAAAAGTTCTGGGTCATACTTCTATTTTTCCTTTTCACAGGACTCGCTTTAAAAGTATATCTTAATGAAAGACCATTCGAGCCTAGGGAAAGAGACTACGCCTTGGTTGGGTCATTTTATGTATTTTCAATTTGTATAGGGTTGGGGGCGTTGGCATTGACTGAAAAAATTAAATCCATAAATAAATCTAGAATTTTAAAAATTTTAACTCCAATTCTCTGTTTAATTTTAGTTCCATTTCTAATGGCTTATCAAAATTGGGATGACCATGACAGATCAAATAGGTATACTGCACAATCAATTGCCAAGTCATATCTATCATCAATTCAAAAGGATGTCGGGTCAATAATTTTCACTATTGGTGATAATGACACTTTTGCTCTTTGGTATGCTCAAGAAATTGAAGGTTTCAGAACTGATGTTAGAACAATTAATACAAGTTTACTTGCAACTGACTGGTATATTGATCAAACTAAAAGAAAAACCTATAAAAGTGATCCAGTCAAATCTCAACTCAAACATAAAAACTATGCCTACGGTATTAGAGATTACATTAAATATGAGGAGCTAACCGATTCACTTAGGTGGGATATAAAAGATTTTATGAATTGGGTTTCTAGTGATGATGATAGAACCAAATTCAAAAGTTTAATTTCTCAAACTGGAGGTAATCCATCAGAATATCCAAAAAATACTCAAGAGATGGTTTTTTATCCAACAAACAAAATAAGACTTCCTGTCAATAAAGAAAATGTTTTGAACAGTGGATTAGTATCGGAAAAGGATGCTGACAAAATTGTTCCATACATTGATATTAATCTTCCTAAAACTGGTATAACTAAAAATCAACTTCTTATGATTGACATAGTGGCAAATAATGATTGGGTTCGCCCTATATATTTTACAGGTGGAAGTTATGAAGACTCAGAATATATTTGGATGAAAGAATTTCTCCAGCTAGATGGGCTAGTTTATAAGTTAGTACCAATAAAAACACCTGAAAATCCTAATAATAGATATTTAATGGGCAGAATTGATAGTGAACTGATGTATGATATTGTCAAACAATGGAGTTGGGGGAACTCTAGTAGCTCAGATATTTATCATGATCCTGAAACAAGAAAAAATAGCATTAGTTTTAGAAGTAATTTGGCTAGATTATCAGAACAATTAATAAAGGAGAACAAACCAAGAAAAGCTAAAGAAATTATTGACTTAGCAATAGAAAAAATGCCAACTGAAAAATTTGGTTATTATAGTTTATTAGTCCCATTTATTGACAGCTATTACAATATTGGAGAGGATGAATTAGCACAAAAATTAACCTCCAATATTTCAAAAAAATATTCAAGCGAATTAAATTATTTCTCCTCTTTAAATATTAATCTACAATATGATATGGGCGAAGAAATAGTTACTGTAATTGAAAGATATAGAACTTTAATTGAAGCAGTATTATTAAATAAGGATATTGAAATTCTTGAATCTGAACTAGATAAATTTACTTCTTCAATTTCGCCTTTTGTATTTCTTTATGGTGAATATGACTTTTACACTGAATTGTATGATGTAATTTATGGATATTATTTGTGTGATTCCCAAAATAAAGCACAAAAAATTGGATCAAAACTAATGGAAGTCTATAAAAGTAGGATGTCCGTTTTTATTGATTTGCCAAATGAAGATAAAATTCGATATTCTGAACAAATAAAAGACGAAATAATAAATTTCAGATATCTCGTAGAATTAATCTTGAATAATGATAAAAGTGATTTTGCGATAAATATTCAAAATGAGTATAATAATACAATAAGTAAATTTAATGATGACTAAGCTACGTGATCTTTGATAAGTCCAATAAGAGTATTTACATCTTGTTCCCCGCTTTGTCTCCACATCATTTCACCGTCTTTATATATCATTAATGTCGGTAAGGCTTTAATCCTTAGTGCTTCAGCTAATTTTTGATTTTTATCTGCATTTATTTTTATCACCTTAGCACTATCTCCCATAGCATTTGCTACATCCTTGAGAAC
Organism: Flavobacteriaceae bacterium; assembly: GCA_002721275.1. Lineage (GTDB taxonomy): Bacteria > Bacteroidota > Bacteroidia > Flavobacteriales > Flavobacteriaceae > Marivariicella. The sequence continues at coordinate 56,065 of PBJZ01000004.1, forward strand.
CGGATGCATTGCAGTTGAAACTGAATCAATTTCATTATAAAAGACTAATAAAAGTGGATTAGCATCATCAATTAATTGGCCAAATTTAGACATTTTGTTGTTGGTTGACTAAAAAGTAAAAATAGGATTTTTTTCATTAAAGGTCAATATTCCTTTTTTTAAGAGTAATTACTGTAATTTCTGGCCACATCCCAACTCTTCCAGGGTAAGCTAAATAACCAAACCCCCTATTAACATACAAGTACTGTTTTGCTTTTCTGTAAAGTCCTGCAAATTCTGGGTAACGCCATTTTATTGGACTCCATTTAATCCATCCAGGAATATCTATTCCAAACTGCATTCCATGAGTATGCCCACTTAATGTGAGCTGAAAATAATCATCGCTTGAAGTTACTTTGGATCTCCAATGCGATGGATCGTGAGACAAAAGGATTTTGAAATTACTATTTGATAGCCCCATACTTGCTTTTTTTAAATCTCCAGCCTTTTTAAAACCACCAGCCCCCCAGTTTTCTACACCAACAACAGCAATACTGTCATTATTTTTTTTAATTAAATCATTTTCGTTCAGTAGTAATTTGAAACCCATTTCATGTTGAATTTTTTTTAAATTTTCAAAATTTTTTAATTTTTCATTATCATTATTCCACTGCACATAATCACCGTAATCATGATTACCCAATACAGAGTATACTCCATATTCGGCTTTAAGCTTAGAAAATAAATCTTTCCAAGGATCTAACTCATTTGAAATATTATTCACAATATCACCAGTAAACATTATAACATCAGATTTTTGCTTATTAATTAATTCTATTCCATATTTTACCTTCTCATAATTATCAAAACTACCACAATGTAAGTCTGAAAAATGTGTAATATTAAATCCATCAAAAGAATCAGGAAGGTCATCAAATTCTATTTCATAACTCATTACTTTATAATTATACTTCCCTCTGTACATTCCATAAATTAGTGCGCCAAATGGAATTGAAGCCAAAATCAATGTTAATTGAGATAGAAACTTTCTTCGCTCGGGAAAATATTCTTGACCATTTAATCCTTGATTAAATAATGAATAAAGAGCTTGAGGTATTCTTATTATATCTTCAAAAAAAAGTCCAACCATAATGACTGACTGAAAAATAAAAAGGGAAATGAAAAAACCTAAAGAATAACTTAAAGCATGATTAAAGCCCTCTGACCTGTCATAATTTAAAGCTTGGAACATAAAGTTCCCAATGATACCAAATGATACAATAATATAAATAAGCCATATTAATTTATTTTGAAAAACAGTTTTAATTGACTGGAAACAATACCATTGAGAAATGATAATTAGTAATGTAATGAAAAGCCACCTGTATAACATTTAAGTAGATAAAATTCGTTTTTAATGTATTTTTTTAGAAAGTTCATTTGCTTTTCCATCTGATAAACTAGCAACAAAACAACTGGCATTTAAAAGGGTATCGTAAAGATTTTCTCCAACCATAGGGGTACCATCAGGCACTAATCTTAATATGGATTTATCATAGCTACTGGTTGAATTATTTAATGAGTTAACTGAAGCAGAAACAAAAGGTTTTAACAATGAATCTATCACTTTATAACCTACTACTTCTTTATTAGCCACCTCATCAGATTTATATATTTTTTCAACACTTAATCCAATTATGTCCTCTACCTGAGCTTTGTATTTACTTTTACTGATCAGAGGAGTTAAAAATTTACCCTCTAGGATTGAAGATTCATTTTCATTAAAAACTCTAACAACATCTTGAATTAAGGTGTTGATTGAAAGTGCTCTTAAATAACTTAATCTATGCGATCTATTAGTTAGCTTATTAAATTTTTGTGTATCAATTGTTTTTCTGACCAAATTAATTAGATATTCTAATGCATAATCTTCAGATATTAATCCAAGATTAATACCATCCTCAAAATCAATAATTGTATAACAAATATCATCGGCAGCCTCCACAAGAAATGCTAGTGGGTGCCTTAAATATGAACCATTAATATGGGTCCCTAAATCATTCGCAACAGATTTAAAGAATGACTCCTCGGATTTGAAAAATCCAAATTTTTTATGTGCTATATTATCCGATTTAATAACTGGGAAACTTCCTTTAGGGTATTTAGTATACGCACCAAGTGTTGCATAACTAAGTCTTAAACCTCCTGGAATTCCTTGCATCGATTTTGTTGCTATTCTAAAACCATTTGCATTTCCTTCAAAATTTATTAAATCATTTTTCTCCTGTCCTGAAAGTTTTTCTAGATACTTTTTACCATCACCATGCTCAAAAAAATATCCTATTGCTTTTTCTCCACTATGACCAAAGGGAGGATTACCAACATCATGAGCTAAAGACGCAGCTGCAACTATAGCTCCAAAATCATTCATTTGATAACCTAGATCTTGTTTTAAATAAGAATGTTTATTTAGAATATTTTTACCTGCCAACCTTCCAATACTTCTTCCGACAACTGAGACCTCGAGACTGTGGGTTAGTCTTGTATGAACAAAATCGGTTTTAGAAAATGGAATGACCTGAGTTTTATCTTGAAGACTTCTGAAAGATGATGAAAAAACAATTCTATCGTAGTCAACTTC
>PBJZ01000005.1 GCA_002721275.1 Flavobacteriaceae bacterium
CTCAATAGATTTTGCCGCTTCGATAGATATCTGTTGCCCTACAATGATGCTAAATAATGTTTTAAATGGTGTATTGGTAACGGTTAAGTAATTTTTGGATTTATATTTAGATATAACATCACATAAGACTGGATCAACATTTGAGAAATGTTTAATCGCTGGGTTCCAGTAAGAAGGCTTGGTATTTTTTTCGTTTGTCATAATAGGCGCGTATTAAATACACGCCTATTATAGATACTTTTTATTGGTTTTTGTATGTAGATATGCCGAATGGTATATATAGTGGGCACCAACCAAGTGACCCAGTAAGTATTGGAATTATACCAATCAGAGACCACATTCCTAATCCTAGTCCTGGGCCCATAACAAGAATAGCTATACCAGCTATTACTCTTAGCATTCTCTCTATACCACCAATGTTCGTACACATTGTTTTAGGTGTAGTTGCCATAATTATTCACTCCTCTAATATAATTTACTTGTCTTATGTTATTAAATTAAAACGCTCACCGCAATGTTATTTTTTTTTACTTTTATAATCTTCAATTGCAGCACTAATTGCATCTTCTGCTAACACAGAACAATGTATTTTAACAGGCGGAAGAGCGAGCTCTTCAGCAATATCAGTGTTCTTAATCATAGAAGCTTCAGTTAATGTTTTGCCTTTGACCCATTCGGTAAGTAAAGAGCTAGAGGCAATCGCAGATCCGCAACCATATGTTTTAAATTTCGCATCTTCAATAACACCGTCATCGCTAACCTTAATTTGAAGTTTCATAACATCTCCACAAGCTGGCGCACCGACCATACCTGTCCCAATATCATTGTCACTATCAAAAGACCCTACATTTCTTGGGTTTTCGTAATGATCTAGTACCTTGTCGCTATATGCCATTTTTTCTCCTTATAAAAAATATTTTATAACACATTACAATTAATTTTGTCTAAAATAGTTTTCTAGTTCTTGTTCTAAATCAATATCATCATTACTTTCTTTATGATTTGATTTAGCTTCATCTATCAAACTTCCTAATGTTACTGTATCTAAATAGTCTGTAAGTTTATTACTGAACTTATTCCATACAGCATCGTCTGTCTTGTCAAAATTTACATTGTTAGAATGTTCCGGGTTAATAGCTTTAATAATACTGGCAATTGATATATTGTCAGGGCTATCTTTTAATGTATAGCCTCCACCTGGTCCTCTTACGCCATTTACGAGGTTGTTCTTTCTAAGCAGAGAAAACAATTGCTCCAAATATGACAAAGATATTCCTTGATATTTAGATATCTCAAGTAATGTTTTAGGTGATTTTGAATCACTTGTTGCAATATTTACTAATGCTTTTATTGCATATCTTCCTTTTGCTGATAATTTCATTTCTTTCTCCTTTAAAATGATTTCCTTATTCCTGACTATTATTGTAAGGTTTAATAAGTATATTTCAACCCAATCTAATAAAGTTAGTTGAAGTATTAAGTATTCTTATTATCAATAATTTATTATATATTATTGATTTATATAGTTTTTTAGCAAATAAAAGAGATTTAGATTTAATTTTATCTTTTGAGAAATTGAGTTTTGGAATGTTTTATTGTCTTTCAGTGACTTTACCTCAAGAAGTTGTGCATCATTATACATATAGAAAATAAGATGAGATTTTATTGAAAATGTTCTATTCGACTGAACAGGATCATCATAATGAAATTTATTATACATTTTGAAAATACGAGTATATTTATCATGAAATATATCCTCTATTATAAAAGGTCTCTGATCTGATAGACTTGTGTTGCTGTCTCGACTTTTATATTTAAAAACAAGCATAAAGTTATAATAATTTGTTTCATAAATAGACATTAAATGGTTAAAATTTATAGATTTAAATCCTGTCTTATTATTTCTTTTTTCTGCTCGAATCATATGTGTTATAAAATTTATTAATTTGTTACAATACCTAACAATATATTATATATGACAAAAAAAGAACAGATTGAAATGTCAGGAAAAGTAATTGAAACTCTTCCTAATACAATGTTTAGAGTTGAGTTAGAGAATGGACATGTGGTTACAGCGCATATATCTGGAAAAATTAGAAAACATTATATAAGAATTCTTAGAGGTGATAGTGTAATGGTTGCGCTTACTCCGTATGATTTATCAAAAGGTAGAATAATTTTTAGAGACAAATAAAGCTCTATAAATTATTTATAACTGCATCTCCAAATCCGCTAGTAGATACGAGTGTCGCTCCAGGAACAAGTTTAGTTATTTCCTCTTTAATATCTACAGAGGTAACTTTATCTGTATTTTTAACTCTTATTAATCTTTTTCCAGCTCTTGCTCGTGCTAGGTCATAAGTCAGTTGTTTTTTTTGTATTGCGCCTTTGACTCCTTTTAATACTAAATCAGCTGCCTCTGTCCATCCCATATATCTAAGCATCATCTCACCAGAGAGTATTATTGATCCTGGATTAACTCTATTCTTTCCTGCAAAAGGTTCTGCAGAGCCATGTGTTGCCTCGAACACTGCGCAACCCTCGCCAATATTTCCTCCCGGCGCCATTCCAATCCCGCCCACTTGAGCCGCAAGAGCATCTGAAATATAATCTCCATTCAAATTTAATGTAGCTATAACATCATGTTGTTCTGGTGCAAGAATAATTTGTTGTAAAAAGTTATCAGCTATACAGTCTTTAATTAATAATTTGGAGGCGAATTTTTTATTTTCAATAATGTAAGTGCCATCAGGTTGTATTTCACCAAAATATTCAGAAGTTACAACATCATAACTCCAATCACGAAAAGCTCCTTCCGTGAATTTCATAATATTACCTTTATGCACGATGGTTATGCTAGACTTATTCATCTCTAATGCATAGTCAATTGCCATTCTAATAAGTCTTTTTGTTCCTTCCTCTGATACTGGTTTTATTCCGATACCACAATTCTCCTCAAACCTGAATGGGGATGTACCAAGTTCTTTATTAATAAAATCAATGATTCTTTTTGCTCCATCAGAGTTTGGCTCCCATTCTATTCCTGAATATAAATCTTCTGTATTTTCTCTAAAAACTACCATATCAGTTAATCCAGACTCAGCCATCGGTGTGCTTGTACCAGGAAAATATTTTATTGGCCTAACACATGCAAACAAATCAAGCTTTTGTCTTATCATTACATTTATTGATTTGTGTCCTGAGCCTATAGGAGTTGTAAGCGGGCCCTTAATAGAAATCCTATATTCTTTCATAGCATCTATTGTTTTCTGGGGAAGAATTGATCCATATAAGTCATTAGAATTAGAGCCTGCATATAGCTCTAACCATCTGATTTGTCTAGAGTTTCCATATGCTTTATTGATTGCATGATCTAATACTCTTTTCATAACCGGTGTTACATCTATGCCAATACCGTCGCCAATGATGTATGGTATGATAGGATTATCAGGTACAGCTAATTCTGTGCCTTCATATGTAATCTTAGCCCCATCCGATGGAATATTAAGCTTCAATTGATAGGCTCCTTACTTATCAAATTGTTCTTCTTCTGTTGACCCAGTAAGCGCGGTTACTGAAGAGGACCCTCCAGTAATTACTTGAGTTACAGAATCGAAATAACCAGTACCAACTTCTCTTTGATGTTTTGTTGCAGTATATCCGTTCTTTTCTGCTGCAAATTCAGCTTCTTGAAGTTTCACATATGCGGTCATTTGTTCAGCATTATATCCTTTGGATAACTCAAACATACTGTAATTTAAAGCATGGAAACCAGCTAATGTAATGAATTGAAATTTATACCCCATTGCTCCTAATTCTTTTTGAAATTTTGCAATTTGAGAGTCATCAAGATTCTTTTTCCAATTAAAAGATGGAGAACAGTTATATGCTAAAAGCTGTTCTGGATGTTCTTTCTTAAGTGCCTCTGCAAATTTTCTAGCAAAATCCAAATCTGGCACTCCAGTCTCACACCATACTAAATCAGCATATGGAGCATAGGCTAATCCTCTTGAAATAGCCTGATCAATACCATTTTTAACACGATAGAAGCCCTCGGCCGTTCTCTCGCCAGTAGTGAACTCACTATCTCTTTCATCTACATCGCTTGTAAGTAAATTAGCTGCCTCAGCATCTGTGCGAGCAAGCAATACTGTTGGAGTATTATAAATGTCTGCAGCTAATCTCGCAGCTGCAAGTTTTTGGACTGCCTCTTGTGTTGGCACAAGTACTTTTCCGCCCATATGGCCGCATTTTTTTGCAGATGCAAGTTGATCCTCAAAATGTACTCCTGCTGCACCTGCTTCAATCATGGCCTTCATGAGTTCATGAGCGTTTAATACTCCCCCAAATCCTGCTTCAGCATCAGCTACAATAGGCAACATATAATCTATAGGCTCATTTCCTTCTGCAATATTCAATTGGTCAGCTCTCCTCAGTGAATTATTTATACGCTTTACTACTGAAGGAACACTATCAACGGGATACAATGACTGATCAGGATACATTTGCATGCTAGTATTTGCATCACCCGCTACTTGCCAACCTGATAGATATACAGCTCTTAAACCTGCTTTTGCTTGTTGCATTGCTTGATTTCCTGTTAATGCCCCTAACGCATTCACAAAATCACTATTATTAATCTCATTCCAAAGTTTTTCAGCACCTTGTTTAGCCAGACTATATTCTATATTTACACTTCCGCTTAGCCTTGCAACTTCTTCAGCTGAATAGTCACGTTTGACGTTTTTCCATCTAGGATTGGTGTCCCAATCTTTTTGAATTTCCTCTGCAGATCTGATTTTGTTCATTATTACCTCATGAGTCATTATAAATAATTGGCTAGATGATACTACTTGTAAGATTATTTGACAAATTAAATAGCGTAATTATTATCATGAAATAAAATTTTNAATATAATATGNCTCATAATGAGAAAATATGACTGATTTAAATAAAAAAGTAGCTGTTGGGATATCTGGAGGTGTTGATTCATCGGTTGCAGCTTATCTGTTGATAAAAGCTGGATATGAGGTTGAGGGAATATTCATGAAGAATTGGGAAGAAGATGATTCCGAAGAATGCAACTCAAAAGAGGATTTCAACGATGCTCAAAGAGTATGTGAGCATCTTGGAATAAAATTGCACCAAGTAAATTTTTCAGATGAATATTGGGAAAATGTGTTTGAGCATTTTATTGCAGATATAAAAAGAGGATTTACCCCTAATCCAGATGTTTTTTGCAACAAAGAGATTAAATTTAAACAATTCTATAATTATGCGTTGTCGCTTGGCTTTGACTTGATTGCAACTGGACATTATGCGAAGAGAATAGATTCAGTAAATATACAATTACATATTCCAAAAGATAAAATAAAAGATCAAACTTATTTTTTATATACAATGAATAATAAAGTTTTGAGAAAAACTATATTCCCACTAGAAAACCTAGAAAAATCAGAAGTAAAATCTATTGCTAAAAATATGAAGCTTGGTTTAGAGGAAAAAAAAGAGAGTATGGGAATTTGTTTTATAGGAAAAAGAAATTTTTCTTCATTTATAGATGAATATATTAAGCCTGTCGAAGGGCCGATAATTGATTATAAATCTAATAAAAAAATTTCTTATCACAAAGGATTAAGTAAATATACAATTGGACAAAGAAAAGGTATAAATATTGGTGGACTCAAACATAGGAGTGATTCGGCTTGGTATGTAATTGATAAGAATATGGTAACAAATACTCTTGTAGTAAGCCAAGATCAATCTCCACTTTATTACCAAGGAGAAATAGAATTAGAAAATATAAACATAATTAATGAAGAATGCGATTATAAAAAAATCAAAGTTAGGTTTAGACATGGTGGTGCTTTACGAAGTTGTGAATTAAAAAAAGTAACAAATAAATATTCAATTACACTAAATGAGGAAGAAAGAGGCATAGCGCAAGGACAAGCAGCGGTATTTTATAATGGAACAGAGTGCATCGGTGGAGGTACTGTAATAAGTAAATGTTTAAGAAAGAATTAAAAAATGAAACTATTTCGCTTGGAGCAATATATCAAGCAAGTAATGAAATAAAAAAAATTGCATGGCAAGGACAAATTAATAATAAAACAATCGAGCCTCTAATTCATAGTGTTTATCAGACAACCTCAGATGAAGTTGAAGAGATTTATATTAACATTAAACGATTAAATACTGGATTGGATTTCTTAAGACAACAACTTGTAGGAGATGCTTTTTCTAGGGATGCAGAGGTTACAAGATACTTTGAAGCTATCGGCATTTTAGTAAAGAATATGAATAAACATACAGACATAACAAACAATTTGAGAGAAGAACTCTCGAATTTTCAATTAGAAATTAATCAACAAAACCTATATGAACATGCAAATTTTTTGTCAAACTTATACCTAAAAACAATAAGTAAGATTAACCCTAGAATTATAATTAATGGTGATAACAAATACTTAAAGGAAAATGATAATGCATCAATGATAAGAGCTTTATTGATGTCTGCCATAAGATCATATATTTTATGGGAACAATCTGGTGGGTCAAAATTTAGAATTTTTATATTCAGAAAAAAAATAGCAAAGTTAGCAATAACGCTTTAATTAGGTTGCAAGCTTTTTAAGAACATAGTTTAAGATTCCATCACTTACAAAGTATTCCCATTCTTTAGCTGTGTCAATTCGCACATTGACACTAAAAGATTTTCCAGAGTAATTTTCAGTAATTGAAACTGATTTAGCATCTTTATCAATTGTAGAAATATTAAAGGATGATGTCATTGACAATCCTAGAGAATCGAAACTATCTCCTTTATTAAATTGTAAAGGCATTATACCCATTCCAACTAAATTAGATCTATGTATACGCTCAAAACTTTCTGCTATAACAGCTTTAACACCGAGTAACTTTGTACCTTTTGCAGCCCAATCTCTTGATGAACCACACCCATAATCTTTGCCTGCAAAAATTATAAGATTAGTATTATTTTTTTTATATTCTTGAGCTGCATTATAAATAGGCATTTCTTTTTCTTCGGGCAGTAACTTTGTAAATCCACCACTTTTTTCAGGCACTAATTTATTTGCAAGTCTAACATTTGCAAAAGTTCCTCTTTGCATTATTTTAAAATTACCTCTACGAGAACCGTAAGAGTTAAAATCTTTAACTTTGACATTATTATCAAGCAAATGTATCCCTGCTGGTGTAGTGTCTTTGAAAGAGCCTGCAGGAGAGATATGATCTGTTGTGACACTATCGCCAAGTATTATGAGTGGAAAGGCATTTTCAATTGCAGGTAGTTTTTCAGTATCATCTTTTCCTTTACCAAAAAAAGGTGAAGGTTGTATGTAAGTTGATTTTTCATCCCAATCAAAATGATCTGAATCAGATGTTGGTATAGCTATCCAGTTATCATCTCCGTCAAATAAATTTTCGTACGATTTATTAAACATGTCACCATCAATTGTTTGATTCATAACTTTATTAATTTCATCATTAGATGGCCAGATATCTTTTAAAAATACATCTTTGCCATTATGATCTTTACCAAGAGAAGTATGATTGATATCGATATTAATTTTTCCTATAAGTGAATAGGCAACCACAAGCATCGGGCTAGCTAAAAAGTTCATTTTTATTTCAGGATGTATTCTGCCTTCAAAGTTTCTATTGCCAGAGAGTATAGAACTTACAATTAAATCTCTGTCACTAATCTCCTTTATATATTTGTCATCAAGTGGACCAGAATTACCAATACAGGTAGTGCAACCATAGCCTACAATGTTGAAACCTAAGTTATTTAAAGAGTCTAATAAGTTAGCTTTTTTAAGATAATTTTCGACAACTCTAGATCCTGGAGCTAAAGATGTTTTAACCCATTCTTTAGTTTCCAAGCCTTTGTCCAAGGCATTTTTAGCTAATAAGCCTGCTCCTATAATCACGCTTGGATTAGAAGTATTGGTACAGCTAGTTATTGCCGCAATTAAAATATATCCATCATCAATAATGCCCTGAGATTTAGGAGATTTTTTTAATTTTTTTATTTCATCCTCTGAAACATTTTTTACATCCGAAAGTAAAACCCTATCTTGTGGTCTCTTTGGACCTGATAAACATGCTTCCACTTTGCTCATATCTAAAGTTAATGCATCTGTATATTTAATCTTTTGAGTGTCATCTCTAAAGAATCCGCATTCTTTGCTATATTCTTCGACTATATTTAAATGCTCTTTATCTTTACCAGTCATTTTTAAATAATCAATTGTTAATGAGTCTACTGGAAAAAATCCACAAGTTGCCCCATATTCTGGAGCCATATTTGAAATCGTACACCTATCAGCAATACTTAGACTGTCTAAACCAGAACCATAAAATTCAACAAATTTTCCTACTACATTTTTTTCTCTAAGCATTTGAACAATTGTAAGTACTAAGTCTGTTGCTGTTGTAGTCTTTCCAAGTTTACCAGTTAACTCAAAACCAATAACCTCCGGAAGTAGCATTGGTATTGGCTGACCTAGCATCGCAGCCTCAGCTTCAATTCCGCCTACTCCCCATCCAAGCACACCTAATCCGTTCACCATTGTTGTGTGAGAGTCAGTTCCTACAACAGTATCAGGATATAAATTACCCTCCTTCTCATAAATAACTCTTGATATGTATTCAATGTTAATTTGATGGATTATGCCATTGTTTGGTGGAACAATTCTTAGATTTTTAAATGCTTGTTGCCCCCATTTTAATAGCTTATACCTCTCAGTATTTCTCTCGTATTCAAGTTTTGTATTTAAATCTTTTGAGTCTGATGATCCAAAATGATCTACCATAACAGAATGATCAATAACGAGGTCAGTTTGACATTGGGGGTTTACTGCATCAGCTTTGCTTTCATCTAAAGAAGTCATTGCATCTCTCATTGATGCCAAATCAACAACTGCAGGTACACCTGTAAAATCTTGCATTATTACTCGACTAGGATAGAAAGTTAGTTCCGTGTTGGAGTCAATTTGTCCGTCCCAAGAAGTAAACTTTTTTATGATGCTATCAAAATTAATATTGTCAGACTCATTTCTTAAATAATTTTCCATCAAAACTCTAAGGGAATACGGAAGATGCTCTATTTGGTATTTTTTTATATTAAATACTTGGAAAAGCTTATTATTTATAGATATTTCTGAGTTTTCTGACATTCCATCTTTTCCCTATTTAATAAATTGGCTGTATTCTAACAAAAAAGGGCTGTGAATTCTACGGCTTACTTTGGTGGAAGATTTTTATGTATAGATTCGATATACATACCAAGAGAATCTTTTTCTTTTACATTATCCATTTTTACAATTACATCTTGTCCATTTTTTTTAAGGGTTTTATATTTGTTTAAAAATTTATTAAGCTCAAGACTTTTTTTAATTTTATAAAGTCTTGGTATCGATTTTTCTTCTTTGATTAAAAGTAAAATATGCTCATTATGATTGTAACTATTTAGAATGTAGAAACTTTTAGGTAATGACTCAGCTACTGCATATCCCTCGTTGTCTTTAATAGCTTGATATAGAAAGATAAAAAATATTGAGATACTTAGAGCAACTAAAATCTTGAAGAAATACTTTTTTGTTTTGAAATAATTATGGAGAAGGAATATATATATAATTAACAAAATTAGCAGTAATGAGTAAAGAATCATCTAGAATCCTTTTAAACTATATGGAGTTAATATTTTTTTTTGACTATCTCCTGTTGAGTACTCTCCTTCAGCATCTAAATAGAATCTAGTAACTGTAACTTCAGTATCTTTTTTTTCTAATCTTATGTTATTAGCATAGACTAACTTTAAAGTAGGGTTTACTTTTTCAATAATAACTTTTACATCTATTGGATGATTACTTTTGTTTTCATAAAGGTATAAGTTGAGAATATATTCGCCTGGAATAATACCTCTGAGTGTCACAACTTCTCTATTTATTGGATAAATTATATCTTCTCCATCAATGGTAACAACATCATTTATAATACCTTGATCATCTCTGTCCAGATGTAACCAACCTGCATCTTTTTTTAAATATGAGACTGTTTCGCCATTTGGGTCTTGAACCCATATGTCAACATCATCCGGCAAACTATCTTTCCAATCAACAGTAACAATATACTCTGCCTTCATATTAACATTGCCAATCTTTGATATTGGATTGATAAATAATACAGTAATGAAAAATAAAAATGTAAAACCTAAAAGTGTATTAAATAATAAGTCTGTGAATGGTTCTGTTCTTATTCTATTTTTTCTTCTCATTGAGTTTAGTGTTCAGTGCCTTGTTAATAAAAATATTAATTTTATTTTCTAAAAAGTTACTTTGAATTGTGATAAGTATCGATCCTATCAAACCGCTTAATGTAGTATAAAGAGCTACTTTCATTCCACCGCTCATACTTAATAGAAGATTATTCATTTTGGATAAATTCATTTCGTCGATAGTTGCTAATGAACTTAGCATTATAATAAAACCAATTACTGTTCCGACAATTCCAAGCTTCAATAATAAATCGGCAATAAAAAAACTATTATCAACAAATTCATACATTCTTGTCTTAAAATTATCTTGGACAGATTGTATTTTTGATAAGTATAATGGAGATGTTTTAGATTCATTATTTTTTATGTATGAGGCTTTAAAAAAATCGTTATAAATGGTAATGAATATATTATCTGTAGCATTTTCTTTGTTTGAATCTAGAAAATAAAGCGCATCTCTAAGTTTATGTAAATGATATCCACCAATAATAATATAAAATAAAAAAATGATGGAAATTAATGATGAAATATAACTTATATCATCACGAAGAATTCTACTTATTAAGCCAAAGGATTCTATTACATATAGAAATATTAAAATTAAAGAAACAAAATAAATCCAGTAGATAAAAATATTATCTATATTTTTATTTTTCATTTATATTAGTTTTTTCGGATCAAGAATATTAATTAATTCTGCTTTAGATAAAGATGTCATCTTTTCTGCTATCTCAAAAATTGAACTATTTGTTTTATATGCCTCTTTTACAATTTTTGATGCTAAGTCGTAACCTATGACTTGATTTAGCTTAGTGGCAATGATTGGATTTTTAAATAAATTCTCTTTTACTATTTCTTCATTCACTTTAAAAGTATTTACTAACTCAATCATACTAAATGTAGAATTAATCATGAGATATAAAGATTCGATTATGTTGTGCGCAATCAATGGCAACATGGTATTTAATTGAAAATTACCACTACTCGCTGCTTGCATAATGGTAATGTGATTTCCATTAACTTGTGTTGCAGCCATCATCACGGACTCTGATATAACCGGATTAATTTTACCAGGCATAATACTGCTCCCAGGTTGAAGAGCTTTTAGAGAAATTTCAGATAACCCTGACACTGGGCCACTATTCATCCAACGTAAATCATTTGCAATTTTTGATAGTGTCGACGCATACCTTGTTAATGCAGAACTTAATGAAAATATATGGTTCTGTGAACTCATCATTTCTCCTTTGATAGACAAGGGTTTAAATCTAATTTTAGTTTCACTGTAGATTTTATTTAATTCATTGCAAACATTTTTAGCAAAAGTCTTTGGAGCATTTATACCAGTGCCTATTGCTGTACCGCCAATTGGTAGATAAGAAATTTCTTCACATGATAAATCAATTTGTGCTTGAGATGCTCTAACTTGCTCTTCCCAAACATTTAGCTCTTGTTCAAAAGAAATTGGAACAGCATCCATTAAGTGAGTTCTCCCAGATTTAATTACATGTGAGAGAGTAATAGCTTTTGAATTAAGTGATTCAGACATAAAGCTTAACGAGGTTGAAAGTGTTTTACTCATTGATAAACTAGCTATATTTATTGTAGTGGGAATAACATCATTAGAACTCTGTGACATATTGACATCATCATTAGGATGTATTTTCTGTTTAAAATTTCTTTTGGCAACTTCAGATATCACCTCGTTCATGTTCATATTAGTACTAGTACCAGAACCTGTCTGAAAAATATCAATAGGAAAATGATCTATATAATCAAGTGTATTATTCGAAATTTTTTTACTTATCCCAGAGATGCAATTTGCTTTACTTTTTGTTAGTGTTTTACACTTCATATTAGCAATAGCACATGCTTGTTTTAGACTAGCAAGTGATTGAATGAAAACAGGATCAAAGGTAATGCCGCTTATTTTAAAGTTATCCAATGCTCTTTGTGTTTGAGCGCCGTAATAAGCATTTTTAGGTACCTTCACTTTTCCTAGCGAGTCAGTTTCAATTCTAAAAGTAATTTTTTTCATATTTCAGTAAATATTAATAATGTTTATTTTGTGTTATAATACCATTTTAAAAACCTGTTTAATATGAAAAAGTATAATCTTAACATTTCAGCACCAACAGATGGAAGATATAGCAGTTTATGCTCAGAAATTAACAGTATTTTCTCAGAACATAGTCTAATTAAAAATCGTGTTAAAATAGAAATAGAATGGTTTATATTTCTTTCTAACCTAAATAAAATTAAATCTCTACCAAAGTTCTCAGTAAACCAAACGAAAAAACTAAGATCAATATATATTGATTTCAATGAGAATGATTCAATGAGGGTAAAAAAAATTGAAGAAACTACTAAACATGATGTAAAAGCTGTTGAGTATTTCATTAAAGAAAAAATTAAGAATTTTAAATTAGCGGATAAGTATAAGGAGCATATTCATATTTGCTGCACATCTGAAGATATCAATAACGTTGCCTATGCGTTAATGCTTAAAGATGCTAGAAAGATCTTGTTGAATGAGGCAGATACACTACAAAGAAAAATTAAAAGCCTTGGAAAAAAGTATAAAAAAGTTCCAATGTTATCTCATACGCACGGACAACCGGCATCACCATCAACTATGGGTAAAGAACTAATAAATTTTCAAAAAAGAATCGTTTTACAGATAGATTGTCTTAAAAAGATAAATATAAAAGGTAAATTTAATGGTGCAACAGGTAACTACTCAGCACACCAAATTACTTATCCAGAAATCGACTGGCCAAATAATATAAAGAGATACCTAAAAAACCTAGGGGTTGACATGAATAGTCATACAACACAAATAGAACCACATGATTATATTGCGGATTTATGTTTTAAAATTAATCATATGAATTCAATATTGATAGGTTTTTCTCAAGATATTTGGAGTTATATTTCTAAAAACTATTTTAATCAGAAAAATATTCCAGGTGAAATAGGCTCGTCGACTATGCCACATAAAATTAATCCAATAAATTTTGAGAATGCTGAGGGTAATTTAGGTATGTGTAATGCTTTAACACAATTTTTTGCGAATAAATTGACTATTTCACGCCTTCAGAGAGACCTATCAGATTCAACGGTATTAAGAAATCTAGGTTTAATATTTGCTTACTCACTAATAGCATATAAGAATATTTTAATCGGACTTAATAAATTAGATATAAATAAAGTGAAAATCAATGAGGACATAGACAATAGTTGGGAAATATTAGCAGAGCCTATACAAATGGTTGCGAGAAAATATAATATTAGTAACTCTTATGAATACTTAAAAAAATATACAAGAGGCAAAAAAGTAGATGCTGATATAATTTTGAAAATTATTAAAAGTTTAGACATACCAAAAAAAGAGAAAGATAAGCTTGCTAAGCTTACACCAAGAAAATATATTGGTTATGCTATAAAGTTATGTAATGAATAATTATTATGATTATTTAACGCTCATTGAAAATTATCTTGATTTAAACAGCCATGAATATCAATCGCATGATAATCAAATAGAAATTTACTCGGTTGATAAAAACATTATCGTAATAAATATCGAAAAGAATGAACTTATAATTACTTCCGACAAAGGACAATATAGATTTTTAGAAGTTAGTAAAAGTTTTTATAATAAACTAGATACCCTATTGGCTAATTTTTAGGTTTCATTAATGGAAAAAACAATACATCTCTTATTGATGCAGAGTTTGTCAGCAACATAACTAGCCTGTCGATACCAATCCCCGCACCTGCGGTTGGTGGCATCCCATATTCCATTGCAGTTATAAAATCTTTATCATAGTTCATCTTTTCCTCATCCTTTTCCAATTGTTCTCTAAATCTTTTTGCTTGATCTTGAGGATCGTTTAATTCAGAAAATCCATTTGCTATTTCTCTTCCAGCAATGAATAATTCAAATCTCTCTACAACATCTGGGTTGTCGTCTAATTTTCGAGATAATGGGGAGACCGCAGTAGGATATTCAGTCACAAAAGTTGGATTAATTAAGTTGACTTCAACATTTTTCTCAAATATATCAAGCTGTGTTTTATATAAAGAATTTTTGATAGATATTTCAATACCATTTAATTTGCAGTAATCAGCTAGAAACTCATAGTCGGAAATATTTTTTTCATTAATAGTTTCACAATATTTGCAAATTGAGTCATGAAAATTAATTTTTTCAAAATTTTTCGAAAAATCTAATTTATAATTCTGGTACTCAAAAGTATCCTTCAAATCAATGCTTTTTAGTAAATTTTTGATTAATTTCTCAATTATATTCATAAGATAATGATAGTCTTCGTAAGCTGCATAAAATTCAATCATTGTGAATTCAGGGTTATGTTTTACTGATAAACCCTCATTTCTAAAACTTCTATTAATTTCAAAAACCTTTTCAAATCCGCCAATAATTAATCTTTTTAGATACAACTCAGGCGCTATTCTTAGGAATAGCTCCATATCAAGAGTATTATGATGCGTTATAAATGGTTTTGCTGAAGCACCTCCTGCAATTGTATGCATCATAGGTGTCTCAACTTCTAAATAATTATGTGTTTCAAAAAAATTTCTAATTTGTGATATTATTTTTATTCTATCTTTAAAAACTTTCCTCGAGTCTTCAGAAACCATCAAATCTAAATATCTTTGTCTATACCTAATCTCTACGTCTGTTAGTCCATGATACTTCTCTGGTAAAGGTCTTAATGATTTTGAGAGAATTGTATACTCAGATACATTTAGTGTCAGTTCACCAGTTTTAGTTTTAAATATTTTACCGCGTGCCCCTATAATATCACCTATATCTGTCTGGTCTAAAAGGCTATACATTTCTTTTCCTGTTCCATTCTTAGATAAGTAAAGCTGTATTTTTCCTGAGTCATCATGAAGATTAGCAAAAGTAGAATTACCCATTTTACGAATAGTTAGTAATCTTCCTGTAACTGAAAAGACATCATCATTTTTCTCTAAACTTTCTTTTTCTTCTGAATCAAAACGATTAATCAGCTCTCTAGAAGTAATATTTCTCTTGAAAGAATTTGGGTAAATTTTAGTTAAAGTTGCCAGCTCTTCTAGCTTTTTTTTTCGCTCAACTATTAGTTTATTTTCATCTGACATTTATAAGCCTCTTTTCAAACTTTCTTGAATAAATTCGTCCAAGCTGCCATCTAACACTGCTTGGGTGTTTCCCGTTTCATAATTAGTTCTAAGATCTTTAATCCTTGAATCATCCAAAACATATGATCTAATTTGGCTGCCCCAGCTAATATCAGATTTTTCTGATTCAACTTGATTTTTTATTTCATTTTTCTTATTCAATTCGTGTGCATACAGTTTAGCACGTAACTGTTTCATTGCTGATTCTTTATTTTTATGTTGAGATCTATCATTTTGACACTGCACGACTATCTTTGTTGGAAGATGTGTTATTCTAACAGCAGACTCAGTAGTATTTACATGTTGCCCCCCTGCTCCGCTTGCTCGAAAGACATCTACTCTTAAGTCTGATGGGTTTATGTCTATCTCGAATGAGTCATCTATTTGTGGATAAATAAACACTGAGGCAAATGATGTATGTCTTCTGTTCCCTGAGTCAAATGGAGATTTCCTCACTAATCTATGAACACCAGTTTCTGTTCTTAGCCATCCGTATGCATAATCTCCATCAACTTTAATTGTCACATTTTTAAAACCCGCAACCTCGCCTTCACTTGATTCTGTTATATCAGTAACAAAGCTATGTTTTTCTGACCATTTAAGATACATTCTCATGATCATCGCCACCCAATCCTGAGCTTCAGTGCCCCCTGACCCAGACTGAATGTCAATATATGCATTAGATTGATCATCTTGTCCCTTAAACAATTGCCTGAAAGAAAGGCGTTGAAGCTCCTCGGTAACTTTAGTGTGCAAATCTAACATCTCGGAGATAAGTTTTAGATCATCATCATTCTCTGTTCCATTTAAAATTGACTTAAAACTATAAGAAATAAGCTCTATATCAGAATGAATAGAATCTAATGCATTTTTGAGATTTGTAGCACTTTTAAGGTTTCTGTTTAAACTAGTTACCATTGATCTATCATTCCATATCTCTGGCTTATTTAGTTCAAAATTTATTTCGTCTATCTTTTTTGACAACAAATGGTAGTCAAACCAACCCCCTTAGCTCATCAAGTTTGCGCTTATTATCTTTTATTAGTTCAAGTGTTTCATTGGCCTGATCTATTAGCTTGCTCATGTTGATACCCCATTATAATATTTAAGCTTATCTTGCCACATATATTTATAATCATTTAGCAATGATAAATCAGCTGTTAGTATCTCGAATTCATAAGAGTCTTTATAAACTATAAATAACATTGCTTGTTTTATATCTGTATTATGCATTCTATCATGCGCGATTGCATAAGCTGCAAGTTGTTGAAAGTGCTCGTCTATCAAATGACTACTTTTTTTTCTATAGGACGACTTGTAGTCAATAATTGTCAATTTATCATCTATTACGGCAAGGAGATCAAGTGTTCCCGCATAATTATAATAATCATGAACAGTTGCCTCTGAAGCAATAAACGAAGTGACGATTGGAAAAATATTATCAATAATAACCTTGCTTAAATTGGAAGCGATTTTAAAGTTTTTTGTGTTTTCTATATCAATATTCTGATTTCTTATGTATTTGTCTAAATAGTCATGCATTATATTGCCAATTTCAAAAGAATCAGCCTGTTGGGATGAGTAATTGCTAGCTTGATTAGATCTAGAAAGTCTCAGAATAGATGTGACACTGGGAACTAATAAATTTTCAATTTTATAATAACGAAAATTATTCCGCTTTATGACTTCATGATTGTCATACGTATAAATAGGATTATATAGTTTTCCATTATTTATCAAGGACATCTATTATTTTCTGTATATCTTTCTTTAGAATTGTAAATGCAATGTTTTGTTTAGAATCATTTTTGCTGGCGGAAGAGTAAAGATTTTGTTTAGCGCCATCAATAGTAAAGCCTTGAGATGATATAAGGTTATTAATCTTAAGAATAGTAAGAATATCATCTTGTGTATAATATCTTCTGTTTCCTCTTCTTTTAGATGGTTCTAAGGTTTCAAATTCTTTTTCCCAATACCTTAATATATGAGTTTTAATATGTGTGATTTTTGATACTTCTCCAATAGTAAAGTATCTTTTGTTTGGTATCTCAATAG
>PBJZ01000006.1 GCA_002721275.1 Flavobacteriaceae bacterium
TCCAAAAGGGAACGATCGTGATCAAGTTAAAGCAATTGCTGCTGGTCAAGGAGATATTGCTATCGTTAATTCTTACTACATCGGCCTTCTTCTTAACTCCGAAAAAGAAGAAGAGCTTAATGCGGGTAAAGCTGTCAAAGTTTTTTTTCCTAACCAAGGAGAAAATCAAAGAGGAAGCCACATAAATATTTCTGGAATTGGGCTTGCCAAAAATTCTCCTAATAAAGAGAATGCTATAAAGCTAATGGAGTACCTGACAAGCAAAGCTGGTCAAGAAACATATGTTAACAATAGTTATGAATACCCTGCAAATCCTAATGTGAGCCCTTCTGAAATTGTTAAATCGTGGGGTGAATTTAAAATAGATCCTCTTGACCTTAATATGCTAGGTCAATTTAGAGAACAAGCAATTCGTATATTTGACGAAACTGGTTGGAAATAAAAAGAATATTTAAATTAGAAAATAAAAGTTGGGTTCTTGGAAGTGTTATAGTAGCGATATTAGTATTGCTGCCTATTTTATTTCTGATTAGAGGCCTATTGAAAATAGAAGAAAGTGATCTAATATATTTACTCAATACAATTCTTCTAGAATATACTCTAAATACCTTTTACTTAATTTTTATTACTTCTCTCTTCTCACTTTTTTTTGGGATTATACCGGCTTGGTATATTAGTAAATATAGATTTTATGGTAGGTCCTTTTTTGATATAACACTTTATCTTCCATTGGCTATACCGTCATATATAATGGCCTTTACGTATAGCGATATATTAAGTTTTACTGGACCAATGCAAAGTTTTCTTAGAACTCATTTTAATGAAATCTCAAATATTTTTAATCTCGATTATTTACAAATAGAAGTGCTAGGAATTATTCTTGCTCTTGCTTTGTATCCATATATTTATAGTGCTTCAAGAATTTCATTCAGTCTAATAGGAGTTAATTATATAAACCTATCAAAAAATTTGGGTCTTTCTAAACTCAAATCCTTTTATAAAATTTTTATACCCCTTTCTAAACCCGCAATACTGTCTGGGTTATTTCTGGTTATAATGGAAGTATTGAACGAATATGGTGCTGTAAAATACTTTGGAGTGAATACTTATACAAGTGGAATATTTAGAGCTTGGTTCTCCATGAATAATATAGGCACTGCAATACAGCTTTCAATAATTTTACTAATTGTGGTTTTATCACTCTTTTATCTAGAAAAATTAATGAATGCTAAATCTAAATTTAATTACTCTGTAAATAGTAAAAGACAAAACCTTAGAGATCTAAAGAAAAAAAAATTATTACTTGTTTACTTAGTATGCAGCATCCCTGTATTTTTTGGTTTTTTTATACCACTGGGTTTCATTATTAATAATGTTATTTTAACCTACTTTGAAATTGACTTTAATCAATTGTATGAATTGGTTTTTAATTCCATTAAAGTTTCAACCATTGCCTCTATTTTAATTATTATTATAGCCTTACTATTCTTATTCATTGAAAAAATTTCTAAAAGTAAAATTAATCATGTTATAAGCCAACTAATTTCTCTCGGGTATGCACTGCCGGGGGCCGTAATTGGATTAAGCCTAATACTTATGGTCACCTCTTTCAATAAGATGTTTACCTCATTATCAATTATTGGGTCATTTTATTTATTGATTTATGCATATGTAATTAGATTTTTAGCAGTTGGTAAGTCTCCGATCAAATCTAGCCTTGATAAACACCCCGACTCTTATACGGATACCGCAAAAAATTTAGGACTATCTCCAATGATGCAATTAAAAAAAATTTATTTACCAATTAATAAGTTTGCATTAATTACTGCTTTTATTGTTACTTTTATTGACCTTATGAAAGAGCTCCCGATAACACTAATTTTAAGACCTTTTAACTTTGATACATTAGGGACCCAGACCTATGAATATGCAATCGAAGAAATGATTCCTTTATCTAGTATTTACTCACTTTCAATTATTATTATATCAAGTGTTATGTTATTATTTTTGAAAAATATTATAAATAAGCAAATTAATGTTCCTCGAGGTTAAAAAATTAGTTAAGTTTTACGGTAAAACACCGGTAATAAAGGGTTTAGATTTTACTCTAAAAAAAGGAGAAATAATATCTTTTCTTGGTGAAAGTGGGTCAGGTAAAACTACTTTTTTGAAATGTCTATCAGGATTAGAGAAAATTAATTCTGGTTCAATTAAATTAAATGGATCAACATTAAATGACAATAGTATTTTTGTAAGTCCACAAAAAAGAAAAATTGGATATGTCTTTCAAGATTATCCACTTTTTCCTCACTTAAACTTAATTGAAAATATTACTCTTAATTTGGAGAAAAAGTTTAAAAATAAATTACCTTCAATAATTAAGTTGACAAATCTTGAAAGCTTACTCGAAAGATATCCTCACGAACTTTCTGGGGGAGAACAACAAAGAACTTGTCTTGCAAGGGCTTTAGTTAGAGAGCCAGATTTACTTCTGTTAGATGAGCCGTTTAGTAATTTAGATTCTAACATAAAGCTTTCGATAAGAGAGGAAATTTATAGAATTATTAAAGAAACCAAGACAACCACTATCCTTGTAACTCATGATATTAATGATTCGCTGAATATTGCCGATAGAATATTAATATTTAAAGCTGGGGTTATGCAACAATTTGATGATCCAGTAAAAATGTATTGTGAACCAGCTAATTGTTATTGTGCTGAGATTTTAGGGGATTTAAATCAAATAAATATTGCTAATAAGACTTATTACATCAGACCTGAAAAAATAAAAGTTGTTTCAAAGTCCAAAAATATTTTAAATGTAGAAAAATGTTTTTTTCAGGGAAAAGATTACAAAATAAAAGCAAAATTCAATAATAATATTTGGCATTTATTCTCAGATAAATCCTTTGAAATTAATGATTCTATTCATATTGATTATGACAAATCTGATTTGATTTATTTTGACAACATGTGTAAAAGTTTTTTTAAATAAAATTTAAAAATGAAAAAAATAATACTTCTTTCCGTTATGTCTTTAAACATGTGTTTTGGACAAAATCTAGACTCCATTTTTAATCCTTTAAAATTTAGAAATATTGGTCCTTTCCGGGGAGGTAGGTCAAATTCTGGATCTGGTGTCATAGGAGATAAATTAACATATTATATGGGAACAACCGGTGGAGGAGTTTGGAAAACCTCTGATGCCGGACAGCACTGGAAAAATATTTCTGATGGATATTTTTCAACTGGATCAGTAGGAGCCATTTCAGTATCAGAAAGTAATCCAAATATAATATATGTAGGAATGGGAGAACATGCCCCAAGGGGAGTAATGACAGCTCATGGCGATGGAGTATACAAATCAATAGATGCAGGTAAAACATGGATTCATCTTGGTCTAGAAAAAACACAACATATTTCGAGAATTAAAATTCATCCAAATAATCCGAACATCTTATGGGTTGCAGCGCAGGGAGCACTTTTTGGTAAATCTGAAGAAAGAGGTGTATACAAATCAATTGATGGAGGCAAATCATGGAAAAAAGTTTTGTTTGTTAATAATACTTCAGGAGCTAGTGAATTATCAATTGATAAAAATAATCCTGAAATACTATATGCGGCAATTTGGGATCATATGAGAACCCCGTGGAAAATTATTAGCGGGGGGCCAGGTAGTGGACTTTATAAATCTTTGGATGGAGGAGAAACATGGATCGAATTAAATAAAGGTCTTCCTGAAGAAATGGGAAAAATGGCTATTGCTGTTTCACCTGCTGATTCAAACTGGGTTTATGCGCTTATAGAAAGTGAATCAAAAAAAGAAAAAGGAGGGCTATTCCTTTCAAAAAATGGCGGTGAAAATTGGAAAAGAGTTAGTAATGACCATAAACTTATTCAAAGGGCATGGTACTATATAGAACTTACTCTTGATCCAAAAAATAAGGAAATTGTTTATGTTTTAAGTGCTTCCGCTTACAAATCAATAAATAGTGGAACCGATTGGGAAGAAATAGAAACACATCATGGAGACTATCATGATTTATGGATAAATCCAGACGACACTAGTAATATGCTCATTTCAAATGATGGTGGCTCAGAAATCACATTTGATGCAGGAAAAAATTGGTCAAGAATTGATAATATGCCAACTGGACAGTTTTACAGATTAATCACCGATAATTTATTTCCTTATAATATTTATGGAGGACAACAAGACAATAGTTCAATAAAAATATCCAGTATTGGAATTGGCTCCTCTGGAATAAGTTCAAAAAACTGGTCAGCATCCGCTGGAGGTGAAAGTGCATTCATTGCGTTTGATCCTGATAATCCAAATAAAGTTATGGGAGGGAGCTATCTGGGCTCAATTGAAATTCTAGATGTAAAATCTAAACTAAGTACTAATATAAAAATTGAACCTAATCTATATATGGGTCTTGCTGCACGAGATATGAAATATTTATTCAATTGGAATGCACCAATTATCAAGTCTGTTCATGAGCCGAATACATATTTTCACGGGGCTCAATATCTACTTAAAACAATTGATGAGGGTATTTCTTGGAAAAAAATTTCTCCTGATTTAACCAGAAATCAAAATGATAAACAAGGTAAAGGAGGGGGGCCTTATACTGTTGAAGCAGTTGGAGCAGAAAATTATGGTACTTTAAGTTATGTGGCTGAATCTCCACACGAGCCAGGAGTAATATACACAGCCAGTGACGACGGACTTATTCATATAACTAAAAATAATGGTGATAGCTGGGAAAATATTACTTCAAAAAAATTAGACGAAACCTTAATCAATTCTATTGAAATATCGCCTCACAG
This sequence comes from Flavobacteriaceae bacterium, assembly GCA_002721275.1. Classification (GTDB taxonomy): domain Bacteria; phylum Bacteroidota; class Bacteroidia; order Flavobacteriales; family Flavobacteriaceae; genus Marivariicella. The sequence continues at coordinate 4,834 of PBJZ01000006.1, forward strand.
TAAAGAAGTTACCTACATCGTAACAACACGTTATAAATTCAATGAATTTAATCCGAGTGTATATAAATTGAGTAATTACGGTAAAGATTGGGAAAGTATCTCCGATGGAATAAAAGATGTTGACTTTACAAGAGTAATTAGGGAAGATCCTGAAAAAAAAGGGATGTTGTATTTGGGTACTCAGAACGGACTCTATATCTCTTGGAACGATGGTGAAGATTGGTCAAAATTAAATCTAAACTTTCCTGTAGTTCCAATTACTGATTTAAAAATTAAAAATGATAACCTAATCATAGCTACTCATGGACGAGCTTTTTGGATACTTGATGACCTAAATATCCTAAGGAGATACAAGGAAATAAAAAATATTGGTCAATTATTCAAGCCTTCAAAAACAATTACCCCAAACTGGTATAGCTCCATGAATGAAAACAATTCAAAAGGAACAGGTCTTCTCGAAGGAGTCAATCCAGCAAGTGGGATGGTTTTATATTACACACTACCAAAACTTTCTGATAAAACTGAAATTAAAATTAAAATTTTCAATTCAGCTGGTGATCTTGTAAATACTTTTTCTTCATTAAGTAATTCAGAATTTATAAAATATGATGGTGGTCCAAAAAAGAAAACAACTTTGACAAAAAATATTGGGCTTAACAGACTTGTTTGGAATATGAGATATGAAAAACTCAAGGGAATTCCTGGTGTATATATTGAGGGAAGCTATGAAGGACACAAAGCAGTTCCAGGAAAGTATAAAATAGTATTATCATATCTTGACAAAGAATTTTCAGTTGATTCACAAATATTAGAGAATCCACAATTTTCGTTATCTGATAATGATTATGAATCTTACCACAATTTCATGAGCGGTGCTGAGAAAGTCTACAACGAAATGACAAATCTCACAAACGAATACCAAGCGACTAAAAATAAATTGATAAAAATTAAATCTAAATTAGGTCTACAAAAAGAGTTACAAATTTTAAAAGAAATTGATTCTATTTTAAGTGAAATTGATAAATGGGATAAAATAATGGTTCAAAGATTATCAAAAGCTTATGATGATGTTGAGAATTTTGAAAATGGTTTTACCGCACACTATCTTTACTTATTAAATCAATCAGACAGCGGAATACCAAAGCTTACTGATGGTGCCAAAAATAAGTTAATTGAGTTAAATAAACAATGGAAAAATTATAAACAAAGAGCAAAAACAAAAATCAATTCAAAAATTAAACGCCTCAATATTAATTATGGTGGAAATATAATTTTTCCATAGTTGTAATAAATTATACTCGACTTAAATAGTCAAGTATTTTTTTTATTCTCATAAATTAACTAAATTGAAATTAATTCTGTGAAAAAATGAAAAATTGCATTCTTAAAATTTTAGTCTTAGTTATAGTAACTTCTGGCTTTTCTTACTCCCAAGAAAGTTATGAAAAGTCCAAAAAATTATATTCAAAAAATTGGAAAACAAAAGATAGAGTCAATACCAAAAAGTGGATTGATTCCAAAAAAAGACTTGAGTCAGTTGAGGAAAATAAATCACAAAGTAAATATCACTCAAGTCACTTTATGAATTCAAGAAATACCTCTAGAGGTAACTATCCTAGTATCTCTGATTTTGAAAAGGGAAATTCAAAATCAAAGATATTATCTAAAAATAATTCCACAAAATTAAACCCCCTAAGAATCAAGCAATCTGTTTTATCAAGACGTAATGGAAGAACTCCAAAATCTGTTAAAAAAGATAGATTATTTTCAACAAAAATTGAATAATTTCAAATCTTAGTTTTACCTTTGCAAAAATTTAGTATTTCAATGTATGAGGGCTCTAGGGAATAAAAGTAAAATGAGATTTATTAGTCATAACCCATCAGGAGAACTTGTAAAATTTATTTCAAAATTTTTAAAAAAAATTAAGAAATAAAAATTTACATTTTTCTTTAATAGTTGTGTTATAAAAGTAAGCTAGAATCTTAAATTCTCTCATGGAGTTTTTTCAAAATTTGCTGTTAGTAGCAATCTGGAATCCATAATTAGTGTTATTGAANTCTTATCACTTNNAAAAGGGGTACCACAATACTTTTGGCACTTACGACCNGTCCAGCCAACGAAATTGAATCCTTGATTTTCTTTAGCAGTTATAGTTATCGAAGTGCCTGTATCATAAGAACCTACAAGTTTACCATGATAATCTAATAATCTATTGTTCTGACGAACTTGCTTTGCTTCACCTAATTCAGATTCAATTATAACTCGATCCTTAATTAAAATATTTATATTTCCTCCATTTATTGAATTTACATAAAGATCGTGCTGGTAGTATTTAGAATAGTGATTAGGAAACTGTTCAATTAATTCTTCAGCTGAAAGTACATTTTCTTGCATTTCATTTTGCACACTATTTTTACTGCAAGAAACAAATATNAAAGATATTGCAANAATTANTTTAAATATATTCATANAGCAAAATTAAATGTAAACTTTACTGATGCAGAATCTTTACCAACCTGATTTATTATCATAAGTATTATCCCACCTACTCAAAGTAACTTTTTGTCTTGTGTAAAATTGAACTCCCTCCTTGCCTTGCATATGAAGATCCCCATAGAAAGAGTCATTCCAGCCTGAAAAGGGAAACATAGACATTGGTGCAGGAACACCAACATTAATTCCGACCATGCCGCATTTAATTTTAGACTTAAATTCTTTTGCCGCTGCGCCACTTTGCGTAAAAATACTTGATCCATTTCCNTAGTTTAATTTATTTATCCATGAAATCGCTTGGTCAAGATCTTTAGGATTCATTATCGATAATACTGGGCCAAAAACTTCATGACTAAATATTGAAGTGTNAGGTAATACATTNCTAAATAGAGTTGGNCCNACAAAAAAACCTTCATTACCAACNAAATCTCTTCCATCTCTTGAAAGAATAGCCTCTTTTGAAACACTATCTATTATNGAAACGATTCTTTCTTTGGATGCTTTATCTATAACTGGTCCCATATTTGTATTTGGATCAAGTAAAGGCGGACCTACTTTAAGATTATCCATCGATTTAATAATTCTTTCTTTTAGAGAGTCCGCTATTTCACCTACACCAACTAAAAGTGAGCCTGCCATACATCTTTGTCCAGCACATCCAAAAGCAGCACTCATTANAGCTCTGAGAGTTGAATCTGGATCAGCGTCAGGCATAACCACTAAAGCATTTTTTGCAGCACCTCCAGCCTGAACACGCTTNCCATTTGCACTACCTAAATTGTAAACATATTTCGCTATTGTAGAAGACCCAACGAAACTTACAGCAGAAATATCTGGATGAGTACACAGAGTATCAACAACCTCTTTTCCTCCATGAACTAGATTCATAACTCCATCAGGAAGCCCCGCTTGTTGAAGTAATTCGACTAATTTAACTGCAGTCAAAGGTACTTTTTCACTTGGTTTCAAAACAAATGTATTTCCACATGCTATAGCAATTGGAAACATCCACATAGGCACCATTGCAGGAAAATTAAATGGACTGATACCGGCACATACACCAAGTGGTTCCCTAACNGTTAATCCATCAATATTTTCGGCAACCTGAGGTAATGACTCTCCTTTTTGAAGCTCAGCTATTCCACAAGCATACTCAACAACCTCGAAACCCCTCTGTATGTCGCCTCTTGCTTCAGCTATTGTTTTTCCATTTTCNGTAGAGATAAGNCTGGCAATTTCATTGAAATTTTGTTTTAATAAACCTCTATAATTATGCATTACATTTGCTCTTTTAGTAGCTGGTTCTTTTGACCACGAAGAAAAAGCTGTCTTAGCATGTTTTATTGCTTTTGAAACCTCTATGGATGATAACATAGGAGTGNTAGATATGACCTCTCCAGTNGCTGGATTGAATACCTTTGTATATTCTTTAGTTTCTATTTTCTCCCACTTACTCCCAATAAGAGAGGGAACTATTGATGCAGTTACTACCATTTTTTTTATTTAATTATTACTACAAAATCAATATTAAAAACCCTGTTAAGAAATTAGCTAAAATATTTTAACTATGATTTAACCATCCTTTGGGTATTTTTTAACATTCTTAATNGTAAATTTATTAAAGTAAACTTCTATCATTTTTTTGTTTAATTGATTTTGGTTAGTCCGATCGCTTTATTTTTGATAAAGCGATCGGTTATTTATTGTGANACCTCATATTCAAATTCCCAATTTGGATTTTTCAAAACGTTAATTATNTACCTAACCGTTAATTCTTCTCCTTTTTTAATTGGTTTTGTTGTAACTAATCTTATGTGTTTAATTTGACCTAACTCGGGATCTTCTTTCNATAGAACAGCNTTACAATTCGGTATTTCATGATGATTTATAAAACCACCCAAAGACAGTCTAATATAACCATCAGGAAACCTTGTGTCATAAACATGAGAAATTCCTAAATCTGTTCCTTCTTTAATATTTGACTTNGCAATCAAACCTANGCCGTCTATTTTACTTTGTTCAATTGTTAAGAATTCTGGTAATGGTCGATAAGTAGATTCTGATTTATTATCCATTTTTACTTGTTACGTGTAAATAAATTTATAAAAAAATATTAAATCATCTTTTTATTCTTAAAAGTCCTTCTTGTGTGACTGATGCAATTAGAGCACCNTCTTTTGAAAAAATATTACCTCGAGTAAATCCCCTTGCAGAGGAGGCACTCGGACTATCCATTGCATGCAACAACCAGTCGCAAATATCAAAGTCTCGGTGAAACCACATCGCGTGATCAATACTTGCAATAAATATTGGTCNTTCATTTATTTGCTTTCTATGGGGCTTGGTAGCCGTCATTAACAATCCCATATCAGAGGCAAAAGCAAGTAACTGCTGCTTTTGGGGTATAGATAGATTTTTATTCTCTTTAGTTTTAAACCATATATGACTAAAAGGAATCGCATTTTTGGTTTCTATATGTGACATTNTTTCGACAGGTTTAAATTCAAACATCTTAGGATGAGACTTTTTTAAACTTTCATAGTATGATGGATTTTTATATTTTAATGATTCAACCTGTTGAATGTCAGTGCGNANAACTTCGGGGGGGAGAATATTTGGAGCAACAATTTGATGACTAACCCCATCCTCTTTTTTTTGGAAAGANGCTGCCATATTGAAAATAGCCTTTCCGTTTTGATAGGCCACAACTCTTCTAGTTGTAAAACTATTTCCATCACGAATTTTATCAACCTCATAAATTATTGGCATTTTAATATCTCCTGACAAAATAAAATATCCATGCATTGAATGTGCAATTCTGTTTTTTGGGACTGTNTCATATGCTGCGTTTAGTGATTGAGCCAAAACTTGACCTCCAAAAACCCTTCCCCAAGATGCTGGGTAATTATCACCAATATATCTATTGTCAAGCTGCTTTTTTAATTTTAATAAACTCAAAAGTTGTTCCAATGATTTCATCTATTTTTTCTTAAAGTCCATATCTCATTTAATGGTTTTCCTTTACTACTTAAACCAGAGTGGTACCAATCATTTGCATTCCTTTTATATTTAAAAGAAAGCATATTTCCTACTCTTGTAACATCTCTAGAAAAAAAATCAATTACCTCANTATATTCTTCCCCTTTAGCATAATAAGTTCCTCCGCCGGACCCAAAAAAATCATAAGTTTCAGTATTATATGCTATCCATTGGAAATNACCATCAACTAAAAATTTTAATGTTTTTCTTGAGCGTTTGATATCTCTTCTTTTTTCNTGACCATCAGGTGATATTCTCCCTGACATAAGCCACTTNCCGTCTAGATCTTGCTTTAATTTGGATTTAGCTTTTAATTTATCTAAATCAGAGAATACAANTTTTTTNAGACTATCTTTTTTATAATTTGAATTAAACTCAAAAATAATATGTAAATCATTATTTTTGACTCTACTGTAATATCCACCTCTTGTTAAAATAAAATTTCCGTTTTCTNTATTATAAATAGTTTCAACAAAAAACTCTTCATCTATTAGTATACGATGATTATTTTTTGTTTCTCCCACAATAGTGTTGTAAAAAAATACTTGGGAAAAAGAAGAAGCACCTGTTAGTAGCGNTAGAAATAAAAAAAAGGATTTCATATAAAAATGATTTAAATAAATTTAATTATAAAAAATTAGATTAGCTAGTTGTCATTNTTCCCATTCAAAAGATTCAATCAACCTGTAAAGATCCTTTTCGATGAATTTTAATGCCGGATAAATAGAGTCGTAATTTGGTTTTGAATAAAAATAAAGTGCCCCAACTAAAAAGTTTTTTGAGCTGTCAGTCAAAAAGAATTGTATTTGTGAAGCTGCATTTCCAACAATATTGAATACTGTTCCATAAACCCGACTATTTCTATTTATAAAAATTTTTTCTGGAATTTCTTGTGCTTTAACCATATGCCTATAAGGTANCCTNTAAGCATCCTCTAATAAAGAGTCTAAATTATTATCAATTTTTTGATGAGATATATATATGGTTGCTTTCATCTTTGGATAAAGGATATTTTGTCCTCTGNTTGTATTTATGATTTTAGCATTTTTATTTAAATCGAAATTATATTCCCTATTAAAAAATTNTTTCTGATACTTTGCTGTCGGATAATTCAAATAAAGTTGAGCTTTTGGCTTAGGAATAAATACTTCTTGTGAACATCCAAAGAAAAAAAGAGCTAAAAAAAAATACTTGATCACTTGATTTATGGTAATGTTACTTTTATTCTGTGAATTCTTTTATTNTCNATGGATTCAATTACAAACCTATATCCNTTAAAAACAAGACTTTTTCCTGGTTTTGGTATTATCTGGGTATTTTCCAAAATAAATCCGGCAATTGTTTCAGCTTCNGACTTATTTTTTTCAAAAAGTTCATCATTTTCAACTTTAACGATTTTATAAAAGTCTTTTAAACTAGTTTTTCCATCAAAGACATAATTTTTTTCATCAATTTGAGAATAACTAAGTGATAGTTCATCAAATTCATCACTTATGTCTCCAACAATTTGTTCTAATATATCTTCTAATGTAATTATACCNGATGTTCCCCCATATTCGTCAACAACAATTGCCAAATGAATCTTTTTTTGCTGAAACTGATTCAATAAATCATCAAGTTTTTTATTTTCTGGAACATATATAGGTTCTTTTAATAATTTTTTCCAATCAAAATCAAGATCATTAAAGTGGGGTAAAAGATCTTTAACATATAATATTCCTTCAATTTTATCTAAATGTTCTGAAAATACTGGTATCCTTGAGAATCCATTATTAATTATTTTTGGAATAATTTGATTCAAACTCTCTTTTTTAGATATAGCAAATACGTCAACTCTAGGACACATTATTTCTTTTGTATCTATACTTCCGAAATTTACAATTCCCTGAAGTATTTTTTGTTCTTCTTTTGTTGTCTCTTTATCTGAAGTCAACTCAAGAGCCTGAGATAATTGATCAACCGAAAGATTATTTTTTTGATTACCAAATTTATTTTCTAAAAACTTGGTCATTCTGCTCATTGGTAAAGTCAAAAAGAAAAGAATATATGAGTCCAAAATTTTTAAAGGACGCGAAAGTTTTTTTGCAAAACTCAATGGATTTTTATTTGCATAAACTTTTGGGAAAATCTCGCCAAAAAGAAGAATTATGATCGTTATTAACCCTATTTCAAAAAATAATTTAAAAATAGGAGCTAAAAGCCCATCAAAAAATATATTACTTAAGTTAGCAAATAAAAGAACAACTGCTATGTTTATGAAGTTATTAGTAATTAAGATTGTGGCTAAGAGTCTCTTAGGCTTTTTTAAAAGAAACTTTATTCTTTTAATATCATTATCTTGAGTCATAGAATTCTCGTTCAAATCAGAATTACTTAGTGAAAAAAAAGCAACCTCCGAACCAGATATTAATGCTGACAAAACAAGTAAAATAAATATTAATACAAATTGAACAATAATAAATATATTCATGAAATTAATTCAGATTTTAAAAAACTTTAAAATGGTAGATCTTGTTCAGTCTGATTTTTTTGAGTTTCATTATTAGTATTGGGTATTTCATCTTTTTGATCATTTCCAGAAATTTTTGCTGATAAAAAAGTAAATTCATTAACAACTATTTCAGTACTAAACCTGTCTTTTTGATCATTATCTACCCACTTTCTTGTTTTGAGTCGACCTTCAATATAAATCTTATCTCCCTTCTTCACATACTTTTCAAATATCTCTGCAACCTTGTTTCTCACAATTAAATTGTGCCATTCTGTTTGAGTGACCTTTTCCCCAGAAGATTTATTGGTGTAACTTTCATTTGTTGCTAGAGGAAAACGTCCAACACATCCACCCCCTTCAAAATAATGTATCTTTACATCATCTCCAAGATGTCCTATCAATATTACCTTATTTACTGTTCCACTCATTTTAAAAATATTATATATTTATTTTCCAAAGATAAAAAATCAGTTAACTGTCTTGTAAAATTGGTCAATAAATTTTTCAATTACCACGGGTACAGCATAACTTAATATTTCACTTTTTTTAACAGGCAAATCAATATTACCGGATATAAAAATTTCCCAAAATTGTATTTTAAGTGTTTGATGAGTCAATTTATGTGTATAGGTTTTAGATATAAAAGGATTAACATTCAACGAAGTTTTTTTTGTATAATTAATTATTATTTTTAAAAAATCTTTATTGGGTTCTTTTAAAATCTCCTTAGTTTCGATAAGTGGAAACTCATACAATTTATGCCATATTCCCTTGGAAATTCTTTTGTTTAAAATTGTTTGATTTTTTGAATTGTAAAAAAATAAATAATTAAAATAACGAGTTCTAATTTTATTCCTTTTTGATTTTACAGGATATGAACTTATTTGAGAGTTTTTAAATGCATAGCAATTATTTGAAAAAATACAACTTCCACAGTCGGGGTTTACTGGTTTACATTGAATTGATCCAAAATCCATTATGGCTTGATTAAAGTCCCCAGGATATTCTGAGGAAATTAATTTATTGCCTATTGACTTATAAAAATTAAATGCCTTGGAAGTATTTATTGGTATTTTTATCCCGTAATAACGTCCTAAAAAACGATAGACATTTCCATCCACAACAGATTCTAAGTTGTTAAAGCAAACAGAACCTATTGCGCTGGCAGTGTAATCCCCAATCCCTTTTAGTTTTATCATCTCATTGTGTGAGCCCGGAAAGTTGCCTTTGAAGTCTGTAACAATTTTTTTTGCTGTATGGTGTAGATTTTGTGCTCGAGAATAATATCCCAAACCCTGCCATATCTTGAAGACATCGTCTTCGTTTGCCTTAGCTAATGTAAAAACAGTTGGAAACTTTTTGATGAATTTTTTGTAGTAGGGAAGTCCCTGTTCAATTTTTGTTTGTTGAAGAATAACCTCTGAAATCCATATCTTGTAGGGATCTTTTGTGACTCTCCACGGTAATGCTCTACGATTTAAATTGTACCAACTTAATAGTTTTTTTGAAAAAATCATCAAATCAAATATAACTTAAGAAGTTAAATATAGAAATATAGTAAACGGATTATTAATAATTTATATATTTGCTAGCCTTTAAATGTTAAAAATATATATTATGACAAAAGCAGATATCGTTTCGAATGTTTCAGATAAACTTGGCATTGATAAAAATGATGTTCAGTCTACAATTGAGAGCTTTATGTATGAAGTTAAAAATTCATTAGAAAAAGGAGAAAATGTTTATTTACGTGGTTTTGGAAGTTTTATAATTAAAACTAGAGCAAAAAAAACAGGAAGAAATATATCAAAGAATACTGCAGTTATAATTCCTGCTCATAACGTTCCTTCATTTAAAGCTTCGAAGGTTTTTGTTAATGCAGTGAAAGCTAAGGTTTCAGTATTAAATTAATTTAACTAAATAAAGCCAGCTATATGCCGAGCGGAAAAAAAAGAAAAAGACATAAAGTAGCTACTCACAAAAGAAAAAAAAGAAGGAGAGCTAATCGTCATAAAAAAGATTAAGTGTAAGGTGATACACTAAAAATATTATCCGAAGTTCATTGAAATGCTGAAACAAATTATGTTTTAGCACCGTAAAATACCTGAATAAAATATTGTTTAATCAATTATTACAGTTTTGTAATAATTATAAAAATTATCAGAGTGAAAAAAGAACTGATTATCCGATCCGATTCCTCTGCTGTTGATTTTGCCTTACTCAAGGATGGTAAATTAATTGAATTAAGTAAAGAAGTAGAAAATAATAAGTTTTCTGTTGGCGACATTTTTTTTGCAAAAATTAGAAAACTTATCCCCGGACTTAATGCTTCATTTGTAAATGTTGGCTACAAAAAAGATGGTTTTCTTCATTATCATGATTTAGGACCTAAACTTCCTTCTTTAATAAAATTTATAAAGCAAATAACCACAGGTAAACATAAAGATTACTTACTTAGAAAATTTAAATTTGAAAGTGATATTTCAAAAGAAGGAAATATTGATGAAATAATAAATAATCAAGATAAAGTTTTAGTTCAAGTTGTCAAAGAGCCAATATCGACCAAAGGACCCAGAGTTAGTTCTGAATTATCATTGGCTGGCCGTTTTATGGTTCTTTTACCATTTTCAGATCGTGTATCAATTTCACAAAAAATAGAAGAAAACTCAGAAAAAAACCGGCTGAAAAGACTCGTTCAAAGTATTAAACCAAAAGGTTTTGGAATTATTATTAGAACTGTAGCGCAGAATCAAAAAGTGGCAGAGCTTGATGCTGATCTTCAACAATTGATAAAAAGATGGAAGAATCTTTGTAATAAATTACAAAGAATAGATAAATATCCTTCAAAAGTTTTAAGTGAAATTAATCGATCTTCTTCTATATTACGTGATATTTTTGACGACAGTTTTACTGGAATTCACATAGACAACGATCAAGAGCTATTTAGCGAAGTCAAAGACTACATAAATAGTATTGCACCCAAGAAAAGTGGAATTGTGAAATCCTACAATGAAACAACTCCTATTTTTGAAAGATTTGGGATTGAAAGNCAAATTAAAACTGCTTTTGGNAAAACCGTTTCAATGCAAAAAGGAGCTTACTTAGTGATTGAACACACAGAAGCCCTACATGTAATTGATGTTAATAGTGGAAACAGATCCAATAAATCTAAAAGTCAAGAAGAAACAGCTTTAGAAGTAAATATAATCGCTGCTTCAGAAATTGCTCGTCAACTTAGACTNCGTGATATGGGTGGAATAATTGTGGTCGATTTCATAGATATGATGTCTAATGAAAATCGAAAAAAATTGTTTGAGCATCTTAAAGATGAAATGAGTCAAGACAGAACGAAACATAAAATTCTACCACCAAGTCGTTTTGGTCTTATTCAAATTACTCGACAAAGAGTGCGACCAGAAATGAATATTAAAACTAAAGAGCCAAATCCAAATAAAAATGGAGAAGTTGAAGCTCCNATAGTTTTAATAGATAAAATCAACGCAGAGCTTAACAAGATTGTTAAGCAAAAGCAATATAAAAATGAACAAGTATTTTTACANGTTCATCCTTTTATTGCCTCCTATTTGAAGGAAGGGTTTCCATCCATCCAACTCAAATGGTATTTTGAACATAAAAAATGGATTCGAATTATTCCTAGAGATGCTTTTTATTATTTAAAATTTAATTTTATGAATAAATCTCAAAGAATAATACGGGCNTAATTTATAACCCACTATAANTANTTATAGTGGGTTTTTTTTATATTAAATTTATAATATGTCANCTAAGAATTTTGCTTTTAAAGAAATCCAGAAAAAAATTGAGTTATATTGCGTTTACCAGGAAAGATCTCACAAAGAAGTTATTAAAAAACTAAATGAAATGGGCATATATGGAGATGTTTTAGATAAATTTCTNGTTGACTTAATNCAGAANAATTTCCTAAATGAAGCAAGGTTCGCAANTAGTTANGCAAGAGGAAAGTTTAAAATTAAGTTCTGGGGTAAAAAAAGAATAACATATGGACTTAAAAAACATGATATCAGTGATTATAATATTAAAAATTCCTTAAAAGAGATTAGTGATAATGATTACGAGAAGACACTAGAAAATCTAACAAAAAAAATTTTAAAATCTTGNAATAATATTAGTTTGAATAAAAAAAAAGAGAAAGTTTTCACTGCCCTTAAATATAGAGGTTGGGAATTAGAACTCATATATAANCAAATCAGGAAAATAGAAAAGTAAATTTTCTAATCAGNTAAAATNACAAGTTTATTGTTATTCATTTCAATTGTACCAGAATTAACAATAAAAGACGTCTTACCATTTTGATCTTTAAATTTATTTTTGTGTTCCTCTTTTATTTTTAGATCTCCCTCAATTAATATNTTTCCAGGCTTTAGNGATGAAACAATNGGCGCGTGATTATTTAACATTTGAAATGATCCAGATTCTCCAGGAACAGAGACAGATAAAACTTCCCCACTAAATATTGTTGCTTCAGGAGATATGATTTCNAAAAACATTATGATTCTGCTAACATTTTTTCNCCTGCCTCAATAGCATCTTCAATAGTTCCTTTTANGTTAAATGCAGCCTCAGGTAGATGGTCAAGTTCACCGTCCATAATCATATTAAACCCTTTGATTGTATCTTTTATATCAACCAAAACACCAGGAATTCCAGTAAACTGCTCAGCAACGTGAAAAGGCTGTGAAAGAAAACGTTGTACTCGTCTAGCTCTTCCAACCGCAAGTTTATCTTCTTCCGACAACTCCTCCATTCCAAGGATTGCAATAATATCNTGAAGTTCCTTGTATCTTTGCAATAATTCTTTTACTCTTTGTGCACAATTGTAATGTTCCTCACCTAAAATTTCAGAGGTAAGTATTCTAGATGTAGAATCTAAGGGGTCTACTGCAGGATATATTCCTAACTCAGAGATTTTTCTAGATAANACAGTTGTTGCGTCTAAATGGGCAAAAGTAGTTGCGGGAGCGGGGTCAGTTAAGTCATCGGCAGGAACNTAAACCGCTTGAACTGATGTTATTGACCCTTTATTTGTTGATGTAATTCTCTCTTGCATGGCTCCCATCTCAGTAGCTAATGTTGGTTGATATCCCACTGCTGATGGCATTCTTCCCAACAATGCAGATACTTCAGATCCAGCCTGTGTGAAACGGAAAATGTTATCTACAAAAAACAACACGTCTTTTCCTTTCCCATCACCAGCACCATCTCTAAAATACTCAGCTATTGTTAACCCAGATAATGCTACTCTTGCTCGAGCTCCTGGAGGTTCATTCATTTGACCGAAAACAAAAGTTGCTTTTGATTCTTTCATAGCTGACTTGTCTACTTTTTGTAGATCCCATCCACCCTCTTCCATTGAACGCATAAAATCATCTCCATATTTTATGATACCTGATTCAAGCATTTCCCTCAATAAATCATTACCTTCCCTAGTTCTCTCTCCAACCCCAGCAAAAACTGATAATCCACCATGTCCTTTTGCTATNTTATTTATTAATTCNTGAATNAGTACTGTTTTTCCTACCCCAGCTCCACCAAATAANCCAATTTTTCCTCCTTTAGCGTAAGGCTCAATNAAGTCTATAACTTTTATTCCNGTAAAAAGGACTTCTGTTGATGTTGAGAGTTCCTCAAATGCAGGAGCCTCCCTATGAATTGGAAGCCCATCATCTCCNGACTTAGGTAAGTCACCTAGTCCATCNATTGCATCTCCAATAACATTGAATAACCTACCATATATATTCTCACCTATTGGCATTTGAATTGGNCTTCCAGTTGCAAGTACTTCCACTCCTCTACTTAAACCATCAGTAGAATCCATTGATACAGTCCTTACGGTATCTTGCCCGATATGAGATTGTACTTCGAGGATAAGAAGACTACCGTCNGCTTTTTTTATTTCTAAAGAGTCATATATTTTGGGAAGATNATTGTTGTCNCCAGAGAACTCGACATCAACGACAGGACCTATAATTTGAGAAACTTTTCCAATGCTAGTAGTCATAAAAAATGATTATATATATTATTTACAAGAATTTATTTCGTTTGCAAATATAAGGATGATTGNCAAAAAATTTATATTAATTTTGGATCAATATCCTTTAATTTTTGCAACTTCATTTAAATGATAATTTGAGTTCCCAAATAAATGTTGAACAACCCTNGCTCTTTTAAGATAAAAGCCAATATTGGCATCGTCAGTTACTCCAATTCCNCCATGCATTTGAATTGCTTCGTTAGANGTTCGCTGCAATACCTCTCCTAATTTTGCTTTTGCTAAATGAGCTAAGCTAGTAAGTTCCTTATCATTTTTATCTATTGCTTGTAAAGACCTCAAAACAATTGATTTACATAACTCNATTTCACAGAAAAGATCTGCGGCACGATGCTGAATGGCTTGATAAGANCCTATTTTTTTACCAAACTGTTGTCTTTCTTTAATGTAATTCATTGTTTGATCAAAAGCAGCCTGAGTGCTTCCAAGCATTTCACAAGCTAAACCAATTGAACCAATATCAAGTATCNTNGATAAAANACTTTTTCCCTTAATATTAATATTAAGTTTATTTTTTAGGGGAACCTCAACATTTTTAAATGTTATTGAAGAATAACTTCCTGTATCCATCAAAATATCTGTNTTAATATCGACTCCATCCGAGGAAGAATCAACCAAAAATANGCTAACTGAGTCTTTTAAATTNACAACCACAATAAAGTAATCAGCATCATTTCCGTTGATTACCATCTTTTTTTTTGCATTTATNACATACTTATTTTCATGCTTCTCCGCATAAGATTCAATTGAATTTGGATCAAAAACTGATTTTTCGTCCAANGCAAAACTCATAAGTTTTTTGCCACTCATCAGCTCGGGNAACCATTTATTNTTTAGATAATCNTTGTCAGATAATATGACTGCTGAAGATGANAATAAAATTGATGAGATTATTGGGGACTTAGTTAGTGTTTTTCCAGTTTCTTCGATTATTTGTCCCAATCCAGTATATCCAAAATCTAACCCTCCATATTTTTCAGGTATAATTAATGCAGTCCAACCCATTTCAACAAACCCTTTCCATATATCAGGATCATAGGATTTATATCCATTATCTCTTAAATATCTAAAGTTNTCTAGAGATGAATTTAACTGTAAAAATTCTTTAGCAGAATCTNTAAGCATTTTTTGCTCTTCNGTCAAAATTAGTGCCATATATTATGAAGGTAAATTAAGGACTCTTTTTGCTATAATGTTTAGTTGTATTTCGGAGGTGCCACCCTCAATAGAATTACCCTTTGATCTGCAAAATTTTCTTGCAGCATCAGCATCATTTTCCTTATTCGGTAACCACAATAAAGAATTATTTCCTCCAATTTGGAGCAATAGCTCTTCTTTTTTTATATTTAATTCTGTTCCATAATATTTAAAAAATGATGATAACNTAGCAGATTTTTTTCCTGTTTTATCCTCATCAATTATTCTTTGAATTGTCATTTCAAAAATACTTTCATCCATTTCAAATTTTGCTATTTGACCTCTTAATATACTATCTTCTAACTTATTAAAGGAAAAACTTAAATTACTCTTTGCGATATCACTTATATTTTTTTTATTTTCTGTTTCTCCAACGCCACCTATCATTTGTCTTTCATGAGTCAAAAGNTATTTTGCTATGGTCCATCCTTCATTTATATTNCCTATCAAATTANTTTTAGGAACCTTTACATTGTCAAAAAAAGTTTCACAAAAAGGNGATTTACCACTAATTAATCTAATTGGTTGGACACTTACTCCNGGAGTGGACATATCAATCAAAAGAAAGCTAATCCCATTGTGTTTTGGTGCATCTGAATCAGTTCTTACTANACAAAAAATCCAGTCAGATTTGTCTGCATATGAAGTCCAAACTTTTGAACCATTAACTAANTAGTGNTCTCCTTTGTCCTCAGCTTTAGTTTGAAGGCCTGCCAAATCACTTCCGGCATTCGGCTCACTATAACCCTGACACCACCATATTTTACCTTCAACAATTTCTGGAAGATATCGTAGTTTTTGATCCTCACTTGCAAACTTTATTAATGCAGGGCCTAACATTGCTATTCCAAAACTGTAAAGTGGTTTTCGACATCCTAGTTTAGACATTTCCTGTGTAAGAATATTATTTTCTTGTGGAGTTAATCCACCTCCTCCATATTTTTTTTCCCAATACGGTACTATCCATTTCTTTTTTAACATTCTTTCAAACCAAATTTTTTGATCTGGAGAGTTAAACTTTGCATTTTTCCCACCCCAATACATATCATTAGGACCTTTAATTGGTAATCTCATACTCGGTGGACAGTTCTCTTCTAACCAGGCTCTAGTCTCTGTTCTGAAATCTCCAAGGTCTACTTTTGTTTTTATTTCCATTTATATAAATATTTTTTAAAATAAATAATCAATTTTTCTTTTTTGAATTGCCTGCAAAGACATAATACCAAGCAATTCTACACATTTATTAAGTTCGGAAAAACGAATATCTTTTGTTAACCCCTTTTTGAATCTATAATAAATTTGTTGTACAATTACCGAAATTTTAAACAACCCAAAAATAAAGTAAAAAAGAATATTTCTAACAGATCTACCAGTTAGTTCTCCATACATGTTGACTAACTCAGTCCTTGTGGGCATTCCTTCAATGTGCGTAATATTAAAATTCATTTTTTTAATTATATCAGGATCGGACTCATGGATCCAATATCCCAAGCTGGTTCCAAGATCCATTAAAGGATCTCCAATAGTTGACATTTCCCAATCTAACACTGCATTTAATTTAATNTTTGTCTCAATATTAAACATAAGATTATCAAATTTATAATCATTATGTATAAGGCATGGNCTTGATGAACTTGGAGTATTCTTTGAAAGCCAATCAATAGTTTCTTCTATTCCCTTATAATAATCTGTTTTAGAATTATTATACCTTTTGATCCAACCTTTAATTTGTCTTTTTACATACCCATCTGGTTTTCCAAAATTTTGAAGTCCTATATCCTTATATTTTAATGAGTGTATTTCAGAAAAGGTTTCAATGAAAGCTTTAACTANATTGTAGATCTCATTTTTTCTTGGCATATTTAATTTAAGNTTTGAACCTCTAAATATTACACCCTCTACTTTCTCCATAATATAGAATTCATCTCCAATTACAGATTTATCAGAGCAAAAAATAATTGGCTNTGGTACTTTANGAAAATGATTATTTATTTGACTTAGAATTNTGAATTCCCTGNTCATGTCGTGCCCAGATTTTATATTNACACCATGAGGTGGCCTGCGAAGAACAAATGATTTTTGTTTGGTCTTGATTAAATATGTCAAATTTGAAAACCCAGATGGGAATTGAAATATTTGAATCTCAGAATTGATTTTTAATTCATTATTTAAATATTCTCTTAATGAAGTTAAGTCAAGGGCNTCATCTTTACGAACATTAATTGCTTTATCAATTTTATACAAAACTTAAATTTCTTATTGGATATTTTTATTTATATTTTTTTAAAATTTGTCTAGCTAAACTACTTTTATGAACTTCATCGGCCCCATCGTATATNCGTGCNGCTCTTTCATGTCTGTAATATGTTGCAAGAATTGTATCGTCNGTTACCCCCTTTGCTCCATGAACTTGAATTGCATAATCAACAACTTTTTGAAGAACGTTGGCACAGTAAAACTTGATNATTGAAATTTCATTTCTAGACTTATATGCCCCATAATTATCAATTTTTTTTGCGGCATCTTGAACTAATAATCTTGCTGCATTTATCTCTGCTCTACTTTCTGAGATCCAATTTTGAATAGTTTGCATGTCAGCTAGTTTTTTTCCATGTTTGAGCTCTCTGGAAACTGCCCTTTTACACATAAGATCAAAAGATCTTTCACATATACCAATCCATCTCATACAATGATGAATCCTTCCTGGACCAAGTCTACTCTGGGCTATTGAAAATCCGTCACCATCAGAACCAAGAACATTAGTTATAGGGACTTGTACATTNTTGAATTTTATTTCAGAGTGACTTTCCCATCCTCCACCTGAATGACCCATTATTTGAATATTTNTAATAAATTCTACTCCTTTAGTTTTGATNGGAACAATAATTTGGCTTGCTTTTTTATATGGATTCTCGGCATCAGAATTTGAAATTAACATAACTATTANGAATTCAGCCCCATCAAACCCTGAAGTAAACCATTTTCGGCCATTAATTAAATAATTTTTNCCCNTTTTTATAGCAACTGTTCCCATTTCAACTGGATTTGAACCAGCAAATTCAGGCTCAGTCATAGCAAAACAGCTTCTAATATTTCCGTTTAAAAGTGGTTCTAAATACTTAGCCTTTTGCTCTGGTGTTCCAAATTCAATTAGTATTTCCATGTTACCTGCGTCAGGAGCCTGACAATTAAAAACATAATGTCCATATGGACTNGAACCTAAAATCTCACTTATCTCCCCATGTTGAATATTNGAAAGACCCAGGCCNCCGTACTCTTTNGGGATCTGAGGTAACCAAAGATTTTGGGATTTANCCTTATTTCTCAACTCATTTAATTTTGGNAGTTTTTCATCCCAACTACAATTCAAAATCCAAGGCTCCAAAGGATAAAGTTCTTCATCTACAAATTTTGATATTTTTGTTTTAATTTCTTTAAATTCANTCATAAATCTACTTACCTTTAAAATTTGGTTCTCTTTTTTGAATAAATGCTGANACCCCTTCATTCAAATCATGACTTTTAAAAGCTGTTACTTGTCGCTCAGCCTCAAAACTAATCGTACTCATTAAATCATTACTCATCGAATGAAAAATATCATCTTTTGTAATTCCAATTGCNAGAGTTGGTTTTTTTNCCAATAATTTTCCCCAAGATATAGCTTCANTTAAAATTATTTCATTTTTAACAATTCTATTTGCTAATCCAAGCCTAAAACACTCATTTCCCATTAATTTTTTACCACTAATTGCTATTTCAAAAGCTTTACTATATCCTACTTGTCTGGAGAGAAGCCAGCTTGCACCGCCATCTGGACCCAAACCAATATTTATAAATGCGTATAANAATGCGCTATTTTCACTCATCACTCTTAAATCACATGCAAGTGCAAAAGCGGCTCCAACTCCTGCAGCAGTACCATTAATTGCNCCTATAATTGGTTTTTTTAACTTAAAAAACTTTTGCATCAANGGCTGATATTGATTGATTATGTAATCTCTTCTTTTTTCAGGGGAAACCTCATGCTTGAANACAGNCATATCAGCACCTGAACAAAAACCCTTTCCAGATCCAGTTAGTACAACAGCTCTTATTGTTTGATCTTCTTTNGCATGATCTAAATATTTAGAAATTCCATTGATTAAATCTTGATTGACAGCGTTATACTTNTCAGGTCTATTTAAAGTAATCACTCCCACTCCATTATCAATTGCAAATAATACNGCTTTACTCATNTTTTTTTACTGTAAGCAAGGGCTAAGAGTTCAGCAATACACGCAGGTTTTTCTTGCCCCTNAAGTTCTATGATAACCTTTAATTTATATTTAGCCCCAGCTTGATTTAAGTTAAATTCCATAAGCGAAACCCTCCCTCTAAACTTTGATCCTGATGGTGTNGCATTTGTAAATCTTACTCTGTCTAATCCNTAATTAATTACCATTCCTATTCCATTTAATTCAAAACTATCAAACATTATCTTTGAACACATTGATANCATNAGAAATCCGTGCGCGATTGTTGTCTTATANGGTGACTCTTTTTCACACTTTTCATTGTCAATATGGATCCATTGTTGATCTTCTGTTATATCGGCAAAAATATTTATTCTTTCTTGGTCCATATTATACCAATTAGTTACTCCAACCTCTTTTCCTAAATATTTCTCAAAATCGCTTAATGAATTAAATTTTGTTTTGTAAGATTTATCTGTCTTTGATTCCATAGTTATTTAAATTATCATATGTCCACCATCGGCCGTAAATACNCTTCCTGTAGAATAGCTTCCNGCTGATGANGCTAAATATAATGCTAATCCACTTATTTCCTCAGGCTCTGCAACTCTACCCGAAGGAAGTTGTTTTTTTACATGATCTAATATTGATTTATTTTCCCATAAAGCCTTACTCAATTTTGTTTTTATTAGTCCNGGGCAAATAGCATTTGATCTAATTCCATATTTACCCCATTCTTTAGCTTGNACTTTTGTTAACATAATTACTGCAGATTTAGTTACACTATAAATACCTAATCCTAAACTTGGTTTTAACCCTTCTACACTTGCAATNTTAATTATAGATCCTGATTTTTCCTTTTTCATANAGGGAAAACATAAATTACTCAAATGAAATATTGATTTCACATTTACATTAAACATTTTNTCATATACTTCATTNGGCATATTTTGAATACTTTCATAAACTGGGTTGATTGCAGCGTTATTGACTAAAATATCGATTCTACCAAACTCATTTATAGTTTTTTCAACTAGCTTTATTCTTTGATCATGATCAGCAACATGACACGATTGTGCAGTGACTGATAATCCATCTTTTTTAAATTGATTTGCTGCCAATTCAACAGCCTCTTGTGACCTGCTACTTANAACTACACTAGCACCTCTGAGAGCGAAAGCNTGAGCAATNGCTAAACCAATACCCTTACTTGAGCCTGTTACAATTGCAACTTTACCCTTTAATTCAAATAAGTCTTTTGAGTTCATAAATTCAAATTTACATTGGCATTGCTCCGCCGTTAGCATGTAGAGTTATTCCACTAATAAATCCTGATTCTTTAGAGGCNAAAAATAAATAACAATAACCCATATCCTCGGGGGTTCCAATTCTCCCNACAGGGATTTGAGCTATTCCATTTTTTATTACATGGTCTGGCATTGAATCCGACATCTGTGACTTAATAAAACCTGGAGCAACAGCATTAACAGTGACTCCAAAACGACCTACTTCTTTNCAGAGTGCACGCGTAAAACCAGAAACTGCTGCTTTGGTTGCAGCATAGTTTGTTTGTCCAAAAGCCCCTTGAAATCCATTAATTGATGATGCAGAAATTATTCTTCCATACTCAGCCTCTTTCATATNAGGCAATACAGCTTTAGTGNTGATGTAGAGTGAATTTAAATTTACATTCATTACNGTATTCCACTCATCTGATGACATTTTCATAAATGATCTGTCTCTTATCACACCCGCGTTGTTTACTAGTATATCAATCTTTCTGTNTTTAGAAATAATCTCCTCTANAGCTGCATTTACGCTCAAGACATTTGTTACATCAACTTTTTGAAAAAAAATTGATCCTCCGTTAGATGAAATTTGATTTGATGTTTCAAGACCAGAATCTAATATATCCCACAANGCAACAGTTGCACCAGCTTTACAAAAAATTTCACATATTCCCTTCCCTATACCTCGGGCTCCTCCTGTGATAATNGCTANTTGACCCTTTAAACTGTANATGTTAATATTCTTTCTATTTATTTTTTACAAATACCTATGTTACCNAGCAAATTCTGNTATGTAAAAGTAAAGGTTTTATACCCTCGAATTAAAACTANTGTAAAAAGCAAATGTAATTCTAAAGATAAAAATAATCTTATATTTAATGTTACAATAGATTAAACAAGATTAAGAACTTTGAAAATTAATTAATATATAATGAACAATCAGACTCATTTTGATTTCAAATTTTATGATTTAGAGAAACAATTAAAAAATAAACCCTTCCTAAGGCAACCGTTTGGAAATGATTGGGAAGAATACACCTGGGAAGAGACTGGTCAAATGGCGAGGAAACTGGCCAGTGGATTAAGATCANTNGGTTTAAGACCTAATGCTCACATTGGCATGATTTCTAAAAATTGTAGAGAGTGGATTATTGCAGATATTGCAATTATAATGGCTGGTTACATATCAGTGCCTTTTTTTGCAACTCTAACTGGCAAGGANTTAGGAAAACTAATTGATTTTGGTGACGTTGATGCTTTATTTGTAGGTAAAATAGAGCATTGGAACGATATAAAGCCTTTCATTCCTGAAAAACTGCCAGTNATAGCCTTTCCTAATTATAAAAATCATTCTANAATTGATAGAGGGTTTTCGTGGCTAGAATTNATAGACAAAAATCTTCCTATCAAAACTCCTCATATTCCTAAGTTATCAGATACATGGACAATAATTTTTACATCTGGAACAACAGGTAATCCAAAAGGAGTTGTTTTATCCTACAGAGCAAACGAGGCGACTAAAATTATTTCTCTCAATGCAAATCCACTAAAAATTGACTACAATGGTGATAATCATTTCTTTTCGTTTTTACCACTAAATCACATTGCAGAAAGAGTTGTTATTGAATTTACTGCTCTGAGATTTGGTGGAACAATTTCATTTGTGGAGTCTTTAGATACATTTGGTGAAAATTTAGCTTCAGTCCAGCCTACTGTNTTTTTCGCGGTTCCAAGAATCTGGACGAAATTTCAAATGGGGATTTTAAGTAAATTCTCTCAAAAAAAATTAAACATTTTACTTTCTATTCCAATAATTAACNGGCTAATAAAAAAAGTTCTNACAAAGAAACTAGGATTATCTAAAGCCAGGGCTAAGGTTTCGGGTGCTGCACCAATGCANACCTCTCAAAGAGATTGGTATAGAACTCTAGGAATCAATATAATNAATGGTTATGGTATGACCGAAAATTGTGCNATTAGTAATCAATTAGCAGATGATATTTGGAATAGACCAGGATCAGTTGGAATACCTCAAGAAGGGGTTTCAATAAAAATTAATCCTGAGAATGAAGAGATTTTGATGCAAGGAACTTTTTTAATGGAGGGATATTATAAGGATCCTGAGGCTACGAAAGAAACATTAATTGACGGATGGCTTCACACTGGAGATCAGGGATATCTTGATAAAGATGGGTTTTTATATATCACTGGTAGGGTCAAAGATTTATTCAAAACTTCCAAAGGCAAATTTATTGAGCCACTACCTCTAGAATACTATTTTGGAAAATATAATGAATTTGAACAAATATGTATTGTAGGCTTGGGAAATCCGCAGCCAATGCTCCTAGTCTCTCTATCTGAAATAGGTCAAAAAATCGGTAAAGNAGATTTTGAAAACCTATTTACTGAGGAATTGATTCGAATNAATTCATCTTTNGANGCTTACAAAAAAATATCAAAAATAATTGTTGTAAAAGATTCATGGACTGTTGAAAACGGATTAGTTACCCCAACTTTAAAGGTAAAAAGACCAATGATTGATAAAAAATACATGAATAATTATCTTTATTGGCACGAGCANAGTTCATCCATTTTATGGGAATAGCTACTATCATCCGAAAACTAAGAAACCTNATTTTAAAATAAANATTAAATACNCCCAATAANTACTATGCTTTTGTNATTATNAAATTACTTCAAAAAAGGCTAAGTATATATTTATCAATTATTTACATATTATTCTTTGTTATTTTCGATATCAAAAAAAGACCTAAAATATTATTTGGATGACAAAAAATATTATATTTACCAAATTAAGAAGTTGAATATTTGACTTCTNNAACATAAAAANATTGATAAANTATCATTTAATTTTATCAAAACCAAACATATAAATTAACCTAAATAAATTATGAAGACAACGTTTATTAAAACAATTCTCACGTTTACCTTTTCTCTAATTGCGACTTTTGCTTTTGCTCAATCAACTATTAGTGGAACTGTAGTAGATGAAGATGGCAACCCAGTANCGGGTGCAAATATTGTAGTTCAAGGAACTACTGAGGGAGTCGCTGCTGACTTCAACGGAAACTTTACGATTACTACTAACCAACCTATACCATTCAATTTACAGATTAGCTCTGTAGGTTNTGGAAACTCAGTGGTCAATGTGACTAGCTCTGATCAATCAATTGAGGTAAGTTTGGCATCTGGAACAAAGTTGGATGAAATGATTGTAACTGCATCTAGGAGACCTGAAAGAGTTCAAGATTCCCCAGCTTCAGTATCAGTTCTTTCAGCTGAAGAGATTGAAAACTCACCNTATNTNCAAGATCCTACNGCTGCNTTACAAAATATACCAGGTGTAAAAATTCAACAACAATCTGCTAACTCTATAAATATTGAAATGAGAGCTGGAGACGGAGTGTTTGGAACCTCCACATTTGTNATGCTTGACTACAGGTATTTAGTGACTCCTTCTGCAGGTTCATTTTTCTCTTATCAAACGGGACTATCAAATCTAGATATACAACAAGTCGAGGTTGTGAGAGGTCCTGCAGGTGCTCTTTATGGTCCAAATGTAACTTCTGGAGTTGTTCATTTTATCAGTAAAAGTCCAATTGATTATCCAGGTACAACTGCTGAAACTTGGGCTGGAACACAATCAAACNTTGGTGGTGCNTTCAGGCATGCCGAAGCTAATGCTGATGGAACATTTGGCTGGAAACTGAATGTTAGATATAATAGAGGTGACGAATTTGGTCTCGATCCTGTTCAAGATTCAGAACAAATCAGCGATTTAGCTACAGAAATAAGAGAACCTATTTTAANTAGATATGGCGTAGTTGATGAAGCAGCTTCTTTTTCNAGNACTGACAACGTTATTTTAGATCAACATGANATGGATCCAGATGGAGATAAAAATCCTCTTTTAAATGAATATGAGCAATACTCTGCNAANCTTCACATGGAATTTAGACCAAATGACTCAACTACTGGTAAAATTGCGGGTGGTATGGCTAATGGTTATGGATTATTTTTCAATAGTCAAGGACCTGGTGTAACCCAGGGATACGATTATTGGGCTCAGGCAAGTGTAAGAACTGGCAGATGGTTTGCAAATGCTTATTATAATTATAACGACGGAGGGGGTCAAGCAACTCCAACTTTTTTATACTTAACAGGCCTACGTCAACAAGCAGTTAGAAATTCATTGGAAGCACAAATTCAATATAACTTNGAATTAGACGCACTAAATACTGAGTTTGTTGCCGGATTCGATTACCGTAATAATGCATCNGAATCTAACGGAACTTTATACGGAAGAAACGATGGTAATGANGACTTTATGAATGCAGGAGGATACCTTCAAGGAACAACTCAGCTTTCGGACAAACTCACNATGATTTTTACTGGAAGATATGATAAAATTAATTTTATAGATGAGGGTAGATTTGCTCCGAGAGTTGCNTTTACTTACAAACCTAGTCCTAGACACACCTTTAGGGCNTCNTACAGTGAAGCAACATTCGCTCCNNCAGCACTAAATACATATGTTGATTTTCCNGTTCAACGNGTTGTACCTGGTACAGCTACAACATGGTTGGCAGGTCAAATTAATCCAACATATTTTGCATCTGCTGCAAATCCAGTTCAAGGATCAACTTCTCAGTTAATTGAACTAATAGGTACATATGGTTTAGGCCCTGGAGGTAAAGCAATTAAAGTTCCTGTTGGCACTCCTGGAGTTCCAAATAGTATAATTTGGGGAGCTGCTTATCAACCAGCGAGTGGTGCACCAGGTATTAGAGCTGGAGCTCTAGCACAATTAGCAGGAACNGGACTTGAAAGTGTATTTACNGGAGTTATGGATGCTTACACGGCAAATGGTGGCCCATCAACAAGTTTTACTGGAAATCTTGTAGGTTTAAATTTCTTTAACGGTCAACCACTCTCGCAAGGTACTGATTCAGGAAGTGCGAGAATTGGATACATAGAAACAATGGAATTNGGATATAAAGGTCTCATTGCAGATAAATTTAGAGTTGGTATTGACTTTTACACATACGGAAGAGTTGGACTAACTCAATTTACAGCTTTAGCTCCTTCATTTAGTGCTATTAACTTCGATCCAACTGCCTTCGGCGATCAAGTTGTAAGCGANATAACTGCTGCCATGACCGCAGCAACAGCTGCTGCATATCAAGGGCTAGGTCTACCAGACACTGGATTACCTCCAGGNCTTTTACCTCANTTTCCTAATGGAGTACCCTCTTTAGCTTCTGCAACGGCTCAACTTATAGGTGGTGTTAGAGCAGGTGCAGTTGGAGCTGCAGTTGGATACGCGGGTCTTGTTGGTGGAGTTCAAGCGNCCGATGGAACATTCACNTTACCCTTAGTAGGTGCAATTGAATCCAATAGAGTTCCTGACGATGAATTGTTAAATTTAAGTGCTGGATATAGAGACTATGGTGATGCTAAGAGAAGTCACTGGGGAAGTGACATTTCAATTGACTACTTAGCTTCAGATAACTTAACCATCTGGGGGAACTACTCANATGTTAGTCAAAATATATGGCAAATTGGTGACGATGCTATGCCATTCCCTCAAAACCTTAATACTCCACTTAATAAATACAACTTAGGTTTAAGACTNACTGGGCTAAACGGATTTAGAACAAGTTTAACTTACCAACACGCAGACTCCTTTCTTTCNGACCAAGGTATGTATGGTGGTGAAACTGACGAAAGAAATCTAGTTGACTTTAGTATAGGAAGACAAGTTGGTAATATTCAACTAGATCTTGCTGCAACAAACTTATTTAATCAAAAATACAGAGCATTTCCAGGAATGCCTGTAATTGAGAGAAGAGTTACACTAAAAGCCGGATTTAAATTTTAATTTCCTAAAGTTTTACTTNTAAANATGAAAGAGCAACAAATGTTGCTCTTTCTTTTTTGATANTTATTTAAATCAAGATGAAATATATTAATATTGTCTAATCTAATCTTTTAAANAAGATCTNTGAGAAATGTTTTTTACATANTTATTAGGTCGATTATGCAAATAGGATTTTATTTCTATTTCAAAAAAATAAAGGTTTATGGAAAAGAAAAAATTCCTAAAAAAGGGGGAATAATATTATCACCAAATCACCAAAATGGGGTAATTGACCCTTTTATTGTTGGAGTTGATTATGGAGACATAATAACTTCTTTAACCCGTGCAGACATTTTTGGGGGTAAACTACATAAAGCTTTTACAGCCATGAAAATGATTCCTGTATACAGATTAAGGGATGGCTANAATAAACTAAAAAATAANGATTCAATTTTCGATACTTGCTACAGTTTNTTAGGTTCAGGAAAACCGGTNCAAATCTTTTCTGAAGGACGACAACACGAAAACTATTATTTAATGCCNATTTCCAAAGGAAGCAGTAGAATGGCGTTGACTGCTCAAAGAATGTTTCCAGAACAAAATATTTATATACTACCTATAGGTATCAATTATAGCAATAGAAGAAACCCACTGGCTTTCATTCATTTAGTATATGGAAATCCCATTAAAATAAAAGATTTTTTAAAAAATGATTTAACAGAAGTTAAGATAATAAATAATATTAGAGAAGAGCTATCAATTAGAATGAAGAAATGCTTGTGGTTGCCTGAAAATTGTGATCGTTATGAGAAAAAATGTTCATACATTAATAATCTGTCAGGAAAGGAGACGTTTGATGAGATAAGGGGTTCTTTAAATAAAATCAGTGATCATAAACAATCAAGAGGATTAAACATATTTGAGAGGGCAATAGGTCTTACCGGGTATATATTAAACTTTCCAGTTCTTGCAATAACCAAAAAGATTCTTTCAAAAATTGATGATATTGTTTATTATAGTACAATAAAGTTTGTTTGTGGATTGCTTCTCCTACCTGTATGGTGGTCATCAATCTTAATTATAATAGGTGACTATAAAATTTCAATTACATTAGTCTCTATTTGTATTATTAGTTTATTTATAAGACAAAACAATCAAAATAAAATTTTTAATAATTAATTACTATAATAATGCTAACTACATGTAGTTATTAAAAGAATATTATTGTACAATTATTAGTATANACTATTAAAANTNNTATNTTGATTGTTTTTATCTATAATAAAAATTTTNTTCAAGTATTTGTACATTTATAACATGAAAGATTTGATTATTATAGGCGCTGGTCCGATAGGTTTGGCCTGTGGAATTTCAGCAAAAGAAAAAAATTTAGATTATTTAATAATTGAAAAGGGAGTTCTAGTAAACTCTATCTTTAACTATCCTTTGAATATGACGTTTTTTTCNACATCTGATCGTCTCGAAATAGGTAAAATACCGTTTATATCTCAACAACCAAAACCTACCAGGTTTGAGGCCCTTGAATATTACAGAAGGGTTACTTATGCCTTAAGATTAAATGTAAACCTATACGAAGAAATAANAAGCATAAGTAAAGTCAATAAAGGTTTTGATNTCAAAACAACAAAAAGAAATTACTCTGCAAAGTCAATTATTATTGCTACTGGTTTTTATGATTTTCCATATTTACTNAATATACCAGGAGAAGACCTTCCCAAAGTAAAACATTATTATTCAGAACCACATCCGTATTTTGGTATGAATTTAGCAATAATAGGATCTGCAAACTCAGCAGTTGATGCNGCTCTTGAAACCTACAGAAAAGGAGCAAAAAAAGTTACAATGATAATTCGAGAAAAAAAGATTGGTGAAAACGTAAAGTATTGGGCAAGACCAGATATTATAAACAGAATAGAAGANGGAAATATTAAAGCTTATTTTAANTCAGACGTCATTAAAATTTCAGATAAATCAATCATCATTAANACAAAAGATGAAANAATTGAAATTGATAATGATTTTGTTTTAGCCATGACTGGTTATCAACCAAANTTTAAACTCTTAGAAAGCTTGGGGTTAAAATTTAAGAATGATAATTATAAAACTCCAATTTATAATGAAAAATCAATGGAATCCAGTGTTAAAGGGGTGTATCTTGCTGGTGTTGTTTGTGGTGGTCTAAAAACAAATAAGTGGTTTATCGAAAACTCAAGAGTNCANGCTCCNAAAATTATTGATTCAATACTNAAGAATTAATGAATATTCTAATTGTTCCAGATTCATTTAAAGGCACTATGAGTGCGAAAGAAGTTTCTAATGCAATNTACGAGGGAGTAAAAAGAGTAATTCCAAACTCATCGATNAAAAAAATACCTTTTTCAGATGGAGGTGAGGGGGCTATTGAATTNCTTAAAGAATTTAATCTTGGAAAAACNGAAAGTGTTGATACAGNAAACTCAATAGGAAAAAAAATTCAGGCCCCTATCTTTTGGTTTAAAAAAAAAGAGACNGCTTGGATTGAACTATCGCAAATATCAGGATTAACTGGCNTAAAAAAAGAAGAAAGAAATCCAATGAAAACTTCAACTTTCGGTACTGGTGTCATCATNAATCANGCAATTGATAAAGGATGTAAAAAACTNTACCTAGGGCTAGGAGGAAGCTCAACACATGACATGGGTACGGGAATTTTCAGTGCACTCGGAGGAGAATTGTTGAATAACAANTCATTACCAATACAAAAAGGGGGTAATGGTCTTTTAGAATGTNANAAAATTAATTTCGACAAACTAAATCCTAAAATTAAGTTTTGTGAAATTATCATGGCTACTGATGTTAATAATATNTTACTTGGTAAAAAAGGTGCTGCAGAAATATATTCTCCTCAGAANGGTGCATCTGTCAATATGGTCAAAGAATTAGAGTATGGCTCAAAAAAGTTTGCAAACTTAATTAGGTCAGTNACAACAAAAAATATAAATGTAAAGGGTGGNGGATCTGCTGGAGGCACATCTGCCGGACTCTTTGGNTTAATAAATGCAAAAATTAAAAANGGTTTTAATATTTTGGAAAAAATTATTGACTTAGAATCCTACATAANAAAATCAGACCTAATTATAAGTGGCGAAGGACATNTAGACNACCAAAGCAAAAATGGAAAATTAATCAGTAAAATTGGATTCTTAGCAAAAAAATATAATAAACCCTTGTTGTGTATTGCTGGAAAAGTAAGTTTAGTTAAAGGAGAGTATAAAAGCCTGGGAATCTCAAAAGCATGGGCGTCTTCACCTTTAAATTATTTTGATGAAAAAAATTTTAGCGATGCTTATTATCTGTTAAAAAAAATGACTGAAAAAGCAATNACAAATTATACTGGTAAAGCNTAATGTATATTGAAATNTTATCGATCTTAATAACCGTAATATGGATAATTATAGGNACTTCTTATTTNAAATTNAACCCACTCGTTGTTGTTTTTTTTGGTTGTATTATTTTNGGGTTGATTTCAGATCTTGAGCCAATAAAAATATCTAACGCAATTTNTGATGGATTTATATCNACAACAAAAAAAATTGGGCTAATNATAATATTTGGAATTATTATTGGTATTGGTTTAGAAAAAAGTGGTGCTACAAAAGTTATCTCGGTAGGCTTATTGAAAAAATTTTATTTNCTTCCATCAGCCTATGNAATAAATTTAATTGGTTTCATAATNTCTATTCCTGTATTTTGCGATGCAGCTTTCATTGTATTATCATCCTTAAACAAAAAAATATCTGAATTAACTTTCAGTTCAAAAAAAACAACAGCTATTGCTCTTTCAACTGGTNTGTTTGCACCCCACGTTTTAGTTCCACCAACTCCNGGTCCTTTAGCAGCAGCAGCAGGTATAGATTTAAAAAATATNTTTTTTTTATTTGTGTTTGGTGGAATTTTTGCACTTATTTTATCCTTAATTGGAAGCTTATATGCGCAAACATTTATTAAAAAAACAAAACCTATTTCAAAAAAGGATTTAGAAATTTTAATTTCAGAATCTAATATAAATGATTTAATGAGTTTTAAAAAAGCTAGCAGTCCAATTTGGATTCCTATTATTCTTATGTCACTCAGTCCCTTATCTCCAGATGATATTCGTTTTTTTACCTCTCCAACATTTGCTCTCTTTACAGGCGCAAGTATTTCTATGTTTTTTTTATTGAAAGATGTGAAATTTGAACAAATATTAACTATGACTTTTAGACAAAGTTTACCAATAATTGGAATAACTGGAATGGGTGGAGCTTTGGGTCAAATTATTAAAAATATTAATGTTGTAGAGTGGTTTAGTGAAATTGATAATATTAGCTCTCTTGGAATTATTATACCTTTTTTAATATCTGCATCATTAAAAACAGCTCAAGGATCCTCTACAGTTGCTATAATAACTAGCACTTCAATCGTTTANCCCATTCTACATCTCTTTGGTCTGGATAGTGAATTAGGAAAAATTATAACAATAATGTCTATTGGGGTTGGGTCAATGACAGTTTCTCACGCAAATGACTCATACTTTTGGATAGTATCTCAATTCAGCGGGATGAATATCAGCGATACATACAAAACACATACTANAGCCACACTAGTACAGGGGTTNTCAGGGATAATTATTTTATTTATTTTCAATAANATAATTTTANTCTTTTAATTAATATTCTGTATAATAAATTTCCAATTTAATCTTTGACTCCTGATTAGACGGATTGTTTGGATGTGATCCGATCAATTTAACCCCAAAAGGATTTAAAACACCTGTGGTAGGATATTTAACTACTTCATTTTTCGNATTTATACCNGTTCTGATTGATAAATTAGAAATATTAGCACCNGAAATCAAAGCTAATGAACTGTTTATAGAGTCTTTTCTTATTAGNTTGTTTATATGATTCGTTATTCTNAACTTGTATCTCCATGGTTTATTTTCGGCATCGTNCTCCAAAAGNCCTCCATATATGACTTTATTAGCATTTGTAGCTTGAAGATTAACAGAGNTNTCTGTATAATAATCATTAATTGGTTCGCCGGAATTTAAATCATATAAATACAATCTCTCTGGCGTCATTTGTGATAATCGGTAGTTAGAATTATTATTTATNTCCGGATCAATATAAAAAATTAGATTTGCCTCATTTATCAACCAATTGGTTTTACTNCTCAATTGATATATTTCGTCATTATTATCTAAATTATTTCTATCAAAAAGATTTATTTTGGTNTAAAGATGACCTCCTTGAATAATTATTTTTTCTTGTGGTAAGCCTGCTTCGCTTTCGCTAATTAGTGAAGAAATTGAGGGATCAAAATCTGANTTTTCTAATGTATTTACTCTAACTCCTCCGATATTTATAATAAAAGTTGAAGATTTAGTAATTATTTCGTCATCCTCATCAACTTCATTGCCATAATGCTCATAAAAATCGTAATTATAGTTTATTCTTATATTTGCTGCATTTAGATTCAATAACATAAATATATCATCTGAAAAATTTTCTGAATTTATTATTATNCCTTTAATNTATTCCTTAAAATTATCTGAGTTTCTCAAGAAACTAGACCCTTCAGCGTCTATAACTTTCTCTTGAAAAAAAGAAGTGTTAAGCGGCAACCTAATTCTTGGTGAGTATCTAAATTCTACGTCTGTAGAATCCTCTATTTTATCTTCAGTCTCTGGATCATCCTTTGAATAATATACCCTTAATTCATCGTAGTTCAATTCAACTTCATCATTAAAAAGTTCGGACGAATAAAATCCTTGATCAATATAATTAGTATTGGAAAAATACTCTAATGGAGATTCAAAATTGTTATTTGGATCAAGCGCTGAAAGATAATAAGTAAGTTCATGAACTTTCATTCTGAACTTAGCTCTGGGATTGCCATAGATAGAGTCAACCTCATAATTTTTATTTTCGCTATCATACTCAGAACTGTCATCATCTAAACTATCTAAAATACCATCATTATCACTATCATCACTTAATGGGTTAGTTCCAACTTCTGACTCTCTAAAATCGCTAATTCCATCACCATCTGAATCACTCGCTGGNTCAGAAGGNTCAATATCTAAAATATCGATTACACCATCGTTATCTCTGTCATTTTGATTGTTAAAAAATGGGATATCCAAATANACTGATGTGACAGTTTCATTTTCAGGAATTGCNAACTTGTTGTTTGGGTCGTCAACCTCCTCGTCTTGAGGTAATCTTCCAAATGAAGGATTNTCTGAACTTATAATTAACTGAGTTGTAATACTGGCTTTGGTTTTACCATAAATTGGGTGGTATACTTGTCCTAATTGACCTAGTGGCAGCCCATCAGTCTGAATAGACTTCAACTGCTCCTGAAATGCAAAAACTTTAGCACTATAGTTTTTAGATTTAAATGCCTGNTCAATTAATAAATTTGTCCCGACAGAATGATATTCAGTATCACATGAGATTAATGAAAAAATAATTGAAAAAAAAGCACTATATAAGATAATTCTATAATTCATTCTGCTGAATTATTAAATAAGATTTTTTTGATAAAAATCTACATATGCTTTCTCGCTCTGAGTCTGCGANTGCGTGAGGCATGGTTTATTGCTATTCTTAATTTTTGTAAGAATTTCTTCTTCAATATCCTCACCATGCAATACAAATGCGTCGGAATGTTCAATGGAAATGTTAACCAAATTGTTATAGTTTGATTTAGCTAGAGGTGAAATAAGGTTTTCAGGNATTTCATCAAAAGAGACTTTATCCATAAACTTTTTTGAAATTACACCATCGAAATCTTTAGGATATATTGAACATACAATTTTACTGTCTGAAAAAATTGCTTCATTTTTGAAATAAGTTTTCAAATAAAGTGGAAAAAGAGACGTAAACCAACCTTGGAGATGAATTATATCAGGAGACCAATTTAATTTTTTTACTGTTTCTACTACTCCTTTAGTGAAAAAAATCATTCTTTCGTCATTATCTTTGAAGAGATCTCCCTTTTTNTCGTGTAAAATTCCTCTTCTTTTAAAGTAATCTTCATTGTCA
This sequence comes from Flavobacteriaceae bacterium, assembly GCA_002721275.1. Lineage (GTDB taxonomy): Bacteria > Bacteroidota > Bacteroidia > Flavobacteriales > Flavobacteriaceae > Marivariicella. The sequence goes on from PBJZ01000006.1 coordinate 38,641, forward strand.
ATGAAATAAACCTGCATCCTCTCTTTTGGTATNGAAGCAACTTTTATAATTAATGGTGTGTCCATATCATTAATCACAAGATTCATACCAGATAATCTTATAACTTCATGTAATTGATGCCTTCTTTCATTGATTAGACCATAACGTGGAGTAAAAATTCGAATTTGACCTCCATTGTCATTTATACTCTTAGGAATTTTAAATGAATTAATTGCTTGTTCTGATTGAGGCAAGTATGGNACAACTTCTGGAGATATAATAAGAACTCTCTTATCTTTCATATATTNTATTATACTAGTTTNCGTATAAGTTTTGCNAAATTACGAAATTTCTAATGAATCAATTAAAATATTACTACTTTGCAAATACAATTTTTTTTTATGAGTATTTTTTTCAAAGCAAGTATTTTAAAAAAAAAAATAAATCCTGATGATACTCTAGGAATTGTCCCCACAATGGGTTCTTTGCACAGCGGGCATGCTTCACTAATTCGAAAGGCAGTTTTTGAAAATTCTTTAGTNATAGTGTCTATTTTTATAAATCCAACTCAATTTGAAAATAAAGAGGATTTAAATAACTATCCACGCAGCATCGATAGCGATGTTGAATTAATCAAAAATATATCGGAGAACATTTTGATATATGTGCCTANATCTAAAGACATATATGAAAATTCTGTTGCAGCTTTATCATATGATTTTGGCCTAGTTGGCAGAATTATGGAGGCAAAATACAGAACTGGACATTTTAATGGCGTTGCCACAATCGTTGAAAAATTATTATTGCTGTTTAACCCTAATAAAGCATATTTTGGAGAAAAAGACTTTCAACAATTACACATAGTCAAATTATTNGTAAAACAAAAAAAAATTAATACTAGGATTGTAGGGTGTCCAATTCTTAGAGGAAAAAATGGGATAGCATTGAGTTCTAGAAATAAACTTTTGAATAAAAAACAGATAGAAGCAGCTTCATTTATTCATGATCAATTAACATTTGCCAGGTCACTGTGGGAGAGGAAAAGTGCTAAAGAAATAATTAAAAAAATAAAGAGTTCATTTTTAGAAAAAAATTATTTTAAATTAGATTATTTTGATATAAGATATGAAAACAACTTACTCAATGCAAAAAAGAAATCCAAAAGAAAAGCAAGGGCTTTTGTNGCTGTAAAAATTGGTGAAATAAGACTCATAGACAACCTGCAATTAGATGAATTATAAAACTTTTTTTAAAATTTTTATCCCCTTAATACTAGGCGTTATATTTATTTACATCTCAATTAATATAACTAATGAAGAGGAAAAAAAATTTATTATTATGTCATTTAAAAATGCCAACCTTAATTATGTTGGCCTTAGCATAGTTTGCGCTTCTTTAAGTCATTTATCTAGGGGTTATAGATGGAGATTTTTATTGCTCCCAATGGGATATAAACCTAGACTTTTAAATACAATTTTATCANTTTTTATTGGATATTTGGCTAACTTGGGTATCCCAAGGTCTGGTGAGATACTTCGTGCAACCTTCTTGTCTAATTATGAAAAAATACCATTCCAAAAAACATTTGGTTCAATTGTAACTGAGAGAGTAATTGATATAATCATTCTTTTTATTTTAATAATTTTTGCATTGGTTATTCAGTTTCAAACCATATGGAGCTTCATAATAAAAATTGAACTTATAAAAATTGGTGTTGTTTTTACTCTATCTGCCCTAATACTATTTTTTTTAATTTATTTGATTAAAAAAATCAATCCCTTACTTTCACAAAAATTAAATTCATTAATTGTTGACTTTATTGAAGGTTTTAGCTCCATAAAAAAGATTNAAAATAAATTNCCTTTTATTNTCCACACGATTTTTATTTGGATTATGTACCTATTAATGTTTTACCTTATTAAATGGTCAATCCCTGAAACACAGANGTTAACAATTGAAATGTTAGTTCCTGCATTTGTANTTGGGGGATTATCAATTGCCACAACGAATGGTGGTATTGGAATATATCCTTTAAGTATAGCNATNGTTCTCANTTCATTCGAAATAAAAAAAGAGATTGGTCTATCTTTTGGATGGATAGTTTGGAGTAGTCAAACTATTTTAATTATAATTTTAGGTGCATTAGCTTTTATTTTAATACCGATTNTAAACNGNAAANATTAATTTAAAANTTTATGANTAATAAAACTGCATTTTTTTGTAAAGTATGTGGGACTGAGCATTTCAAGTGGCAAGGGCAATGCAAGTCCTGTAAAGAGTGGAATACCTTANTTGAAGAAAATANAATAAATGAAGAAAAAAATAAATGGACTNATGATGATAAAAATCGGTCAAATAAATCAATTAAACTAGAAAAAATAAAGTCAGACGATGAGCCTAGGATAATATCAAATGACACTGAATTTAATAGGGTGATGGGGGGCGGCATAGTTCAAGGTTCTTTGACNCTTTTAGGTGGTGAACCTGGTATTGGTAAGTCAACTTTACTTCTCCAAATTACGTTAAAATCTGACCTTAAATCCCTATACATATCTGGTGAAGAGAGCCTAAGACAAATTAAACTCAGAGCAACACGAATAAGTGAAACAANAAACAATTGTTATATTTTNAGCGAAACCAGAATTAATAATTTATTTAATGANATAAAAGAGCTAAAACCAGAAATAGTAATTATTGATTCTATTCAAACATTAAAAAGCAATTATTTAGATAGTCCGGCTGGTACTATTTCTCAGATAAGACAAGTAACTACTGAACTTACTGAATATGCCAANCAAACAAATACTCCTGTAATATTAGTAGGACATATAACTAAAGATGGACAAATTGCTGGTCCAAAAGTTTTAGAACACATGGTAGATACTGTATTAAATTTTGAGGGAGACAAAGACCACATGTACAGAATATTNAGATCTCAAAAAAACAGATTTGGTACAACAGAGGAAATNGGNATATACGAGATGGATTCNGGAGGAATCCACCCTATCGCAAATCCTAACAAATTATTAGTTGACCTAGAAGATAATNATTTNAGNGGTCAGGCGATTAGTGTCGCCATGAAAGGAGTTAGACCTATTCTACTCGAAATACAAGCACTNGTTAGCTCTGCGGTTTATGGAACACCACAGAGAAGTTCTACAGGATTTAACTCAAAACGATTAAATATGCTTCTGGCTGTTTTGGAAAAAAAGGCTGGTTTTACTCTTGCTTCAAAAGATGTATTTATAAATTTTACTGGTGGTATTTCAATTGATGATCCTGGTTTAGATTTATGTGTTGTGGTATCTATTTTATCCAGCTATTTTGAAAAAAGTGTAAAAAAAGATATGTGCTTTGCTGGAGAAATTGACTTATCTGGAAAACTTAGACCAATTTCGAAAATAAATGCTCGAATCAAAGAAGCATCGAAACTTGGCTTTAAATCTATTTTTATATCNAAAAATAATAAGCTAGATGTGACTTTTAAAAATATAAACATNGTATTANTTGATAAAATTGAGGATGTTATTTCAATGCTTTTTACATAAAAAGAATCTATTTTATTCACAAAGTATATAAAAGTCTTAAATTTATATATGGAAAAAATTATTNAAAAATTTCTAAATGAAGTATCCTCAAGGAATCAGAANGAACCTGAATTCATGCAGGCAGTTACTGAAGTCGCTGAAACAGTTATTCCATACATAGTCACAAAAGACATATATTACGGACAAAACGTTTTATTAAGAATGGTTGAACCTGAAAGAGTGGTCTCCTTCAGAGTAGCATGGATTGATGATAATGAAGAAATTCAGGTTAACCGAGGTTATCGTGTTCAGATGAACTCGGCAATTGGACCATATAAAGGTGGTTTGAGGTTTCATCCTAGTGTCAATCTGAGTGTTTTGAAATTTTTAGCATTTGAACAAGTTTTCAAAAATAGCCTGACAACATTACCAATGGGTGGTGGAAAAGGTGGTTCAGATTTTAATCCTAAAAGTAAATCTGACACTGAGGTAATGAGATTTTGTCAAAGCTTTATGTCTGAATTATTTAGACATATTGGCCCGAATAATGATGTTCCTGCGGGTGATATAGGTGTTGGCGGAAGGGAAATTGGGTATTTATTTGGTCAATATAAAAGACTTCGAAATGAATTTTCTGGAGTTCTNACGGGTAAGGGTGTTTCCTGGGGTGGCTCTTTGATAAGGCCAGAAGCTACAGGGTACGGTGTGGTTTACTTTACTGTTAAAATGTTGAATCACATAAATGAGAGTATTAAAGGTAAAAATGTTGTTATTTCAGGGTCNGGAAATGTGGCTCAATTTGCTGCAGAAAAATGTATTCAATTGGGAGCAAAAGTTTTATCGCTTTCAGATTCATCAGGTTTTATATATGACAAAGATGGTATAGACAACGAAAAATTATCATTTATAATGGATTTAAAAAATATTAAACGAGAGAGAATCAGCGGTTACCTAAAAAAGTATCCAAAGGCGACTTTTCATCCCAATAAAAAGCCATGGGGAATAAAATGCTCNATTGCATTGCCTTGTGCAACTCAAAATGAGTTAAATATTGAAGATGCAAAAAGATTAAAGCTAAATGGATGTATTTGCATTGGAGANGGNGCAAATATGCCCACTACACCTGATGCAATAAGTTTTTTTAAAGGAAANAACATACTTTTTGCACCNGGTAAAGCNTCNAATGCAGGTGGAGTAGCTGTTTCAGGTCTTGAAATGGCACAAAATTCACTTCGTTATAATTGGGCAAGAGATGAAGTTGACTCAAAACTTAAAAACATAATGTCAGATATACATGAATCGTGTGTTGAGTATGGTTTGGAAAAAGGTAAAATCGATTATGTTAAAGGTGCAAACATAGCCGGTTTTGTCAAAGTAGCAGATGCGATGTTAGCCCAAGGGGTTGTATAATTTTTTATTTTGATTGAAACCCCTGCTTTAGTAATTTCTTCGTTTAAATATGGTGACTCGAACCTAATAACAAATTGTTACACAAGGCATCATGGGCTCAAAAGCTATTTTTTAAAAGGTATTTTGAGTTCCAAAAAGGGTAAGTTCAGAAAAGGTTTATTTCAAACTTTCAATCTTTTAAATTTGATCTCAAACAACAAGCACAAAGAGGGTTTGAACTTTATCAGAGAGGCTAGGGTTTCAACTCCAATTAAAACAATACATAAATCGATTTTTAAAAGCACTGTTGTTATTTTTTTGTCAGAAGTGCTAAGAGCTGTTTTAAAGGAGGAGAAAGATAAAAACGAGGATTTATTCAATTTTTTGGAATTCATGATTCTATGGTTTGATAATAACAGCTTTAATCCAAATTTCCACTTAAAATTTTTACTCGATCTCACAAAATACATAGGTTTTTATCCAAATACATCAAATCAAAATTACCCCTATTTTGACCCTAATAATGGTTCTTTTTCTGATATAATTAATTCAGAAAACCTTATTTTAGGTGAAGATTTAGATGGATTTAAAAAATTGCTAAAGCTTAATCTAGATAAAATTGAAATGTTACATTTAGGTAATAATATTCGTAAAAAGCTTTTAAACCATTTAATGATCTATTACAGCATACATTTACAACATTTCACTTACCCCAAATCTATAAAAGTATTTAATGATGTTTTTAGTGATAAAAAATAAGAAAATTATATTATGCGTTTTTCTTTTTTGTTCGTTTGGTTATGGTCAGACGGTCTATGTTGAAGATAAAAATACTGGTGAAGTAATTGAGAACGTTTCTATTTATTCTTCAGATAAGTCCAAAAGTACAATCACTAATTATGAGGGTAAAGCTTCAATTGACGATTTCATCAAATCAATCCCGGTAATTTTTCAAATAAATGGATATAATGATTTAAAAATTAATCTAAATAATTACAAAGAAGTCATATACATTGAAATGACACCAAAAATTGAAAACCTTGACGGAGTTGTTTTATCTGTTGCCAGATCAAAAACTGCAAAAAATAAAATAGCAGAAAAAGTAAATATTATTTCAGCTAAACAAATAAAAAAGAACATAATCCAAACTGGTGCTGAAATCCTAGAACTAAGCCCAAGTGTCAGAATTCAGAAATCACAAGGTGGTGGCGGAAGTCCTGTTTTAAGGGGTTTTGAAGCAAACAGAGTTTTATTAGTAGTTGATGGAGTGAGAATGAATAATGCAATTTATAGATCTGGGCATCTACAAAATGCGATAACTATTTCTCCACACACTCTCGACAGGGTTGAAGTTACTTTTGGTTCATCATCTGTGGGATATGGTTCTGATGCCCTAGGAGGAGTAATTCATTATTATACTAAAACCCCAGACATAAATAGTGACATAAAAAATAAAAATGAGTTTAATTCAGATTTTAATTATGCAAATACATCTAGTATTAATAATCTTACTTCAAATTAGAGTTTCAAAAATTGGGGTTCAATAACTAGTATTAGTTTCTCAAGTTATGGAGATATAAAAATGGGGAGTAAAAACTCTCATGGATATGAAGGTTGGGGATTAACAAATTTTTTCTCAGAAAATACCGATACATTTTATAAATCAACCCCTACTTTAAATCCAAATCCGTTAGTACAAAAAAATACTGGATACAGTCAATTTGATTTATTTCAAAAGTTTCGATTCAAACTTCCTGGTCAAAGTTATCTTTCAATGAATTTACAACTATCTAACTCCTCCAATATAAATCGATATGATAAGCTAAATGAAATTCGAAATGGAAATTTGAGATATGCTCAGTGGTACTATGGCCCACAAAAAAGATTTTTGTTTTCACCTAAATTTGAATTTTTTAGAGGTTCTCCGCTACTAAAAAGTGGTGTTATTACTCTGGCATTTCAGGATATCAAAGAATCAAGAGTTGATAGAAAATTTGAAAGTTTGAATAAAAATCATCAATTTGAACAAGTATCCGTTTTAAGTTTAAATGCAGATTTCTCAGCAAAACCATCAAACAAAATTAATACCTCATACGGAATTGAAATTATCCAAAATAATGTAAAATCAAATGCATACTCATCAGAGATAAATATATCTGGAAATCGAGTTGTGAAATATTTTAATATAAAATCTATTCCAAGTAGATACCCAAGTAACGGTAGCTATTACAAAAGTGCTGCTGGATATATCAATTTTATTTGGGATCTTAATAATTTACTTTCACTCAATTTTGGTTCAAGAATCACATACACTGATCTAGGTGGGTCATGGAAAGAAGAAGCTTTGATAAACTCGTTATTGTCTGAAATTTCAATCAATAACTGGGCTATAACGAATACAATAGCAGCAATCTATAATCCTGTAAAGAGAATACAGTTAAATTTTGTTTTATCGAGTGGTTTTAGAAACCCTAATATCGACGATATAGGAAAAATTAGAGAGAGTGGTGGGTTTCTAATTGTTCCAAACCCTTTTCTCAAACCGGAGTATGCATATAATCTTGATGCTGGTATTTCATTTGAGTCTGAAAATGGACTTTATAATTTTAATTTAAGAGGATTTGGATCACTAATATCAAGACACATAGTAAGATCAGAATATGAAATTTTTGCTGACAAAAGTACTGATGACCCTGATACTATTTTATTTAATGGTGAAGAAATATCTACATTAGCAAATAAAAATCTAGGTAATAGATATGTTTATGGCGGATCTCTTGAAAGTAATATCAAACTGAATGAAAAACTAAATACAAGAGCTAGTTTGACATATACCAGAGGTAAAAAAAGTTTTAAAAATGGCCCAATGCCTTCAATACCCCCTTTTTTTGGAAATTACTCAATTAATTATAGTGGCTCCAAGCTAGACGCTCAATTAATTTGGAATTTTAGCAATGCGAAAAATCCCAATGACTATAGTTATGGTGGAGAGGATGGTCTGGATGAAACACCNTTAATNATTAATAACCAATATGCGGGAACTCCCGCTTGGGAAATTTTTTCAATAATTGCAAATTATAGATACAACAGTTCTACAACAATAAAAGCTGGATTAAACAATATATTTGANACACATTACAGAACATTTGCTTCAGGAATATCTCAACCAGGNAGAAGTGTTCAACTTGGAATTAGTATTGATTTCTGAGTTTTTCTATTTTATTTAACTTCATTTTTTTTTAAATTGATTACTTTCGCTACTCCAGTAAAATGATAGATAATGTCTTACAAGGAATATAAAAAATTAGATCTTATATCAATTTCCAAAGATGTATTAGATTTCTGGAAAAAAGAATCTGTTTTTAATCAAAGTATTTTTAATAGAAAAAATAATAAGCCCTANATTTTTTATGAAGGCCCGCCATCAGCAAATGGAATTCCTGGTATTCATCACCTAATGGCAAGAACAATAAAGGATATTTTCTGTCGGTTCAAAACTCAAAAAGGTTTTTTCGTGGAAAGAAAAGCTGGTTGGGACACGCATGGTCTACCAGTTGAATTAGGAGTTGAGAAAGAGTTAGGTATTACAAAAAATGAAATTGGGAAATCTATTAGTATTGAAGAATACAANAATGCTTGTAAGAGAGCTGTAATGCGCTATACAGATATATGGAATAATCTTACAGAAAAAATGGGTTATTGGGTTAATATGGATGATCCATATGTCACTTTTGATGCAAAATATATGGAAAGTGTTTGGTGGCTGATTAAAGAAATTTATAATAAAGGTAATTTGTATAAAGGATATAGTATTCAGCCATACTCCCCGAAAGCTGGAACTGGAATTAGCTCACATGAATTAAACCAACCTGGAACATACAAAGATGTCACAGATACATCTGTAACAGCGATGTTTAAGACAATTAAATCTAGTCTTCCATCACGACTTAAAAGTGAGAAAGATCTTTATATTCTCGCTTGGACAACAACACCTTGGACACTCCCATCAAATACTGCATTAACTGTTGGAAAAGGAATAGAATATTTAATTATTGAAACATTTAATCAATACACTTTTCTTCCAATCAGAATTTTAATTGCAAAAAAACTAATTGATAAACAATTTGGAAATAGATANATTATNGTGAATGATGCTTCAAAACTAAAATCATTCAACAAAAAAAATAAGATGATTCCCTATCTAATAGTGAGCTCCCATTTAGGTAAAGATTTAATTGGTATCAGGTATGAACAATTATGGAATGAATCACCTGTTCCTGCATCAAACCCAGGAGATGCATTTAGAGTTATCGAGGGTGATTTTGTTACCGTAGATGACGGAACAGGNATCGTNCATACAGCTCCNACTTTCGGTGCCGACGATGCTAGAGTTGCTAAAGAATCAATTCCTGAGGTACCACCNCTACTTGTATTAGATGAAAATAAAAATTATGTGCCATTGGTGGATTTAGATGGAAAGTTCAGGAAAGAAGTTCCATCTCTTGCTGGAAAATATGTGAAAAATGAATATTATTCAAAAGAAAAAACTCCCGATCGCTCAGTGGATGTTGAAATTGCAATAAAACTGAAGGAAAAAAATCTTGCCTTCAAAGTTGAAAAACATAGGCATTCATATCCAAATTGTTGGAGAACGGATAAACCAATTCTCTACTATCCACTAGATTCATGGTTCATAAGAATAGATAATGTTCAAGATAAGATGGTNNCCCTNAATAAGTCAATAAATTGGAANCCAAAATCAACTGGTGAAAAGAGGTTTAGTAATTGGCTTAGNAATGCAAACGACTGGAATTTGTCACGNTCAAGGTTTTGGGGGATTCCTTTACCTATATGGTCATCTNAAGATAAATCNGAAATAAAAGTAATCGGCTCNGTTTCTGAATTAATTCANGAAATAAATAAATCNGTGGATGCTGGATTCATGAAAAAAAATCCTTTTATAAATTTTTTGTTGGGCGATATGTCACAAAAAAATTATTCTAATATTGATTTACATAAAAATATTGTCGATAAAATCGTTTTAACTGATCCAAAGGGAAAAATCGCATTATACCGTGAAAATGATTTAATAGATGTTTGGTTTGATTCAGGTTCTATGCCCTATGCGCAGTGGCATTACCCTTTTGAAAATAAAGAAAAAATTGATAATGAAAAGTCATATCCAGCTGATTTCATTGCAGAAGGAGTTGACCAAACTAGAGGCTGGTTCTACACACTACATGCTATTAGCTCAATAGTTTTCAATAAAGTAGCATATAAAAATGTCATTTCAAATGGTTTAGTATTAGATAAACAAGGACAAAAAATGTCAAAAAGGTTGGGNAATAGTATAGATCCCTTCAAAATTCTTAATGATTATGGCCCNGATGCCACCAGATGGTATATGATCTCAAATNCAAATCCATGGGATAATTTAAAATTTGATTTAAATGGAATATTAGAAATTCAAAGAAAATTTTTNGGAACCCTACATAACACATACTCATTTTTTAGTCTTTATGCTAACATCGATGGTTTTACTCCTGAGAAGAGNATGAATGATAAGAAACAAAAAAATGAGCTTGATAATTGGATAATATCAGAGCTTAACAGTCTTATACTTGAAGTAGAATCTTATTATGAAGATTATGAACCAACTAAAGTTTGCCGATCTATTTCAGAATTTGTTCAAGAAAAACTAAGTAACTGGTATGTAAGATTAAANAGAAGAAGATTTTGGAAGGGTCAATATGGTGAAGATAAAAATTCTGCTTATCAAACTCTATATGATTGTTTGATCTCTGTAGCTAAGCTTTCAGCTCCTATATCACCTTTCTACATGGAAAGACTATACAGAGATTTAACAATAAATTTTCCGGGTATGAAATACCCCAAATCAGTTCACTTAACTGATTTTCCGTGTTTTGATAAAAACAAAATCGACTTAAGCTTACAAAAAAGAATTAATAAAGCTAGAATTATCACATCATTGGCNTTATCACTCAGAAAAAAAGAGCAAATAAAAGTTCGTCAGCCATTAAAAAGAATTATGATTCCTNTTAATAGCGAAAAGGAACGTAATGATATACTATCAATTGAAGAACAATTAAAATCTGAAATCAATGTAAAAGAAATTNAAGTAATCGATGGAGANAGTGGAATCTTAGTNAAGCAAATAAAACCAAATTTTAAAATTTTAGGGCCNCGCTTTGGAAAAGATATAAAACATATNACATCTTTTACAAATCAAATGACTTCGGATGACATANCAAAACTTGAGCAAAATGGTAGAATTGAATTAAAATTTAATGAAAAAAAGNTTAATTTAGCTNGTAGTGATTTCGAAATTAGTTCAAAAGATATTNCAGGTTGGATAGTTGCTCGAAGTAATATGATTACTGTTGCACTTGACATAACCTTGACACAAACTTTAATTGATGAGGGGATCGCTCGTGAATTTGTAAATAAAATTCAAAACTATAGAAAAGATCTAGGTCTTGAAGTCACAGATACTATTAAGATATTTGTTACACCAGATCCTATATTAAATCAAGTCATAATGTCTTTTAAAAAATACATACAAGAAGAAACACTTGCTAAATCTATTACAGGTGATGAAAACATAAAAGGTTTAGATTTAGAATTTGATAAAATAAAAACTTCTCTGATGATTAAAAAAATTANTTAAATGGAAACTACAAACCGTTANAGTGATAAAGATCTNGCAAAATTTANAAAGCTAATTGAAGAAAAAATCATTAAAGCAAATGAGGATTTGAGTCTACTTAAAAGCTCTTACATGAATGATGGTGATAATGGAACTGAAGACACCTCCCCAACCTTCAAGGCTTTTGAGGAAGGCTCTGAAACTATGTCAAAAGAAGCAAATGCACAACTTGCNTTAAGACAAGAAAAATTTATTCGAGATCTAAAAAATGCATTAGTTCGAATTGAAAACAAAACATACGGGATTTGCCGAGTTACAGGTAAACTAATTAATAAAAACCGTTTAAATCTAGTGCCTCACGCTACTTTAAGTATTGATGCGAAAAATATGCAAAAATGAGGTAGTTTAGTATATTTTAAAAACTTTATTAACATTCATATCACACATATGAAATCCCAATTTATCAGTGAACTATCTACTAGAAAAGCCTTCATTTTTATTCTTACAATTATATTAATTGATCAAATCACAAAATTCTATGTTAAATTAAATTTCCCAATAACTCTTTACAGTGGTGATGCAATAATTAATTGGAGATTTTTCAAAATACTATTTGTTGAAAATAAGGGTATGGCTATGGGTGCAAGGCTNGAAAATATTATTCCNTTTTTAAGTGAAAAAAATGCAAANCTTATTCTTACATTATTTAGANTAGGTGCAATCTTAGNAATTGGTTTATGGATGAAAAAATTATTTAAAAANAAGNATTCAATCCATTTNAAATGGGCTCTTTGTTTNATNATNGCTGGAGCAATNGGNAATATTATCGACTCGATATTTTATGGNGTAATTTTCAGCGATAGCTANGGNCAAATAGCAACATTTCTTCCNGATNAAGGTTATGCNCCAATNNTTTACGGAAATGTTGTTGATATGATTCAANTCCCTTTATTTGAATGGACTTGGCCAGAATGGNTTCCTTTTATCGGCGGCCAAGATTATTTNTTTTTTCAATACATATTTAATATCGCAGATTCATCAATTACTTTCGGGGCAGCAATAATTATATTTTTTAACAAAAAAATATTTAATGAAAATTAAAAATAGAGTTTGAGGTAATTGCATAGTCTAATGAAACNTCATTTTTTGAAACNTCAATTATGGAGTCTACTGGTTCAAAAAATGAGATTCCTATCTTAATAATATCCTTTCTACAAGTTTTTAAAAATCTATCATAATATCCTTTTCCATAACCGACCCTATTNCCATNGAGATCAAAAATAATTAGTGGAATTATTACTACATCTAATATANTAGGTTCAACAATTTTNTCATTTTGACTAAATGGCTCAAGAATTCCAAATGAATTTTCTTTAAGTACTGTTTTTTCCGTCAACAAAACATGTTCAAGACTATTTTTATCAATCATCTTTGGAACTACAACACTTTTATTTTTTTTAAATAAAATATCCTGAATAAAATTCGTATTCAATTCTTTTTTCTTTTTAGAAGTCAAAAAAATATGATAAAACTTTTTGTCCCATATGGGAATCTTAAACAATTTATTTGAGATTGACAAACTACTTTCCTCAATTTGTTTAATAGATAAGCTTTTTCTCATAAAGCTATATTTATTTCTTAATTCTGACTTATTATTTACCATANTTTATATTATCTAAATTTAGTGTTATTATTACTATTGGATTTGGAAGAAGTAAATNAGATAAACTAAATTTAAAGCATGAAAATTTCTGATCTAGAAGTTCAAATAAAAATATTACCTGAAAGTCCTGGAATATATAAATTTTTCGATATTAATAATAACATAATTTATATTGGTAAAGCTATAAATATNAAAAAAAGAGTGGTTTCTTACTTTAATACAAAACATACTCATTTTAGAACCAAGTTATTNGTTAAACAAATATNCAAAATCGAAAATATTGTTGTTGAAACTGAAATGGATGCTCTATTACTCGAAAATAATCTNATTAAAAAATTCAAACCGAAGTATAATGTGATGTTGAAGGATGATAAAACATATCCATGGATTTGTATTGAAAGGGAACCCAAGCCNAGAATATACTACACAAGAAAATATGACAAAAAAAATGGNGAATTTTTTGGTCCCTTTACAAATGTAAAAAGTGTGAAATTTTTAATCAAACTAATTAAAAATGTTTATCCGTTTTTNAATCANGAATTNATTCATTTATTAAAAAAAGAAGAAAANGAAATAAGTTTNTCTGAGATAAATAAAAATTTTCTTGCTATTAAGTCAATGATTAATGGAAACTTTAGGGATTCATTAAACGATTTTAAATTAAAAATGGAAAAGTTGTCATCAAAAATGAGATACGAAGAAGCACAGAAAGAAAAAGAAAAAATTGATATTCTATTAAATTATCAAGTAAAATCAACCATCGTTAATCCTAAAATTTCAAATATTGATGTGTACTCTATTTTCACTGATGAAAGTTTTTCTTACGTAAATTTTATGCAAATTTCCCATGGAGCAATAATTAGCTCCTACACCCTTGAAATAAAAAAAAGNTTAGATGAAAGTGATTCAGAAATACTAAAAATCTCAATTATAGAATTAAGACAACGCTTCAATTCAAAATCTAAAGANATTTTAATTCCTTTTACTATTAATCTNGGAAATAATATAAAATGNACAGTTCCAATATTGGGAGATAAAAAAAAGCTCATTGATTTATCTCTTAAAAATGCGAAATCTTTCAGGATGGAAAGATTTANACAGTTNAAAATTATAGATCCTGANAGGCATNACGAAAGAGTTCTAAACCAAATGAAAATTGATTTAAAATTAAAATTAAATCCATATCACATNGAGTGTTTCGATAATTCTAATATTCAAGGTAAAAGTCCAGCTTCATCATGTGTTGTTTTTAAAAACTCAAAACCATCTAANAATGAATACCGTCATTATAATATCAAAACAGTTGACGGACCTGACGATTACTCATCTATGGAGGAGGTAGTATACAGACGATATTTTCGACTNAAAAAAGAAAAANGNCCTTTGCCAGAATTAATAATTATTGACGGTGGCAAAGGTCAACTTTCTTCAGCNATNAAAAGTCTAGAAAAATTAAAATTACGAAACAAAATTGCAGTTATTGGAATNGCAAAANGATTGGAAGAAATCTATTTTCCAAATGATTCTATTCCATTNTATCTCGACAAAAAATCAGAAACTTTAAAAATTATTCAACGTATNAGAAATGAAGCACATCGTTTTGCNATTAAGCTNCATAGAAATAAAAGAAGTAAAAAATCTTTAACATCAAGTTTAGATAATATCGAAGGTGTTGGAGAAAAAACNAAAATAAAACTCATTCAATANTTTAAAACATTTAAAAATATCAAACAAGCTTCAGAAAAAGAATTNATTAAATCTGTAGGTAATCACAGAGCTAAAATTATATTTAATTTCNTGAATTCTAAAAGCTAGTTATTTTTATTTGATATTTATTAATTTCATAATTAACCTGATGACCTATAAATTCAAAAAAACTTTTCAATTGATAATTTTATTTATAAATGTTTCTTTTTCAATTCTTTCGGGNCAAGAAAATCAANCGGAANAAGAAATAAAATCTCTTANTGAGGATGAAATAGCATTCAAACATTCAGAATGGCTTGAATACAGGTTACATTATGGAATTTTTAATGCAAGTTATGTTTCACTCTCATTAAATAAAGAAAAACTTAATGGTANAGACATATTTCATGCTAGGGGCTATGGAAAATCAACAGGGTTGCTTCGGTTTTTTTTTAAGGTGGAAGATATTTATGAAAGTTATTTCAATATTAATAAAACTNAACCACTAAGATTTATCAGAAATATTGACGAAGGAGGGTATACAAAAAATACAATTATTGATTTTGACATAAATAAAAAAACCGCATTCGTTAATGATATAAAAAATAATCAGAAGTCAAATCATAAAATTGAAAAAAATACTCAGGATCTAATCTCAACATTTTACTACTTGAGAAATTATTTTTCAAGAGATAAAGTAAAAATAAACGAAAGCTTAGATGTAAATATTTTTTTTGATAAGGAAAATTATAANTTTAACTTGAAATTCTTGGGGGTTGAAATCTTAAATACAAAATTTGGTCAAATTGAATGTCTNAAATTCCTNCCGNTTGTACAANAGGGTCGTNTTTTTCGAGAAGAAGAGAGTGTGACTCTCTGGGTGTCAAATGATTTAAATAAAATTCCTATTCGTATTGAAGCAGATATTCTAATTGGATCAATCAAATGTGACTTGGAAAATTTTAAAAACTTAAAACATCCATTTAAAATTAAAATTCCTAATAAATAAAGTTTTGATAACTTTAAATGATACTATTAATATCTTTTATGATTTTTATTGAACTTTGAAAAAAAGAGCATTGAAGAAAATACAACNTACGACTACGGCTTTAATCTTAATTTCATTTTTTTACAGCTGCTCATATATATCTGATTCAAAAAAAATTTCCTCAGAAGAATCAAAGTATATTCCTGATATCAAGTATGGCTANGATCTTAAAATGTTTAGGGTAATNGATAAAAGAATAAAAAGAGGTGATACTTTTGGNGCAATACTTGAATCTGAGGGTATAGATTACCCTGATGTATATAAAATTTTAGAAAAAACTAANAGGCAAGTCAATACAAAAAGATTAGTTGTNGGAAAACCTTATAAACTTTTATATACAAAAGATTCTATCTTAAAACCCTATGCAATGATATACGAGAAGGATATCTCTANGTATTGGAAAATTCAATTTCGTGACAGCATTTATGGAGAAACAATAAAAAAGCCAATTAAAATAGCAACTCTTCAAGGGTCTGGTATAATAAATAGTTCTTTATATGAAACAATGATATATAGCGGTCTTAATGATCAACTAACCTACTATTTATCTGATGTGTATGCNTGGACTATTGATTTTTTTAGACTCCAAAAAGGTGATCGATTCAAGGTNATTTATACAGAAAAATTTGTTGATGATTCCATTTCTCTTGGCATTGATGANGTCAAAGCAGCTTATTTTGAACACAAAGGAAAAGGGCTTTACGCTTTCAAATTCGAGTCTGATGCNAAAAAAGGAATCATAGATTATTTTGACGAAAACGCNAAAAATCTTAGGCGGGCATTTTTAAANGCNCCGGTCAAATTCTCAAGAATTTCATCAAGATATAATTTGAAAAGAAAAATTGCTTATTATGGAAATAGAATTAGACCACATAAAGGAACTGACTTTNCAGCTGGAGTTGGAACACCNATAATGGCAACGGCTAATGGTAAAGTAGTAAAGTCATCNTATTCAAGAGGAAACGGAAATTATGTTACAATNAAACANAACAACATATACAAAACACAATACCTTCACATGAAAAAAAGGAACGTTAAAAGAGGTCAAAATGTAAAACAGGGAGACATTATTGGTTGGGTTGGAATGACTGGAAATACTTCTGGCCCACATGTNTGTTATCGCTTTTGGAAGNATGGTAAACAAGTTGATCCATTCAAACAAAAATTACCAAAAGCAAAACCAATATCAAAAACCTTAAAAAATGAATATTTATCTTTGATGCANCCAATAAAGGAGGAATTNGATTGTGTTGAATTTGAACCAGANTTTTTAAAATATAAAACNGCAATTAATACNAATAATTCAAATGAAAAATGAAAATCCAACAGATTTGAAGTCTTGGAAAAAGCTTTCTACTCATTTTCANCAAATAAAGGATAAATNCATAGGAGATTTTTTTGATGAGAATGTATCTCGTCTTAAACAGATGTCATTTGAATGGGAAGAATTCTATTTTGATTTCTCAAAAAACAGAATCGATAANAAAGGACTGAAAATGATGAGTGATTTTGCTAAAGAAGCNGGATTAAANAAGGCTATAAAATCNTATTTTGANGGTGAAAAAATCAACGTGACAGAAAATCGATCTGTTTTACATTCNGCGATGAGGAGTTTTTCGGAAAAGAAAATCANTTATAATGGTGAAGATATAATNCCTCAAATAAAAACTACACGCNATAAAATAGAAAAGATTTCTAATGAAATAATCAATGGAAAATGGAAGGGGTACACTGGAAAAATGATAACTCACATNGTTAATGTTGGTATAGGAGGGTCTGATCTNGGCCCTAAAATGGTTACAGAAGCCCTAAGTTTTTATAAAAATCACTTAAAAACTTTTTTTATTTCAAATATTGACGGTGATCATTTAACCGAAATATTACGNCAATGTCCTAGAGAAACGACCGTTTTTATAATTGTATCAAAAACATTTACAACTCAAGAAACNATAACAAATGCCAATACAATTAGATCATGGTTTTTAAGTGCGGCTAAAAAAAATGATATTTCAAACCACTTCATAGCGGTTTCGACAAATATTAAAAAGGTTAGTGAATTTGGGATCNTCAAGAAAAATATTTTTCCAATGAGTANTTGGGTAGGAGGAAGATTTTCTTTATGGAGTGCAGTTGGNCTAATTATCAGTATTTCTTTAGGTTATAANAATTTTGAAAAATTATTAAGAGGTGCATATTCAATGGATTTACACTTTAAAAATGCNTCATTTGAGAAAAATATACCTGTAATTATGAGTTTTATTAGTATTTGGTATAATAATTTTTATNATTGTGAAACCGAGGCGATAATTCCTTATTCNGAATATNTAAGATCGTTCCCTGANTACCTTCAACAAGCCTCAATGGAAAGTAACGGAAAATCAACCGATAGAAATGGNAAATCTGTNAGTTATCAAACTGGATCCATAATNTGGGGATCNACTGGAACCAATGCCCAACACGCTTTTTTTCAATTGATTCACCAAGGGACTAAACTTATTCCTACTGATTTTATAGGATTCAAAAAGTCACTNNACGAAAATTCTAATCATCATGATAAATTAATTGCAAATTTTATTGCACAAACTGAAGCATTGATGACAGGGAAAAATAAAAGTGAATTGATAAATGAAAAAACACCAAATAAACTTCTNCCATACAAGGTATTTGTGGGTAATAAACCAACNACTTCGATTTTTATTAAAAGTTTAAATCCATATAATCTAGGNGCGCTAATTTCAGCCTATGAAAATAAGATATTTACACAAGGTGTTTTGTGGAATATTTTCAGCTTTGATCAGTGGGGAGTTGAGCTNGGTAAAAAATTAGCNGANAATGTTCTTGACNCGATTAAATCAAAAGTTAATACTCAAAAAAATAAATCAACAAAACATTTAATTAATATCTATAAAGAAACAACTTAATATTTCTATCCTTAAAACAGTATTTCTTTAACAATTAACTGGAGTTTTAAATTTCCATTAAAATTATTTTCCTCTAAATGAGCTATGACATCAAATTCACTTTTCATTTTAATTTTCGAAATATAATTACCCATTTCAAAACCAATTCCATCCATAATCTGTCCTGATTTATCTGTAATTTGAATTTTCAGATGGTTGTTTTCATTTCCGACCAATTTGGATCCTCCGTTATCAATACAGTTTTTAATACAAAAAATAGGAGTTCGATTTGATGCTCCAAAGGGGCCCATTTGTCTAATAATTCTGTATACTGATAATGTAAGTTGATCTAGGGAAACCTCCAAATCATATTTATATGATTGAACTAGTTGATCGTTTGATATAGTTTCGGAAACAGATTTGTTAAAAGCCTTTTTAAAATCATTATACTTTTCTGGCAATAACGTCAAACCGGCAGCATATTTATGACCTCCAAATTGAATAAGGTGGTCTGAACAATCGGAAATTGATTTATATATATCAAAATTCTTAACAGATCTGGCTGACCCAGAGTAAGTATTTTTTGATTTTGTAAAAACTATTGTAGGTCTATAATAATGCTCTATCAGTCGGGATGCGACGATTCCAATTACTCCTTTATTCCAATCTGGACGAAAAACAACACTAGTTTTTTCACCTGAGTATGAAAGTGTTTCAATTTGATCTAAAGCTTGCTTTGTGGTTTTTTCAGTAATTAATCTTCTTTCACTATTTAAAAGTTCTATTGATCTTATTTTTGGCTCAATATCAACATCATTTTTAGATGTTAATAGTTCTAATGAGTAATTTGCATGTCTTATTCTTCCAGAAGCATTTATTCTGGGTCCAATTTTAAAAGCTAGATCAGAGGTATTAATATCTCGATTTAAATTTTTTAAAAATGCTTTTATAAAGCCTCTAGGGGTTTTATTCATTATTTTGATTCCCAAAGATGCTAAGATTCTATTTTCGTTTGTAATTGGTACTAAATCAGCTACTATTGCAATTGCCACAAAATCTAAAAATTCCACAATTTTATTGATAGAAAAACCTTTTTCGAAATTGATAGCTTGAATAAATTTAAACACAATACCACATCCACATAATTCCTTGTATGGGTAATCGCAATCAAGCTGTTTGGGATTTAAAATAGCAGCTGCCTCAGGTAAATCATTTGATGGTTTGTGGTGATCGCAAACTATTACTTTAATTCCATATGAATTTGCTAATTCGATTTGATCTATTGCCTTAATTCCACAATCAACTACAACCAATAATTCAACTGACTCATCTTTAGCTTTATTAATTCCCTTGTTTGAAAGACCATAACCTTCATCAAAACGATCTGGAATGTAAGTTAGTGGTTCAATATCAAAATTTTTCAAAAAAAGATAAAGTATAGCCACTGATGTTGTCCCATCAACATCGTAGTCGCCATAAATCATAATTTTTCTTTTCGTCTTTATGGCTTTAAGAATCATTTTAACTGCTTTTCTCATATTTTTCATAAGAAAAGGATCAAATAATTGGCTTAATTCAGGTCTAAAAAAATTCTTAGCTTCAGAGAATGATTTGATTCCTCTCAAAGTGAGGAGGTCTGAAATAATTTTTGATACTTTAAGTTCTTCCTGCAGACTTTTAGAAATATTTATATCCAGTGAATCCCTTAATTTCCATGAATTTCCCATCAATCAACTTTTAAAAACGAAATACAAATTACAAACTCTCCTTTTGGCTTATTTTTTTCATAGAATTTGATAGCATCATTTATTGAACCTCTAAATTGATTTTCAAATTTTTTAGTAAGTTCTCTAACAACACTTATTTTTCTATTCCCACCAAAAAATTCAGTAAATTGTTTGAGCGATTTTAAAATCCTGTGGGGTGACTCATACAATACTATTGTTCTTGACTCATTAGCCAAACTCTCCAATCTTTTTTTTCTTCCTTTTCTAAGAGGTAAAAAACCTTCAAAAACAAATCTATCAGTAGGGAAACCACTTTGAATGATTGCGGGAATTAATGCTGTTGGTCCAGGCAAACAAATAACATCAAAACCATTTTTAACTGACTCTCTTACAATCAAAAATCCAGGATCTGAAATACCAGGAGTTCCAGCATCTGAAATAATTGCAATTTTATTTTTCAGTTCAAGTTTTTTAATAATACTTTTTAACTTTCTGTGTTCATTATATTTATGAAAACTTTCAATCCTTGTAACTATTGAATAATGATCTAATAGTTTTTTACTTATCCTGGTATCTTCGGCGTAAATTATATCACAATCACTCAATACTTCAACAGCTCTGTAGGTGATATCGGTGAGATTTCCGATTGGGGTTGGAACAATGTATAAAGCCATCTTAGTTATTCTGAATCAAATCTTTTTCTTAAAATTTTTAAAAATCTTTTTTCAATTTCTTCATGTTCATTCCATGAATCATACTTAGGTTTAACAAGATTTTCAATAAAATCAATTGTTGATTTCCAATCATTGAATAAGTTTATTTTAGAAATGGTTTCATCATAATCGTTCTCATTCTTATCAAATAGATTTTTAATAAATGCCAAGCGATCATTTAAGTCTATTTTTAATTCTTTTGCGAAAATATCATTAATCTTATTTTCATTTTTATGATGATTTTTACTTTTAGTTGAATCTTTTCTCTCAAATAGAATTCTATCACTACTGCCAATAAACATTGATGAGCTAATTTTGTTCTCTGGCATTTCTGGGATCATATCCTTAATTGTTTCAATGAGTGGTTCAACTGATTGATTCTCCCCTTCATCAATATGATTAAGATCTTCATTTATAAAACTCAAATTATTATCATCTAAATGTTTCTTTAAACTATTTTTCTCAATAGAGGCATTTTGATTATTTAATAAAATTGTTTTTTCAAAAAGCTGTATTGCTAAGTCATAAAAGTCTTGTGATTTTGTGCCCTCGCTTAGTTTAGAAATTTGTATTGACAAATTTTTTATGTCTTGCTTTAATGAAGATTTCATCTTTTACATTTTTATAACTTTGTTGGCAAAAGTTTTGTGATTATCTGCTTTAATGAAAATTACAAAATGTTTTTAGAAAAACGATAAACTTAGATAAACAATAAAGAATATAAATTGACAAAACTAAATATATATTTGGATCGACTGGAGCAAAATGTAAATTTCCTAAAATCAATGTCAAAAGATAAAAAGAATCTCATTGGTGTGGTGAAGGCTAATGCATATGGGCATGGAATCATAGAGATTTCAAAAAAACTCAATAGCATAGGGGTCTCAAGACTATCAGTTGCATCAGTTTCTGAAGGAAAGTTACTCAGAGAAAATGGTATTAATTGTAATATTATGGTCTTTTATCCTGACCTATGTGAATTGCAAGATATAATTAACTACTCTCTGGAGCCTTCNATCTATTCCAAAAGAATCCTAAAGGCNTTTATCGAATTGTTNACCAAATCAAAAAAAGAATATTTAGTTCATTTAAAATTCAANACAGGATTGAATAGACTTGGTTTTGANAGTGAGGACATAAATTGGATAATAAATATGATTTCAAATACATCNATTANAATACTNTCTATTTATTCTCACCTATCCGCCAGCGAGGACAAAAAAGATAATTCATATACAAACAAGCAAATTAAAATTTTTCATGAAATAAAATCAATATTCCATGATCTTGATTCAAATATCAAATTTCATTTATTAAATAGCTCTGGAATATTTAATTATCCAGAATATAAATTTGATTGGGTGAGGTCTGGAATCGCATTGTATGGATATTCTAATAATNTGGATTGGGATAAACGTCTATTACCAGTTGCTGAGCTTAAATCGAAAATTATTCAAATTCATAACATAAAAAAAGGCGAATATGTTGGCTATAACAATGGTTGGAAAGCTGATAAAAAATCAAAAATTGGTATTGTACCCTTGGGTCATGCTGATGGAATTGGNAGGTATTTTAAAAATAAAAATGTNAATATTCTGGTTAAAAAACAAAAGGCTCCCATAATTGGTAATATTTGTATGGATATTTTCATGATTGATATTTCTGAAATTGACTGTNCAGAATTCGATGAAGTAACTATTTTTGANAAAGGAAATCCTGCAAATATTTTTGCGGAGTCAGCTGGTACTATCTCATATGAATTACTGTCGAGCCTTAGCTCGAGAATTAAACGTGNTTATTTTTCNTAAACATTATTAATTAAATTGTTATAATTCTGTCTATTTTACTAAGTAAAATATTTTTAATGTAATTTTAGATACAAAATTNATTTTATGAAAATAGCATTNATTGGTGCTACTGGGATGGTTGGAGATGTAATGCTGAAAGTTTTGTTTGAACGAAAATTACCTATATCAGAACTAATTCCTGTCGCATCTGATAAATCTGTNGGGAAACAAATTGAATTTAATAATAAGAAAATTAAGATAGTTTCTATAAAGGAATCAATAAATCTTAAGCCTCACATTGCTCTTTTTTCTGCAGGTGCNNCAGTATCAAAGGAATGGGGGCCTAAATTTAGAAATATTGGTACAACGGTAATTGACAACTCATCTGCATGGCGGATGAATCCAAAAATCAAGCTGATTATCCCTGAAATAAANGGAAATATTTTAACTAAAAAAGATAAAATAATTGCTAATCCAAATTGTTCAACGATACAAATGCTGATTGCATTGAACCCTATCCACGAAGTTTTTAAAATTAAACGAATTATAGTTTCCACCTATCAATCCATAACTGGAACAGGAGTGAAAGCAGTTATGCAATTAGAAAATGAACTTAACAATAAAAAAGGTGATATGGCTTATCCTCATCCAATATACAAAAATGCCATNCCACACTGTGATGACTTTACCGAGAATGGTTATACAAAAGAGGAAATGAAATTAGTAAATGAAACACACAAGATTTTANATGACTTTTCAATCGGGATAAGCTCAACTGCAGTAAGAATACCAGTAGTTGGTGGTCATAGTGAATCAATTAATATTTCTCTCAAAACACAAACTGGAATTGATGAGATTAAAGAGGTCTTAAAGCATTCTCCAGGTATTGTTGTTGAGGATGACGTTGATAATAATATTTATCCAATGCCTATAAATTCCGAAGGCAGTGACAATGTTTATGTGGGTAGGATAAGAAAAGACCTATTTGAACCAAACACTTTTAATCTTTGGGTTGTTTCTGATAATTTAAGAAAAGGTGCNGCAACAAATACAATTCANATAGCAGAATATCTTATTAATAATTCATTGATTTAAAAAGTTTCCATAAATTTTGTTGTGTAATCTCCNTTTATAAATTCNTNATTTTCCATCAATTTTTTGTGAAAAGGTATTGTAGTTTTAACTCCTTCAATGATAAACTCGTCTAANGCACGTTTCATTTTATTTATCGCTTCTTCTCTTGTTTGCGCAGTTGTAATTAACTTAGCAATCATTGAGTCATAGAATGGAGGGATTATGTATCCACTATAAACATGAGTATCCAGTCTAACACCGTGTCCCCCNGGAAAGTGAAGCGTTTGGATCTTTCCAGGACATGGTCTAAAATCATTTTCTGGATCCTCTGCATTAATTCTACACTCNATTGAATGCATTTTAGGAATATAATTCTTTCCGCTTATGGGAATTCCAGCGGCTACTTTTATTTGCTCTCTNATAAGATCAAAATCAATTACTTGTTCTGTGATGGGGTGCTCTACTTGAATTCTCGTATTCATCTCCATGAAATAAAACTTNCGATTTTTATCAACCAAAAATTCTACAGTACCAGCTCCCTCATATTTGATAAATTCNGCTGCCTTGATNGCNGCTTTTCCCATAGATTTTCNTAATGATTCNGTCATGAAAGGTGATGGAGTTTCTTCTGTCAATTTTTGATGGCGTCTTTGAATTGAACAATCTCTTTCAGACAGATGACATGCTTTTCCGAAAGAATCACCAACAATTTGAATTTCAATATGTCGTGGTTCTTCAATTAATTTTTCCATGTACATTGCGTCATTTGAAAAAGAAGCAAGTGATTCGGCTCTTGCTCCCTCCCATGCTTTGGTAAGATCACTCTCCTTCCAAACNGCTCTCATTCCTTTTCCACCTCCTCCNGCTGTTGCTTTGAGCATNATTGGGTAGCCAATTATTTTTGCCAGNTTACGTGCATCATCTAAAGACTCTAGTATTCCATTTGAACCNGGGATTGTCGGAACTTTAGCTTTTTTCATNGTTTCTTTNGCAGATGATTTATCACCCATTTTACTGATCATTTCAGAACTNGCACCAATGAATTTTATACTATGCTCNTCACAAATTTTTGAAAATTTTGAATTTTCTGATAAAAATCCATAACCAGGATGAATTGCATCAGCATTTGTTATCTCAGCTGCCGCTATAATATTTGCAGGTTTTAAATANGAGTCNGCNCTTTGTGCAGGTCCAATACAAACTGCTTCATCTGCAAAACGTACATGAAGACTTTCCTTATCTGCGGTAGANTAAACGGCAACTGTTTTAATACCCATTTCTTTACAAGTTCTGATGATTCTCATTGCAATTTCTCCTCTATTTGCTACAAGTATTTTTTTGAACATATGTAAAATATTATGAAGGCTNAACTAAGAATANGGGCTGATCAAATTCAATTGGTGTTTGATCATCAACTAAAATTTTTATTATCTTACAATCCATNTCACATTCAATTTCATTGAAAAGTTTCATCGCCTCAATAACNCATAATGTATCTCCTTTTTTTACTTGAGAATTTATTTCAACAAAAGGTGGATTATCCGGTGATGATTTTCTGTAGAATGTACCTATGATTGGAGATTTGATTACTGTGTGTTTTTCATTTTCTTCTTTTGNAATTTCTTGATTACTTGTCTCAATCAAAACATCCNCAGTTTTACCCTCTAAATTATCNTTTGGTGTGATTGGGTTTATTATTTCTTGTTTTGANTATGATTTGTTGACTTCACCTGAAGATTTAATCGTTATCTTGAAATCATCTTTNTCAATNGTAACTTCATCAACTCCAGACTTAGATATAAATTTAATCAGGTTTTGGATNTCTTTGATGTTCATATTTGCAAGTTANTAATATTTCTAGTTTTTACTCCATATATAATAAGCAGCTCCCCATGTATAACCTCCACCAAAAGCTGCAAAGATGATTTTGTCTCCTTTTTTAAATTTTTTTTGATAATCACAAAGAAGAAGAGGTATCGTGGCAGCTGTTGTATTTCCATAATAAGCAATATTCTTTAAAACTTTTTTTGGGTTTAATTTCATTTTTTCTGCTACTGATTCGATAATTCTCTCGTTNGCTTGATGAGCTAAAAGATAATTTACATCATTNCCTGAAATTCTATTTCTTTGGAGAATTTTAGTNCTTGCCTNCGTCATTGCAGAAACTGCNGATTTAAATACCTTACGGCCATCCATTGTAAGATAATGATCTTTATGTGAAACAGAAGACTTNGTTGCTGGAAAAAGCGATCCACCAGCTTTGACTTTGAGTGTTTCCCTGTCTCCTCCATCACTCTTAAAATATTCATCTTGCCATCCTAGTCCATCATTATTTGGTTCAAATAAAACTGCACCAGCTCCATCACCAAANAGAATGCACGTACTTCTATCTTCATAATTGACTATCGAAGACATCTTATCGGCNCCAATAACTAAAACTTTTTTATACCGTCCTGATTCTATNTTGCCAGCCGCCATTGACATTGCATANAGAAATCCAGAACATGCTGCCTGTAAATCATACCCAAAAGCATTTATAGCTCCAATTTTTGTTCCAACATATGATGCAGTAGCTGCAATCTGCATNTCAGGTGTTGCGGTGGCAATAATTATCATATCTATANTCTTGGGATTGATATTATTTTTTGAAATAAGATCATCTGCAGCCTTTATTGCTAGATAAGATGTAGCCTTTTGAGGATCGCTCAATATTCTTNTTTCTTTTATCCCAGTTTTGTCCTGAATCCAAGCGTCATTTGTCTCTACCATGGTTTCAAGTCGGGAGTTGGATAATATTTCATCTGGCACATACCCCCCTATCGCAGTTATCGAAGCATTTAACACATTGAGTGGTTTTTTTGTTTGCGACATTAGACGACTTTTCTTGCTGAATCTTGAGTGAAGATAGGTTTTTTTTTATTAAATAAAAGTACCTTTTTTAGTGGGTCAAGTTGACAAATTTTTATTACGAATCAACAACTTCGGAATTGTCAATTAACACCTTACCTCTGTAGTATAATTTACCTTCATGCCAATGAGCTCGGTGATAGAGATGATTTTCTCCTGTTGTCTTACAAGTAGCAATTTGTANGTTTGAAGCTTTGTAATGTGTTCTTCTTTTATCTCTTCTTGTTTTGGANATTTTTCTTTTTGGATGTGCCATTTTACTATATTTAATTTAATAGGTCTTTCAATTTATTCCATCTTGGGTCGTTACTTCTTGGNAATTTTTTANTATTAGGTTTTAATGATTCNAGTTTTTCTAAAATTACGGATTTTAAAGAACCATCTCTTACCCCTGGATGAATTTTTTTTTCAGGNACTGATAATACGACTGTTTCATAAATTTGTTGTGATATGTTAAAATCTTTTGTGCCATGNGGAAAAACAAGTAATTCATCATTTATATTTTTAGTAGCATCTCCAAATTTAACTGAAAAATTAAAGTTTGAGGAAACTGGTAATTTGAAAGTTTCCATTGATAAATCACACAATACATCAACANAGCCNCTAATTACCAAAAAAAAATTAAAAATATTTTCTTGTTTTTCAATTTCAATNNTTGTTTTTAACNGAACTTGATCAAAGTCAAAAAAATCAAAATTTGCAAAGAACTTATTGTCAAGTAAAATTNTTAAGCTCTGTTTTCCTTTTTTTAAACTTGCAAAATTTATCACAAAAGGGTCCAAAGCTTTCATATAATTTGATTNCNNGGATGCAAATTTAAAATTTTTTTAAATTTACACCCACAAGAAACAAATTTATTTTAGTCTATTTGAATATTGTTCTCTTGATTTAAAAATCCTCACCGATTCTAATATTGCCTCTTTAAACGAATTTGACTTCGCAATACCTTTTCCTGCAATATCAAATGCAGTTCCATGATCAGGTGAGGTCCTAACTATATCTAAACCAGCAGTGAAATTAACTCCTTTACCAAATGANAGGGTTTTAAATGGAATCAATCCTTGATCATGATAAATTGCCAAGGTGGCATCAAATGATTTATATTTTTGTGAACCAAAGAAACTGTCTGCAGCAAANGGGCCTTCAATTGATAAATCTTTACTTTGTAATTTATTTATNANGGGCNTTATTATTTTATCATCCTCATTTCCTATTACACCACAATCACCAGAATGAGGATTTAAACTCAAAACTGCAACCCTTGGTTTTTCTATACTAAAATCTTTTGTTAAACTTTCAAAGACCTTTTTAATCTTTATNTTTAGAGAGACTGNTGAAAGGGCTCCTGCTACTTTATTTAAAGGTATATGGTCTGTTAACAGAGCTACTCTTAATTCTCTATTTATCATAAACATCAAAGGTTTACCTGAGAAATTATCTCCTAAAAAATCAGTATGCCCCGTGAATTTAAAATCCCATGATTGAATCGAATTCTTGTTTATTGGAGATGTAACTAGCGTATCAATTTTATTTTTTCGTATTGCTTTTGTAGCATGTAAAAGTGATATTTTTGAAATGCTTCCGGCAATCTTCGATTTTTTTCCAAATTCTACCTCAAAACCCTCAGAATCAAAATTAACAACATTTAGTCTATTTTCTTCACAGTTAAATAAATTACTTATATGATTAATATCATTTTTTTTTTTGAAATAAGATTTGTTAAACTCAATAATTTTTTTTGGTGAAAAAATTATGGGGGTTAGATTGTTGAAAAGACTTTTATCTTCAAAAGCAGATAAAATTATTTCAACACCAATCCCATTGGGATCTCCTATTGAAATGCCCACTTTAATTTTACTCATGAACTGTTTTTTTTCACTTATTTAACTAATTTTACTTTCTCAAAGGTAAATAAATTTAATTGTCATGTTTACAGGTATTATTGAGAGTTTGGGCAAAATTAGATCAATAACTAAACAAAAATCTAATATAAATTTTAAAATTCAAAGTGATCTAGCTAATGAATTAAATATAGATCAAAGTATTTCACACAACGGAGTTTGCCTTACCGTCACTGGAATTGGTATAAATGATTACGAGGTTACAGCAATAGACGAAACATTAAAGAAATCTAATTTAGGAAANCTCAATGTAGGCTCTATTGTGAATCTCGAGAGAGCGATGAAAATTAATCAACTTCTGGATGGACACATTGTTCAGGGGCATGTTGATCAGACTGGACAATGTGTATCTGTTAAAAATGAAAAAGGAAGTTGGATTTATACTTTTGAATATGATGAATCAAAAAAAAACATTACNATAGAAAANGGTTCAATTGCTGTNAATGGTGTCAGNCTAACTGTTTTGGATTCCAAAAAATCATCTTTTTCAGTCGCAATTATTCCTCACACATACAAAAACACAAACTTTCATAAAATTATTAAAGGAGAAATTGTTAACTTAGAATTCGATGTTTTAGGAAAATACATCTCAAAAATGTATAAAGTTTACAGATAAAAAATTAAAAAATACAAATATGGATTTTCTTGAACTAACAACTATACTTCTTCTGCTTGCATCATTTTTCTCAATAATAAACCTTAGGCTATTGAAGTTACCTCAGACAATTGGTCTAATGATTCTAGCTATCGGGTTATCAATAAGTGTTTTAATCATTGGATTAGTATCACCTCCATTTCTTGTTACGGTCAGTAATCTTATTGAAAGTTTTGATTTTCAGGTTTTATTGATTGATGTGATGCTACCCTTTTTGCTTTTCGCAGGAGCAATAAGTGTAGATGTTCATGAATTATTAAAGGACAAGATCACAATTCTGCTTCTTGCTTCTTTTGGAGTTATTTTTTCAACNTTTGTCGTNGGGACAGGGCTCTATTGGTTNGTAGAGCAACCCTATTTAGGATTGAACACTATAGGNCTAAGTTATGTTGATTGTTTACTTTTCGGTGCNTTNATAGCCCCAACTGATCCAATTGCTGTGCTTGCGATGGTAAAGAAAATGAATCTATCTAAAATAACTGAAACCAGAATCGCAGGTGAATCACTTTTCAATGATGGTATTGGAGTTGTTATATTTTTGACACTTCTTAACATTAAACTAGANGGGATTGANAACANTTCTGCGGCTAGTATAGGTTCTTTATTTGCAACTGAAGTAATTGGTGGAGTTGCTTTGGGNGCATTNATTGGTTTTCTTGGACTTAAACTTGTAAAATATATAGAAAACGAACATGTAGAATTAGAGGTTTTAATAACTCTGTCTTTGGTTTTATTGGTTTCTATTGTTTCTCATCAATTTCATTTTTCTGGTGTTTTAGGGGTGGTGGTTATGGGACTTTTCTTAAATCGGAATATTGATACTAATAAGGAAGAAGAGGGGCTTCAAAAAGCCATGGGAGAATATGTTTATAAATTCTGGCATCTTTTAGACGAAACTTTAAATGCAATTCTGTTTATTTTGATTGGTTTAGAAATTATTCCAATTTTTCAAAATTTCGAGAGTAGTTACTTATTAATGTCTGTATTGGTAATATTGATAGTTGTAGTTTCAAGAGGTATTGGCGTATGGATTCCAATTAGTTTTCTTTCTTTTTTCAAGTCTTTTGAGAAGAAAACTGCTTTNATTATTACCTGGGGNGGACTAAGAGGCGGTCTNAGTATTGCACTAGCACTAAATCTACCTAACCAAATTGGAGAAGGTAAAGACTTGATTTTATTTTTAACNTACATGGTTGTCTTGTTTACTATNCTAGTGCAAGGATTNACNCTAAAGAAAATTGTAAAATAATTAAAAATCTATTTTAACATTTACTTNCCTTCAAAATTTTTTATATTAATAATTGTGTTTTATTTTTGANAATTATNATGCTGTGACAACAGTTATGTTTAATCTAATATTGAAAGGAGGTGTCTATGTTTTATTTTAATTATTTAAGAACAAAAACTCAGCAGGCACCTATAAATTTAGCNCTGCTGTANAANATTCTTATCTTCAAAAACAGGTCGATGGACCTGTTTTTTTTATTTATTGAAAAAAGATTTTAATTTTTCNGTTAGTTTTGGGACTACTTCAAAAGCATCTCCAACTACNCCATAGTCGGCAGCTTTAAAAAAAGGTGCTTCTGGATCATTATTTATAACAACCTTTGTTTTCGAGGCGTTAATTCCGGCTAAATGCTGAATTGCTCCTGATACTCCTATTGCTATATATAAATTTGAAGCAACAGGTTTCCCTGTTTGACCCACATGTTCACTATGAGGTCTCCATCCCATATCAGAAACTGGTTTAGAACATGCTGTAGCGGCTCCGAGCGTTTCTGCTAAATTTTCAATTAAATACCAGTTTTCTGGACCTTTAAGCCCTCTTCCTCCTGAAATGACAATATCAGCATCAGCAATACTAATTGAACTAGACGATGCATCAATTGACTCAACTTTTATTTTATTATTTTTTTGATATTGATTTGACTCAATCAGTTCAGGGTCGCTTTTTGACTCATTTATACCGAAGGAATTATTTGAAACACAAATAATATTAACTTCACTATTGAAAACAGTATGATTAAATGCCTTATTTGTAAAGCAAGATCTTTTTACTGTCAGTGGTTTAAAACTTAAAGGCTTCGAGACAACGTTTGATGCAAGTCCAGCGTCAAGTTGCACTGCAATTAACGGAGCGATATATTTAGAGTCTGCAGAGGAGCTCATCACTAAAATTGAAACTTTTTCATTTTTAGAATATTCTGAGATCACATTTGCGTAGTTTTGAGCAGTGAACTCATTAAGCGAGGAATCATTAACTGATATTATTTTGTCTACACCATAGTTACCTAAAATTTTGGGTTCTTTTGCGTTTACACAAATAGCTACTAAATTTTTATTGGTTTCTTGTGCTACAGATTTTCCATAGGATATTGCTTCAAATGCATTTTTTTTAAATTCGCCACTTTGACTCTCTGCGTATACTATAATTGCCATATTATTAAATTTTAAATAACATTTGCCTCACCATGTAAGAGGCTTATTAATTCATCTAGGTTTTCAGGATCAACCAGCTTTACACCTTTTTTAGATTCAGGCTTTTGAAACTTGTTAATCTCAGATTTTGATTTTGCATTACACGGTTCTAATACTTCAAGGGGTTTTTGTCTAGCTTGCATTATCCCTCTCATATTTGGTATAATTAGATCTGATTCCTCTACCAAACCTTTTTGAGCGCCTATAACAATTGGCAACATACAACTAACTTTCTCAACTCCACCATCAATTTCTCTTTTTGCGAAAGCTTTATTTTGTTCTATGTCTAATGAAATACAATTTGTGACAAAAGGTGTATTTAGCATTTGTGCAAGCATACCAGGCACCATACCTCCATTATAATCTATTGATTCTCTTCCACAAATAATAAGATCGTAATTATCTTTTGCGCATATTGTACTAAGCTCTTTTGCCACAGAATAACCATCTGAGGGGTTTGCATTAATTCTAACTGCTTTGTCTGCTCCAATTGCCAAACATTTTCTCAATATTGGATCACAAGTGTTATCACCTACTGTTACTACAGTGACAGATGCTTGATTTTTCTCTTGAAACCAAATTGCTCTGGTTAAACCAAATTCGTCATTAGGATTAATTACAAATTGGACACCGTTACTATCAAACAATTTGTCCTCGTTTGTAAAGTTAATCTTTGATGTGGTGTCTGGAACATTACTGATGCAAACTAAAATCTTCATCGCTTTTAAATTTTAATATAAATTTACAATAAATTATTATTAAATTACAATTTAATTATGTTTGCAATTTAGATATTTTAAACATATAATATGTATGATTCAATTCAATTTTTCTCTATATTTATGATTAATTTAATTTATTTTACCATAAAATAATTTAATTGAATAAATCAAATAAAAAAAGAAAAAGAGGGCGACCAAGTTTATCTCAAGAACTTAAAATGGATAATTTATTATCTGTAGCCCTTGAGTATTTCTCTGATCTTGGTTTTGAGGGAACACAGCTTAAATTTATCGCAGAAAAAGCAGGAATAACAAATCCATTGATAAGTTATCATTTCAGCAATAAGGAAGAGCTGTGGAAAAGATCCATTGACTATCTCTCAAAATTAATCGTTGAAAAGTTTGAAGCTATAAGGTCTGATCTTAAAGATATAGAGGGCGTCCCCATGCTCAGATCTTACACTAGACAACTAATTTATTTTTGCGCGAAAAACCCTCCATTTTATAAAATAATTTACATGGAAATGGGACAAAATAGTTGGAGATCCGAATATTTAATCAGCTCAATTATTGACCCTCTTACAACCATAGGTCAAAGTGCTCTTAATAAAGCTTCTATCAACCCTAAGTTTACAGCTATACCAAAACCAAACTTTGTGAGCATAATTTTTGGGGCTTGCTCTAGTTTTTTCATGCTGACAAGGCTCATAGAGCACCAATATGACATAAGTACATTTGAACATGTGCACATAGAGAAACATGCGGATTTAGTCAATCAAATTATCTTTGATTCTTTTTAATGATTTTAAAAATCTCGAATATCCTGAGCATATGTGAGGTCTTTTAAATGTTCTTTAACAATGTATGTTAAAACTGAATTTTTTTCTTCTTTCAAAATCATTCTGACTGCCTCTGGTAGCTCCTTCTCGTCTCTCTCTGGATTTAAAGGACATTCTTCTAAAAATTTATAAATTTTTGATCCATTGAAATTAAAAATATTCATGCTTACAAATAGTTCATTCTTGGAATTTCTGAAAGAATCGTGAGTTTCAATTGGAGGTTTTTCAACAATATCTTTCAAATAATTATTTTGATCTAATATCATTAATGCAAACTTTGTTATTCTTTCCTCTGGGAATTGTAGAAAAGATCTATCATATGCAACAATAGCATGTGAAGAGGTATTATGATTCAATAAAGTGCGAAGCACATTGACGGAATATAAATTATCTCCATTACAAACTGTAAATCTCTCACCCAAAAGTGTGGGATATTGATCTAAAACTTGTTGGATTCCATCTGCAGTTCCAAGAGGCTTAATTCTGTTACTTGGAATTTTTTGAATTGCTATAAAAAATTTAATGCCATTCAATTCAGAATTTGAATCATGTTTTTCAATCCAATCATGAAAAGACTTATTTTGAGCAGATGTGAGGAGATAGATGCAACTATATCCAGCCTTTTTAGCATTTAAACAGATATAATAAAGTAAATTTTTTCCACTTTTATCAACAGGTATTAAAGATTTGTGTTGTGAATACGCAACTTCTTTGACGCTANATGATAGATCAACTTGATCAAGAGATTTTTTCATTCTTGATGAGGCGCCAGCAGCCATGATTATTAAATTTTTCATTTTTTATATAATTAATTAGTTATGTTAACCTCGAATACATCTTTTGCCCCTGCATCCAATATTGNCTTCTTTACTTGAATTATTTCTTTTTCTTCCANCATTACAACCATGCATCCTCCACCGCCTGATCCAACAATTTTTGCACCTGTCGCACCAGATTTTAGGGCTTGTTTCATTTGTTTTTTTAATTTAATGGGTGTATTTCTAATATTGTTTTCTAAAAGAAATTGATGAGAATTCATTAATTCTCCAAGCTTGATTCTTGNTGGATTGNGGAGATTTAAATGGTTNATTGCACTTTTTGTTATCTGATAATTTAGAATTGTTGATTCCCAATAAGGCTGAAGATTGATTGGAATTTGATTTTTATATTTTGCATAATCATTTATTTTAGAATTAATTAGGACAAAATTTGGGTTTATTTTTTTTACACAGTTCAAAGCTTTCTGAGCATTTTCACGAGCATTGCTTAAAACACCTTGGGTATTTTTGGGCTCACCCGAGTTAATCACCAAAAGAGGGCCTAGATTGCCTTGAAGGTTTTTATATGTTTTATTTAATGTATCTATTAGTATTAGACCTCCAAGAGCGATAGTATATTGATCCATTATACCACCTGCTTGTTTAAAAAAATCAACTTCAGTTTGAACTGCCCATTTAGCAATTTGAAGATTGTCTATATTTTTATCATGAGCAAATTCCTGCACAAGGAACCTAATCCAAGCGACAACTAGAGATGAAGAGCTCGATAAGCCGGCATTAATTGGTAGATCTCCATTGATATCAATCTTGTAACCTTTATCCGGAACTATTCCATTTTTCTCTAAGACACAAAGACCCGCACGAAAATAATCAGATGATGAAATTTTTTTTGGATCATTTTTAAATTCAACTTTTATTGATTTGTCATAGTCTAAAAGATTGATCTCAAAAAAATCATATTTTATTCTAGATGCTTTTAGATAAATATATCGGTCAATTGTACCTGCAATAACCGGAAGACCAAGATAATCTTGGTGGTCTCCAAAAAAACATATACGTCCTGGACTTTTTATTTGTATCAAAATAAAATTCTTTGTTTTAGATAAGAAAACAATTATAAATTAAAAACCCCTAATCAAATCAGGAGCTTTTTATAATCATAATTTTAACATATTTAGTAATCTTAATCTTTTGATAGGTTTATCCATGTTCCAGCAATAACCATAATAGCAAATGTCACTAGAAAAACAATTGCGGCTGGCTCTGGCATAAACGATGGTAAGCCGTCAGCAACCGTGTGACCGGTAATATCAATATATTGCTCTGATATAGAAGATAGCTCAACTCCTGTAGATTTAAGCTCCGACAAACTATATGATTGAGAAAGTTGATTTACATATAAATAAGAGAAAACATTATATCCAAAAAAAACAGTGCAGAGCCCAAAGATTGTAACAAGAACTTTACCAAAAATATTTGAATTAGCCTCTCTTTGAAATCTTATTAGTCTAAACGTTATAAATATCAGAGCTGCGAAAGTCAACATATAAAGTCCATTTTGTATAAAATTTAATTGAGCATTATTTAAAATTTCTATTTCTTTCATTGGTTTTTATTTTTTAAATCAATGTAATTTATGAAAAAAAATCTAGTAAATATTATCTTGAAACTAGTTGTGATCGACAGATAAAATATTATTAATTAAAAAAATATGCGGAATAGTTACCGAAGCTGAAAATGAATATAGTAACATGTAAAAATCTTCCCCGATCATGTCTTGGTAGTAAAAAAGAAAAATGAGTCCCACAATTGATATTATCCAATATGAACCACTGTTTTTCATGTACAAAAAAATTGATTTAACTGATATTTCACTGTAGAGAAAATTAATCTGGTCAAGAATTGA
Organism: Flavobacteriaceae bacterium; assembly: GCA_002721275.1. GTDB lineage: Bacteria > Bacteroidota > Bacteroidia > Flavobacteriales > Flavobacteriaceae > Marivariicella. The sequence goes on from PBJZ01000006.1 coordinate 74,988, forward strand.
AGGAATTGAATGCCATAAAACAAAATACACTGAAAATGATACAATAAGATTTGAGCTGTAAAATAAAAGAAATAGTAAGGATAGATTTAAAATTTCTTTCATAACAGAGAATTTTAAATTTTTATTATCAATCCACCATAGAAAAAAAGTAAAAAAAAGTGTTGTAAAAAGAAATATATCAAATGGTAGGCTCTTTATGTCGTTGCCTAAAATTTGATTCAGAACATCAAAAACAAAGATTTTGTTGGTATAAATCATCATCATGAATATCAAAAGACCGTAAACTAAGTAGTGAAAAAACTTAAGTTTAGTCTTCAAAACCATATGATGAAGGTGTTGCTCTCCGAAATGGTAGCTACTTATCAATAAAAAAGCTACGAATCCGATAATTGGAAAATTATAAACAAATAAAAAAGCAAAAAAAGCTGTTAGTAAGTATAGGACTATGAAAATTATTTTTTTTCCAAGGTCTTCATTATTTTTTTTATGGTTAATTAAAGTTATGTCGCATGCTCCGTGAAGAACACCGACAGTCAAGAACATAACTATTGCAATAAGATTCTGGATTTTGAAAAAGGGGGTATAATAGCTTAAAATTACCAGTCCAGTAAATAGAATTTTAATCTTTGAAAACATAATACATTAAAAGTAAAAAGTAATTATTTAGGCTGATTGTTTGTATTTACAAATATTTTTATAAATTTAGAGTTCCAAACATTAAAAAAAAATTAATATGAACATTTTAAATTTATTTGTTGATGCAACACAAATGGCATCTACTGATTATGTTGGATTTACTTTCTTTATAGGTTGTATGGCTATGATGGCTGCTTCTGCCTTTTTCTTTTTATCAATGAATTCATTTGATTCTAAGTGGAGANCTTCAATCCTTGTGTCTGGTTTAATCACTTTCATTGCAGCAGTACATTACTGGTACATGAGAGACTACTGGGCAGCTTTTGGCGAATCTCCTACATTCTTTAGATATGTAGATTGGATTCTGACTGTTCCATTNATGTGTGTTGAGTTTTATTTAATACTCAAAGCCGCAGGAGCTACAAAATCCCTAATGTGGAAAATGATTTTACTATCTGTTGTAATGCTTGTTACCGGATATCTTGGTGAAGCAGTTTACCCTGCACAAGCTCAGGTATGGGGTCTTTTCTCAGGTATAGCTTACTTTATAATTGTNTATGAAATCTGGATGGGTGGTGCATCTAAACTTGCTGCTGCCGCTGGAGGAGCTGTTCAAGCTGCTCATAAAACATTATGTAAGTTTGTACTAATCGGATGGGCTATTTATCCNATAGGATACATGGCTGGTACAGAAGGATGGTACAGTGGAATTTTCGGTGGACTTGATATGGATGTTATCTACAACGTAGGTGATGCGATCAATAAAATTGGGTTTGGTTTAGTTGTTTACCAACTAGCAGTTGACTCAAAATAAAATTACACTTTATATAAAAATAAAAACCCTNNCAAANGTGAGGGTTTTTTTTATTTTACTTTATNAAAAAATAACTCAAACACTATTTCTATACTGTCTTCCATCTTNGATAACATAAAGCTTGGAAGTTTNACATCAAACTCTGAAGGTGATATTTTGAAAGTACCAGATAAAGAAGTGTATTTTTCTTGATTTATCAGAGCGTTAACATTGATCTTCTTCTCAATTCCATGGAAATTTATTACTCCACTAAGCNCTAATCTATTGTCTTTTTGACTCAACTCATCGCTGTAAAAGGTTATTTTAGGATGCATTATTGATTCTATTAACTCCAAAGCATGTGAGTCTCTACTAGAATTTCCACTATCAAAATCTTGAACTAAAGTGCTTACGGCAATCTTTTTTGGTATTTCATCTTCAATAACCATTATTCCTTTTACATTTTTATTAACCCCTACCCAATCATGCAATATATGTCTGCCCTCATAGGAAATAAATGATTTTTTTGAATTCAACTCAAGGTTGTAGGATTTTAAATCTTGAGAAATACCTATTATTGGTATTAAATAAAATATTAAAAAGTATTTTTTCATAATTAAAATTTAAATACTAGAACTGCTGCTGCGTAACTTCCAAACAAAGTATATGCAGAAACCTTGTGAGCCCCTCTATCTCTATCGGAGAAATAATTAGTAGACAGCATAGCAGAAAAGTGTATTGTGGCTAATATTTTGTGTGCCTTTATTGAATTAAAGCCTCTTATCTTTTTGTTAATCAATGGTGGTGGCGCAAAAAGTGACAAACCGGCCCCAGAAAAGTAGCCGATGTTTATTGCTTTTCCCATTTTTTTATGTATATCATATAATTTATAGTCACCATTATAGAGCTTACCACCGATAAAACCTTGAGCTATCATTGCAAAGAGAGTTGCGTATCCAACAATTTGATGAGTTTTGAGCATGACCCGCCTAACTTTTAGCTCTTTTTTTCTAAAGTCTGGGTTTAGAGGAGAAACTTTGGTTTTTCTGAATAACCCATTTTTTCCCCAAAAAATTCTTTGAGTAAAGACCATCTTTTGCGGAAGTAATTCTTTTGATTCTTTCTTGTCTTCAATTAAATTAAACAAATCCTCTTTGGTTTGGGCAATAATTTTGGAAGGCAAAAAAAATAGAAGACTAAGAATTATAATAAATCCATTAATTCTTGGTTTTGTATTTTTAATGATCAAGGCTTCGTTATTTGTAATTTCTGGGCAGTTACGGATGTGGTGTAACATTCTAAAACATTTCCAGTAGTTCCTGATGAAGTGCAATCAGAGGGGTAGGAGTTACCGTGTCGACTGCATACAAACCTGTTCTCAGACTGATTATAAGACCATGAGTTTCTAACGCCCTGATGTGGACATGAGTTTGTAAAAGCTCTGTAAGAAGACTCACTAATTTTTAGCAAGAACATTTGTTGGGCAGTGATATTCATCCACCGGTCTGAATTAAGTTTTGCAAAAGCTGGATGATTTATATCTACTTCAACAACATTGTCCTTAACAGCAAATCCCAATGACTCATTTGCCGGATCCGTATTTAAAGAAACGTTAATACCTTCATCATCGCTACCCTTTGAGCATGATTCCAAAAAGGTAGCACCAATCATTGAGATTGCAATGGCGGGGCACACGTCATTTAAAAAGCTTCTTCTATCTATCTTTTTCATCCCATTAAATTAGTGAAAAGTAATTTAAAAAAATTACTCTACGGTCAAAACACCATACATCCCAGTATGTAAAGAACAAACATAATAATATGTACCAGGGGCAGTTGGAGTCCATGTAACGATTCCATTTACAGTTCCTTGGTCAGTTGCTCCAGTAACTAAATCTCCATTTCCAAGCGTGGCGTCAGTTTTTAAATAAAATGGATGACCTGTTGCTTTTACAACAAAATTAATTGTCTCACCAGCTGCAATTGTAACTTCAGGATCATTTCCAGATACACTACCATTAGCATCATTCCCTGATAATGTGTAGTTCTGACTATTTGATGCAGTCACATTAATAGTATAACCTGTTAATTCGACGGTTTCAACACTTGGTGCTGTGTAAGTATTTCCACCATAGCTGTCTTTAGAACAAGACTTAAAAAGAAAAAGTGTTGCTGTGAGAAATACTAGTGTTTTGAGAGTGAACTTTAAGATATTTATATTTTTAATTGTTTTCATAATAATGTAATTTGTTTAAAATTAGTTACAAGCTTTCTTATAAATTAGTAATTATTATATGTTTTTTCTATCGTAAAATATTAATTTTCTATGATTATAAACAAACAAATGAGACACGTTTTTGCTGCATTTTTTACTTTATTTTCAACTGTAATTTTTTCCCAAAATTCAGATTCTGAAAAACTAAAATTATTAATTGCCAAATACGAGAATTTTAAACCCTATGATATTAATCTTTACCCATTAGGTGATTTCTCTGAAGATCGATTCGAAAAAGAATTTAATTTTTTTCATGCTACTCTTAATGAAATCAATGGGCTTTCAACTTTAAATTTAACTGATAATGAAAAATTAACACGCAATTTATTGATATTTATTCTTGATGAAAAAATTAATTCCTACAACTATAAGCTTAGATATAATCCAATTTTATCTGACTCTGGATTTCATAATAGCTTAGTTTACTATGTTAAACCATTATTAAATAAAAAGGATGCTATTAATTATCTGAACCTTTTAAAAAGTGTTCCGTTATTCGTTGATCAAAATATTAATTTAATTCAAAAAGGTATTAATCTTGGTATTTCCCAACCAAAAATCATTTTTAAAGGCTATGAAGCTTCATATAATAGACACATAACAAAGGACTTTTCAAACAATTACTATTATACACCATTTAAAGAATTATCTACAAGAATTAATAAGCATGAAAGAGATAGCATAATTATTGCAGGTAAAAATTTAATAAATGAATCTATAATCCCATCTTTTAAAAAAATCAAAAAATTCTTTGAAAATGACTATTTACCCAAAACAAGAGATTCTGTATCGATTAGTTCGACTCCCAATGGAAAAGAATTTTACCAGAATAGAATTAATTACTACACAACACTTGAATTGTCTCCGTCTGAAATCCATCAAATAGGACTAAATGAAGTGTCCAGGATACTTAATGAAATGCAAAAAATAATCAGAAAAATAGGATTTGAAGGAGATTTTATAAGTTTTATTAGTTACCTAAGAACAGATGAAAAATTTTATGCCAAAAGTGCAAGAGAATTATTAATGATAGCAAGAGACATATCAAAAAGATTGGATGAAAAACTTCCTGAATTTTTCAAAACACTTCCAAGGAAACCATACGGAGTGGCGCCTGTACCTGATGCAATAGCACCAAAATACACAGGTGGAAGATACATTCCTTCTTCAAAAAAAAGTAGAACTTCTGCTTATTATTGGGTAAATACTTACAATTTAAATAGCAGGCCATTATATACTTTACCAGCACTTTCAGCACACGAGGCTGTTCCAGGGCATCATCTACAGATTGCTCTAAATGAAGAGAGCAATGAAAATATACCACTATTTAGAAAAAACTTATACCTCTCAGCTTATGGTGAGGGATGGGGGCTATATGCTGAATCTCTTGCAAGTGAAATGGGGATTTACACCACACCCTATGAGGAGTTTGGGCAATTGACATATTCCATGTGGAGAGCGTGTCGATTGGTTGTTGATACTGGTATTCACGCTTTCAATTGGTCGAGAGAAAAGGCGGTGAACTATTTATCGGACAATACGGCATTGTCAATACACGAAATAAATACGGAAATTGACAGATATATATCATGGCCAGGACAAGCATTATCATATAAAATAGGTGAACTAAAAATAAAAGAATTAAGATCAAAATCTGAAGAACTATTATCAAGTAGATTTGATATACATGATTTTCATGAAGCCATTTTAAAAAATGGTACAATTACTCTGCCGATGATGGAAAAACAGGTTGAAAACTACATAAATAGCAAGCTTAGCAATTAAAATAGACATAAAAAAGATGGATATTTTAATTATTTCTTTAGTTACTTTTTTTGCGGCCATTTTAACTTTTTTTTCTGGTTTTGGTCTAGGTACTATTTTAACTCCAATAATGATTCTTTATTTTCCTATAGAATTGGCGGTCTCATTTACAGGGATTGTTCATTTCACAAATAATATTTTTAAAATATTTATTGTTGGTAAACATGTAAATAAAGAGGTATTAATTCGATTTGGCTTACCTGCTATTCTATCTGCATTTATTGGCTCTTTTATTCTTTTTCAGTTAAACGGTGGCACAATTATATATTCATACGATTTTTTTGGAAAAATATTTAATGTTCAATTATTAAAATTTGTAATCTCTATATTATTATTAATTTTTGCATTAATTGAATTAGTTCCTTTTTTTAAAAATTTGAAATTTGAAAAAAAGACTCTCCCGTTAGGTGGATTTTTGAGTGGATTTTTTGGTGGATTAACTGGCAACCAAGGTGCATTAAGAAGTGCTTTCTTGATAAAAGCTAATCTAAACAAAAGAGAATTTATCGGCACAACTGTTCTTATTTCATTATTAGTAGATGTTTCTAGAATAGGTGTTTATTCCAGTAACTTATTTAATTATGATCTCTCAAGCTATTATTTACTTGGTTTTTGTGCAATTTGTTCAGGAATATCGGGGTCCATTATTGGAAATCTGCTATTAAAAAAAATAACATTAGAGTTGATTCAAATATTTGTTGCTGGTTTAATAATATTAATAGCATTTGGACTATTAATTGGTATAATTTGAAAAAACTAGAGTTTAGTTGAAAATAAACTCATAAATATTTCTGAGTGGTTAGCTTAAAATTATTTTTCAATCTAAGCAACTAATTCATTGAATAACCACTCTTGATGGAGTGTCGATACCGCTAACAATAGACTTAATTCCAATTGCTATAGCTCTTATTGATTTGGAAATTATAAATGGATCTAATGTGCCAGCCTCATCAGTAACTTTATGATAGTCTAAATCTTTATCCATTGGGCTAGTTGAAAAAGTATGTGCTGGAACCCCTAATCTTGCCAAGGAGGCATTATCTGACCTAAAGAAGAGTTCAAAATCCACATATGGATCTGGTAAAACTTTATAGTTAGTTCCTTCAAGATTTTTTTGAATTATTTTTCCAAAATCAGAGCGATCAAATCCAGTTAGCCAGGATGTATTGGGACCAAAAGGTGACTCTTTTCCTATCATTTCAATATTTACGCCTGCTATTATTTTTTCAGGGTTTATATTTTTACCAAAATAATTGGATCCTACCAACCCAATTTCTTCTGCTGTAAAAGCTACAAAAATAATGCTGCGCTCATTGTAAGGATTATTGGCAAAATACTCGGCTAAAGCTAGCACTGCTGTTACTCCAGAGGCATTATCATTGGCTCCATTATAAATTAAATCACCTACACCATTTGTTTTAATTCCTAGGTGATCATAATGAGCAGAAATTATGATCAATTCATCTTTTTTACTTTTTCCCTCCAAAAAACCAATCAGATTAAACAGGGTTAGTCCATTATTTTTGAATGTCTGCCTGTAAGCTTGCATTTGGCCAAATTTATCAAGACCTATCCTTTCAAATTCCTTTTCAATATATTGAGCTGCTTTTTCAATTCCTCGGGTTCCTACTTTTCTACCTTCCATTGAATCTGACGAAAGAGTAAATAGATGCTTTGTTACTAATTCTTTGGAAATTATCTGAGAATTGATAAGTGAATGGATAATTGAAAAAAGAAGAAATAATCTTTTCATGTTGGGCTTAAATATTTAAATGATTATTAATCTAAAATTATTCAAAAATATTCAAATAAATCGAAGTCCTTGATTCAGTTTGTGCAGACAAGTATGGAGTTACACAAAAAATGATTAAGCGTAATCACTTTTTTTAAGAAATTAATTGTTTTTAAATTTGAGTTTTGAAATTAATTATGGTAAAAAAAATAAATTCAATATTAGCAATTCTATACGCAATAATTCTTGCGAGAAACACATTTTTTCAGTAAAGACAAAAACTTCAAATGGGTTTACTCCAGTTCAGAAATACTTCATTAAACCCTCCAAAAAGAGTGAAAAAAAGATTTATTTATTGACCTCCCCTTTTTCATCAAGTTCTACAGAAATATTTGTGTTAGGGTCTTTGAGTTTTAACAATTTAGAAAGATTAGGTTCTAAAACAAATGGAATTTTTTCAGAACTCTTATGGAAACAACTCCCCAACGGTTGGGAATATAGTTTGTCAAATGAAGTTTATATGGACACAAAAGACAAAACATATGAAGGAGATGGAATTGATGTTGATGATAATTTTGAGTATTCAAAAGACAAAAATTTGTTTTACAGTTCTTTCTTTAGTTCAAAAAAGTTTTCTGACAAACTTGTTAATCAAATAATTGAAAATTAATTTAACTGACTTTAATCTTTTATTTTAGTACTACTTAACCCACTATTTGTACCACCACATACTTTAAGAAAAAAAAAAGAACCCTAACTTCATCTTTTACAAGTAGTTAGGGCTTCTCTTGGGTGGTCCCACCTGGACTTGAACCAATTATTTAAATACTTGATTATCAATAATTTATGTTATAGTAAAGGACTCAATGAGTTCCATTCATGACCTTATTTAGAACTCATTGAGGTCGTGAAGGGGATTATTCTCTCAATTGGTTTAGTAATTCAGGTCTAGAAATAAACATACGAATCATCTTTTCTTTAAATTCTTTCTTTTCAAAAAACTCATAAAGTTTAGTACTTGTGTCAAGTGTCTTTATGTTCTTGTTTTCGTAAATTTCTTTAATCCTATCTCTTTTGTTTGAATCAGTATTATTTGAACTAACTACATTCCTAAAGTTTTCATCGTTCACTATTTCTTTCATCAATTTTTTTGAACTTTCCTCTGTACCTTCCGGAAGTTTACCGTAGTATTCATTGATTTCATTGATAATTTCAGAAAGTAAATCAACTTCTTCTTCACCACCTAGAGTTCCATCACCATATTCATTAGGGTTAAAGATGGTATCCTCATCTTCAAGTGAAATGTTCAATTTCCCTTTAATATCAAGATTAAGTGATTCTAAATCAACCAGGTCAGAAACATCAATTCTTTTATTTCCATCTACTGGAAACTTCTTTCTTAAGTATTCAAAAAAGATATAGTGTTTTTCCAACTCAATATTATCAAATTGATGAACCATTGAAATAT